>JACRFY010000125.1 GCA_016212565.1 Magnetospirillum sp. | reverse complement strand
CAGAACACCAGGTCCTTGTTGCGGAAGCCCATGATGCTGGTGCAGCGGTTGCCGGCCTCCTTGAAGGCGCGCAACTGGGGGAAGATCGGCGCCACGCCGAGGCCGCCGCCGACGAACACCACGTGGCCGACCTTTTCGACGTGCTGCGGCAGGCCCAGCGGCCCGACGAAATCGTCGAAGGTGTCGCCCTCGCGGTAGTCGCAGAGCATCTCGCGCGTGGTCTTGCCCAGCGCCTGGATGACCATGGTGATGGTGCCCTTGTCGCGGTCGTAATCGGCCACGGTCAGGGGAATGCGCTCGCCGCCTTCGTAGAGGCGCAGCATGACGAAGTGGCCGGGCTGGGCCGACTTGGCGACGTCGGGGGCCAGAACCTCCCACAGGAAGGTGACGTCTGAAAATTGTTCGCAGCGGACGATTTGATACATGTGTGCTCCCGATCCCCCCGGATCCCGTCACGCAACGAAGTTACGGCGCCGGATCGTTTCCTCTCCGGCGCCAGGTTCAACGGCAGGGCCCTCAGCCCTCACCCAACCCCATCTGGATGTAGCCAGTGGGGCAAACGTCGCGGCAGATGTGGCAACCGACGCACTTGTGATAGTCGGTGGTCACGTAGCGGCCGACGGTCCGTTCCTTCTTCGGCAGCCGCGTCACCGCCGCCTGCGGGCAGTAGATGACGCAGTTGTCGCACTCGAAGCACTGGCCGCAGGACATGCAACGCTTGGCTTCGGCGATGACCGAATGCTCGCCCAAACCGGCGAAGCGTTCCTCGTAGTTGTCGAGGACGTTCTCGGCGGTGATCTCGCGCTCCTCGCGGACATTGCGGGACACCGGCGGGAAGTGGCCGAGATACAACTCGTCCCCGGCGACCACCGAACCCTGCGAGCGGTCGTCGAAGTTGTGCACGGCGAAGGGAGCCGTGTCGGTGCCGCGGGTCGGTTCCGACCCATAGGCGACCGGCGACAGGCCGGCCTCGTCCAGCTTGGCCAGCATGTCGAAGTGATGGCCGTCGGTCTTCGGCCGCACCTTCGGGGTATCGCCGCGCAGCACCGCGTCGATGCCCTCGGCGGCCACCCAGCCGTTGCCCACCGCGGTGGTGAGCAGGAACGGCTTGATGACGTCGCCGCCGGCGAAGGCGGTCGGATGGCCGGAGACCTGGCTGGTGCGGGTGATGGTCAGCGCCCCCTTGCCGTTGTCGTAGACCTCGAGGCCGGTGATGTCGCCCCACTGGCCGGTGGCGGCAACGATCAGGTCGCAGGCGAGGATCTCTTCCGAGCCCGCGACGGTGACCATCTTGCCCGAGCTCCAGTCGACGGTGGCGACCTTGAGGCCGCAGGCGCGGCCGTCGGCGCCCAGCATCACCTCGACCGGGATGCGGTTCTCGATGAAGGCGACGCCTTCCTTGAGCACCGCCTCGATCTCGTGCTTGGTCGCCGGGGCCTTGGAGATCGGCCGGCGATAGACGATCGCCACGTCGCCGCCCTCGCGGCTGGCCACGGTGGCGACGTCCTTGGTGGTCTGGTTGAAGATCGCCTCTTCCGGGGGCGGGGCGTCCTCGACGGTGCCCAGACGCTTGGCCACCGCGGCCACGTCCATGGCGGTGTCGCCGCCGCCGATCACCAGCACGCGGCCGGTGAGGTGACGCAGGCGTCCGTCGTTGAAGGCGCCGAGGAACTGGACGCCGGTGATGCAGTTGGGCGCCCCCTTGGCGCCGGGGACGTCGAGCGGCTGACCGGCCTGGGCACCCATGCCCAGGAACACGGCATCGAACTCGGCCTGAATCTGGGCCAGGGTGATGTCGCGGCCGACCTTGGTGTTGCAGCGGGCCTCGACGCCCATGCCCAGGATGCGGGCGATTTCGCCGTCGAGCACGTCGCGCGGGGTGCGGTAGCCGGGGATGCCGTAGCGGACCATGCCGCCGAGGAGCTCGTGCTCTTCGAAGATGGTGACCGAATGGCCCTTGCGGCGCAGCTGATAGGCCGCCGACAGGCTGGCGGGGCCGCCGCCGATCAGGGCCACCTTCTTGCCGGTCTCATGGTCCGGCTTGGGGAAGGTCATGCCATGGGCCAAGGCCCAGTCGCCGACATACTGCTCGATCGAGTTGATGCCGACGAACTCGTCGAGATGATTGCGATTGCAGCCCTTCTGGCACGGCGCCGGGCACACGCGGCCCATGATCGCCGGGAACGGGTTGGCGTCGACCATGCGGCGGAAGACGTATTCCTGCCAGCTCATGCCGGCCGGGGGCTTTTCCACGCCGCGGATCACGTTCATCCATCCACGGATGTCGTGGCCCGACGGGCAGGCTCCCTGGCACGGCGGCGTGCGCAGGACATAGGTGGGGCACTTGTAAGAGAACCCATCGGCTTCGAAAACGTGCTCGCGCCAATCGGGATGCTCGGTATCGCCATCCCGATACCGGCGATAGGTCACACTGGACACCGCGTCCTGCTGCATTGGTCTTCCTCCACGTCTCCTAAGTCCGGCGCACGTTGCACCGTCGCCCACGACGATTGACAGGATGCCCCACCGGTCGAGGATCTTGACGCAACCACCCGCCTCGCCATTCGCCTTCCCCCCGGACGGGCCGGGAAACGCCATGGCCGCGCGCAATCGCATATGTCCTCTTTGCCGTTCGAATATTAGCGAACCCTGCGTCTCCTGGGAAGCAAAGTTTCGCACCTTGTTTGCAAGGCGCACGTTCGGCTAGTGTCGCTGGCCGAATGACGGATAGGGAGGACCGGGCCGTGGGCAATCGCTTCGATCTCGCCGATTACCCCGCCTATGCCCGCTGGCGAGAGGCGCGCATCGCCGCCCACCCGACGAGCGTCGCCGATCTGGTCGTCGAGGTCGACGACATCGCGGCGCTGAACCAGGCCGAGCACGCGGCGTTGCTCGACCGCATCCGCCGCGCCAACATGGCGGCCTATGCCGAGCGCCGCCCGCAGCCGGGACGCGACGACAAGGCGGCGCTGACGGCGCTGGGAGCGCGGTTCGGGCTGGTGTCGCTCGACCGCAACGCCCTGGCCGACGACGACGGGGTGACGCCGCTGTCGGTGCACCGCGACGGCACCCGGGCCCGCTATATTCCCTATACCGAGCGTCCCATCGCCTGGCACACCGACGGCTATTACAACCACCCGCCGCGGCGGGTGCGCGGGCTGACGCTGCATTGCGCCCGGCCCGCCGCCGAGGGCGGCGTCAATCGGCTGATGGATGCCGAGATGCTCTATATCCTGCTGCGCGACGAGGACCCGGGCCACATCGCCGCATTGATGCGCGACGACGCCATGACCATCCCCGGCAACGACGAGGAGGGCTTGCAGCGCGCCGACACGGTGGGGCCGGTGTTCTGGATCGACGGCGGCGGAGCCCTGGCGATGCGCTACACCGCGCGGGCGCGCAACGTGATGTGGAGTCCCGATCCGGCCGTCCAGGCCGCCGCCGCCGCCATCCGCCGCCTGCTCGACGGGCCGTCGCCGTTCCTGTTCGCCGCGCGGCTGGAGGCGGGGATGGGGCTGCTCAGCAACAACGTGCTGCACACCCGCGAGCCCTTCCGCGACGATCCGGCGGCCCCGCGGCTGCTGTACCGGGCGCGTTATCACGACCGCATTGCAGGGAGTTGAGGAACCGCATGTCCGACGAGATCGAATACACCGGCGAGACCGTCACCACCGTCGCCACCATCGCCGCGCCATGGAGCCGGCAGATCACCCTGCAGACGGTCGCCCACGAGAGCGGCCTGCGGACCATGCGCATGCGCATCAAGGAAGGCCGCGCCCGCTTCACCATCATCGACCTCGACCCGCCGACGGCCAAGGCGCTGGTCGATATCCTTGCGCCGTGGGCCGAGGGCGGCTGACGGCCGGTGCCGTTTGCGCTACGCTCGACGAGCTCGCGCTACCGCAGGCAGGAGGGACCGATGCAACACATCAATCTGATCTGGCAGGATGTCGAGGGCGGCTGCGACGGCTCCGACGGCGACAAGGTGGTGGGGCAGGTGCGGGCTCGGGCGGACGGCAGTTGGGCCGTCACCGTTGCCGGCACCACCGACATCGTTGCCGGGACCGTCACCCACGCCCAGCACCATGTCCAGGAGGTGCTCGCCGAATTGGGCGATCCCGAGGGATGCGAGATCGAGGACTGACGGCGCCGAGGGTCAGAACCCCATCGCCGAATCCGCCGCCAGCGGCCAGCGGTTCTGGTCGGCCAGCTTCTTGCGCAATTGCGTCGCCCGGCCGAGGGCATCGAGCATGCCCGCCGGCCCGGCGAGGTCGGCGATTTCGCGGCGGATGATCGCCGGGGCCAGCGGCCACAATTCGCCCATCATCTCCACCGGCGGCTCGGCGGTCGGGTTGAGGGCGCGCAGTTGCGCCCAGGTGGCCGCTTCGGCGATGTCGCGCCGCACCCCGTCGCCATGGCTGAACCGGTAGGCGAGCACCGTCTGGGCGACCGGCTCGCCCTGCTCGGCGGCTTGTTGGATCAACGCGGCGCTGCGTTTGGCGTCGCGCGGAGCGCCGCGCCCGGCGCCGATCAGCAGGCCGAGAACGGTGTGCCCCAGCGGCGAGGCGGCCGCCTCGGCATGACGGAGGGCCGCGGAATCGTCGCGGGATTCGCCCCAGCCGGCGGCGGCGGCGAGGGCCAGGCGGGCGCGGGCGTTGCCGTGGCCGCTGGCGGCAGCCCGGTGCAGCCATTCCAGCGCCTCGCCGGGGAAGACCGCCGACTCGGCCATCACCACCTGGGCCTCGGCGTCGCCGGCCAGGGCGGCGGTCAGGCAATGGGGGCGCAAGTGCGGGCGCAAGGCGGCATGGCGGCAGGCGGCGGCCGCCGCCCGGCCGTCGCCCGCCGCCGCTGCGGTGGCCAGAGCCTCGACCGCATCGTCGGTAAAGCGGGCCACCACCGGCGGCACCAGCTCGGCGGCGGCCACCAGCAGACGGGCCTCGGCGCTGCCCTGGGCGGCGGCGCGGCGATACCAGGCCAGGGCCTCGGCCGGCTGGGTCCGCGACAGGGCGCGTCCCAGCGTGACCGCGGCGGCCCGGTCGCCGCCCTCGGCGGCGCGGCGCAGCCAAGCGACCGCCTCGGGCGGAGTGGCGCCGTCGGGCTCGTCGAGCAGCGAGCCCAGCCAATGCTGGGCCAGCGGGTCGCCGGCCTGGGCCAGGACGCGGAAGGCCGCCGAAGCCTCGTCGAGGCGGTTCTCCTCCACCAGCCGGCGGGCGGTGGCGTAGTCGGTGGCGGCGGCATCCGTCGCGGTCGCGGCGAGCAGGGCCACCGCGAAGAGAAGGATGCGGCGCATGGCCATCAGGTGGCACAAATGCCGCCCAGTCTCAAGCAGTTCCCAACGACGCCGAATGCGGCGACAGGCGAAGGGGCGCCGGCAGGCCGGCGGTGCGCGCTTTATTCTTCGTCTTCTTCGGGCTTCGTCTTACTCTCGACGCCGTCCGCTGGCGCCCCTGCGCCTGTCGCCGGGCTAGAGCGCGGTGCACGCCCGCACCATGCGGCGAGTGGAGCGGACCACCATGGTGTAGACGTTGTAGGGATTGAACATCGACAGCAGCGTGTTGTGCAGATTAAAGAAGCCGGTAAAGACGTTGACGAAGGTCTGCAACAGCGACGGGGTGGTCGAGGAGCGGTCGATGCGGACGTTGGTGGCAAACATGTCTGGCTCTCCACTTGGTGACGTGGCGCCCATCATCGTCGAAACCCGGTTGGGGTCAACCGGTCCGGACGGACTGTTGCTTTCGGAGAGGACCCATGACGGCCGATGAGCTTCTCGCCCTGCTCGAACGTCTGGGGATAGAGGCCTCCACCCACCGCCACGCTCCGGCCTTTACCGTCGCGCAGGGCAACGCGGCGTGGGCGGGCATCCCCGGCGTGCATTGCAAGAATCTGTTCCTCAAGGATGCCAAAGGTCGGTTGTGGCTGGTGGTGGCGCCGGCCGAGCGCCACGTCGACCTCAAGCGCCTGCCGGAGCGGATCGGCTCGGCCCGGCTGTCGTTCGGCTCGGCGGAACTGCTGGGCGAGGTGCTGGGCATCGCGCCGGGTTCGGTGACACCCTTCGCCCTGGTCCACGATGCCGCGCATCGGGTGACCGCGGTGCTCGACGCCTGGATGATGGCCCAGCCCGAGGTCAATTATCACCCGTTGCGCAACGACCGCACCACCACCCTTTCTCCCGCCGGGTTGCGGGCATTCTTGCGCCATACCGGCCACGTTCCCGAGGTCGTGGCGCTGTAGGAGGATCGATGTCTGCCGATTGCTGTTCGTGCTGTGCCCCGACCCCGGCCACCGACCCGCGTTTCCGCCGGGTGCTGTGGGTGGCCCTGGTGCTCAATGCGGTGATGTTCGGGGTCGAGTTCGCCGGCGGCCTGGCCGCACGCTCGGTGTCGCTGACCGCCGATTCGCTGGACTTCCTGGCCGATGCCGCCAATTACGCCGTCAGCCTGGCGGTGCTGGGGATGAGTCTTCGTGCCCGCGCCCGTGCCACCCTGGCCAAGGGGCTGTCGCTGGGGGCCGTGGGGGTATGGGTGAGCGCCACCCTGGTGTGGAACCTCTTCCACGGCACGGTGCCCAGGGCCGAGCTGATGGGGGCGGTGGGCCTCCTCGCCCTGGCGGTCAATGCCGGGGTGGCGATGGCGCTCTACCGCTGGCGCGACGGCGACGCCAATGTCCGCTCGGTGTGGCTGTGCTCGCGCAACGACGCCATCGGCAATCTGGTGGTGCTGGTGGCGGCGCTGGGGGTGTGGGGCAGCGCCAGCGGCTGGCCGGACCTGGCGGTGGCCGCCATCCTCGCCTGGCTGCCGCTGTCGGCGGCGGTGAAGATCGTGCGGCAATCGCTGGGAGAATTGCGGACGGCCTAGATCGTCGAGTCCCAAACATGCAACTCGGTGCTTTGGCGAGCATTGAGCGAGCGGCCAAGCGGCCGGAGGGCCGCGCCCGGCGAGGGCAATACACCAATGGCTAAAGCGTGATGCCCATTTCGGGCATCACGCTTTAGCCGACGATCGGCTCGGTGAAGGGCAGGCGGCCCTGGGGGTCTTCGATCTCGACCACCCACAGATCGCCGTCGACGTCGCGGGCCTTGGCGATCAGCGCATCGGCCCGCGACTCGGGCACCGGTTCGGGGCCGGTGGCGCGCAGCCAGGCGAGGCGGCCGTCGCGGTCGCGGGTCTGGGTGTAGACGTCGCAGCCGATTCCCCGGCCGCGGTCGATGCGCACGCAGATGGTGCCGGCGTCGTCGTCGCCGTGGCGCGCCACCACCGCCGGGATGGCCTGCATCGAGCACATCCGCAACGCCGCCTGGACCAGGAGACGCGCCTTCAGTTTCGCTTCGCTCATGGCGGCGTCACCGGTTCGGCCTCGGTGGCCTGGGCGTGGCGCTGGCGGGCGGTCTCCCAGATTTCTTCCAGCAGGTTGGGATAGCCGGCGACGAAGCGATGGAAGTCGCGGGCGTCGAGGACCAGCAACTGGCAGCGGCCCAGCGCCCGGACGGTGGCGGTGCGGGCGCATTGCTCGATGAGGGCGATCTCGCCGAAGAAGTCGCCGGCTTCGAGGACGAAGGTGCCGAAGCGGCCCTTCACTTCGACGCGGCCGTTGACGATGAAGTACATGCTCTCGCCGGGATCGCCCTCGCGGACGATCACCTCGCCGCGGATGGCGCGGAACAGCTTCAGCAACGAGGCGATCTCGGCGATCTGGCTGGCCTGGAGGCGGGCGAAGAACGGCACCTTGGCCACCAGATGCCAGGTGGAGACGAAGCTTTGGCGGCGCATCTCCTCGGCGAAGCCCGAAGCGAGGATCGAGGCCGGCAGGGCGAACATGCACAGTCCCAACACCGCCACCACCGCGCCGAGCATCTTGCCCAGCGGCGTGATCGGCACCACGTCGCCATAGCCGACCGTGCCCAGGGTGACGATCGCCCACCACAGCGCGTGCGGCACGCTGGCGAAGCCGGGATTGACGAGGCGCTCGGTGAAATAAAGCATCGTCGACGCCGACACCGCCAGCAGGATCATGATGAAGATCGCCGAGGCCAGCGGGCGGATCTCGGTCAAAACCACGCTGCCCAGGGTTTCGAGGGCCGGCGAGTAGCGGGCCAGCTTGAGGAAGCGGACGATGCCGAACACCGTTTCGCCGTCGGCCGGCATTCCCAGCGCCTCGCCGGCCAGGAACGGCACCACGGCGAGGAAGTCGAACACCCCATAGGGCGACAGCAGGTAGTTGAGGATCGCCGCATACCACGTCTCGCCCTCGGTACGGCGGAGATAGGCGACGTGGATGCGGATTGCATAGTCGAAGGCCATCAGCGCCAGCGCCGCGTCCTCGACCAGCGCCACCAGCCAGGTTTGGTCGGCCCAGAAATCGGGGACGGTGTTGATGATGGCGATCCCCGTCGCGACGACGATGGCCACCGACAACACGACGCGATAGATCAGCGTCCGTCGGGGCGGGAAGGGACCCTCGGCGACCAGGCCGTCGATCCATTGGGAAACGATCACCGTCATCGCCCCACTATAACATTCCCCCGTCGCCCGCCAACCCTGTGGCGCCGGCCGGCAACGTCACGATGAAGGTGGCGCCCTGGCCGGGTTGCGATTCGACGCGGATGCGGCCGTGATGGCTTTCGACGATGCGCTTGCACAGGGCCAGGCCGATCCCTGTTCCCGGATAGTTCTCGCGGTGCAGGCGGCGGTAGATCTCGAAGATGCTGTCGAAGTACTGCCGCTCGATGCCGATGCCGTTGTCGATCACGGCAATGTCCCACACTCCCTCGCCGGCCCGGCAGCGGATTTCGACCGTGGGGACGGCGTCGGGGCGGTGGAACTTGAGGGCGTTGGACAGCAGGTTCTGCAGCAGCTCTATCAACTGGATGTCATTGCCCACCACCACCGGCAGCGGGTCGTGGCGGATCACGGCGCCGTTGGTGTCGATCAGGTCGCGCAGGTTGTCGCAGGCGGTGGACAGGGCCGCCTCCAGGTCCACCGGCGCGACGGCGATCTCGCGCCGCATCACCCGGGCATAGGCGAGCAGGTCGGTGATCAAGGCATTCATCCGCCGCGCGCCGTCGATGACGAAGCCGAGATACTCGCGGCCTTGCCGATCCAGGCTGTCGCCGCACGACCGCTCCAGCAACTGGCTGAAGCTGACGATGCTGCGCAGCGGCTCCTTGAGGTCGTGCGAGGCGACATAGGCGAACCGCTCCAACTCGGCGTTCGAGCGGCTCAGTTCGTCGAGGGTGGCGCGCAGATCGGTCTCGCGCCGGTGGCGCTCGGTGACGTCGCGGCCGACCGCCTGGATCTCCAGCGGCGTACCCTCGTCGCCGGGGATGGCGTAGATCTCCCAGGCGTACCAGCGGATCCCGTCGGCGGCGGCGATGCGGCTTTCCGCCGTGGCCCGCAGCAGTTCGGGGTCGCGGGCCTCGGCCAGGACCGCCTCGGCGGCGGCGGCGTCCTCGGGGGCGACGATCTCCGGCCAGCGGCGGTCGCCGATCAGCTCGACCGCCGGACGGCCGAGCAGCCGGCCCAGGGTGTTGTTGACGAAGGTGAAGCGGCCGTCGCCGTCCATTCGCGCCACCAGATCGAGCTGGGTGTCGACCAGCCCGCGGTAGCGGTCCTCGCTGCTGCGCAGGGCGCGGGTCAGGTCGCGGGCCTGTTGCAGCGCCGCGGCGAACATCAGCACCGCCTGCTTGAGGTCTTCCAGTTCGCGGAAGCGGATGCGCGGCAGGGTCACCGGCGGGGTGTTGAGGCGGATGCCGTCGAGCATGGCGATCATCTTCAGCACCGGCGAGACGACGTCGCGGCGGGCCAGCCAGATCAGCGTCCCCAGCACCGCCACCGCCAGGGCCCAGATCAGGGTCAGGGTCCAGAAGGTGTGGGTCGACAGGGCGACGATGCGCTCGCTGCCGTCGCGGGCCGAGGCGGCCGCTTCGGCGGAGAAGCCCCCGGTCAGATGGTCGAGCGACTGGTCGACCCGCATGGCGCCGGCGGCAATGGCGTCGATGCAGGTCACCGCCTCGCCGGCAATGTCGAACAGGCGGGCGGCGTGCGCGTCGAACGCCTGCCACGGCGCCGCTTGCGGCGCCAGGGTGCGCAACGCCGCTTCCTCGGCGGCAAACGAGCGGCGCAGACCGGCGAGCGTCGCCGCGTCGGCGGCCGCGGCGATCCGGTGCACGGTCAGGCGCAGGGCGCGAAGATGGCGCAGGGCCTGGGCGCGCTTCCCCCGCGGGAGTTCGGCATCGAGCCAGCGCAGCGACAGCGGCGCCGCCGCGGCATCGCCTCTCCAGGCCCCGTCGGCGGAGGCCCAGTCCTCGTCGAGCCAATCGTACAGGGCCGCCCGCTCGTCGAGGCCGCCGCGCAGCCGCGCCAGCAGGTCGATGTGATAGGAGAGATCCTGCAAGGCGGCCAGAACGGCGTCGAGCCGTTGCAGGACGGCGGCCTCCTGGACGGCGTCGAAGGCGGCGATCAGCCCCTGGGCCGTGGTCAGGGCGGCGCGGCGCTGGGGTGCGGGCAGGGCGGGATTGGCGATCACCGGCACCAGCCGCAGCATCTCGCCGGCGACGATCGCCTGGCGGTGCTGGGAAAGAACCTCGGGCACGGTGACGTCGCGGGTCCGGATGGCCAGAGTCTCGATGCGCCGCAGGCCGTAGCCGGTCACCAGCACCAGGGCGACGAAGACCACCAGCAGCGCGACATTGACGCCGGTGACGATGCGGCGCAGTCCGGGAAGGGCGGTCGGGTCGCTGCGGCTGGGGGGACGGCCGTCGGCGGACATGACGGCGGATCACTCGACCGCGGCGGTCGGGGTCACGAAGCGCACCAGGGTCAGATCGTCGACCGTGCCGCTGTAGCGGATCGAGGTATCGGTGGCCCAGGTGTTGACTTGGAAGTGCAGCGGGACGATGGCGCGATCCTCCATCGCCACCTCCATCGCCCGCGCCAGCAGGCGGGCCCGTTCGGCTTCGTCGAAGGTGGCGACGGCACGGACCATCAGCGCGTCGAGGACCGGATTGGCATAGCGCCCGGCATTCCACGAGCCGCTGCCGCGGGCCGGATCGGCGCTTTCGACGAGGGTCGACAACGGGAACGACGCCTCGCCGGTCACCGTCGCCCATCCCATCAGCATCAGGCTGAACTCGTGTTTCAGCAGCTTGGGAAAGTATGCGGAGACCGGCATGGTCACCGGCGTGACGAGGAGGCCGGCCCGGTTGAGCATGGTCGCTACCGCCTGGCAGATCTGGGCGTCGCCCTGATAGCGGCCGCTCGGGCAGTGCAGCGTCGCCTTGAAGCCGCCGCGATACCCCGCCGCGGCCAGCAGCGCGCGGGCGCCGCCGAGATCGAACCCCTCGGGCTGGAGGGTCGGGCTGACGCCGAAATAGCCCTCGGGCAGCAATTGCCCGGCCGGCACCGCCCGTCCGTAGAGGATGTTGCCGACGATCCCCGGGCGGTCGATGGCCTTCGAGATCGCGCGCCGCACCCGCAGGTCCTTGAGCGGATTGGCGGCCAGCGCCTTGCCCTCGGCATCGGCGACGAACGGGCTGCTGTCGCGGGCCTGGTCGAGATGGAGGAAGATCAGCCGCGTCGAGGTTGCCTCCGCCAGCCGGACGGTCCGGCGCGCCGCCAATTCGTTGAGCTTGGCCGGCGGCACCTGGTCGATCAGGTTGACCTCGCCGAGCAGCAGCGCCGCCACACGGTTGGCGGCGTCGGGGATGGTGCGGATCACCAGGCGGCGCCACGGCGGCGCCTCGCGCCACGGCGTCCGGGCGAGTTCCAGGGTCAGGCGCTCGCCGCGCACCCACTCCACCGGCCGGTAGGGACCGGTGCCGATGGCGGCGGTGTTGCCGTCGAACGCCTCGTGGGTCAGGCCGAGGGCCGACTGCTTGACCATCATCAGATTGCTCAGACGATTGGGCAGCAGCGTGTCCGGCGCCTTGGTGACGACGATCAGGGTCTGGGGATCGGTGGCGCGCGCCTCGGCGATGGTGGCGGCGTAATTGGCGAACGAGCCGCTCCAATCCGAGCGCCGCACCCGGTCGAGCGAGGCCGCGGCATCGGCGGCGGTGAACGGCGTGCCGTCATGGAAGCTGACGCCGCTGCGGATGCGGAACTCCCAGGTCAGGTCGTCGCGGCGCTGCCATGATGCCGCCAGGGCGGGATGCAGGCGCAGGCGCTCGTCGCGCTCGATCAACGGCTCGAAGATGTGGCGCAGCGCGGTGTTGTTGGGGGCGATGTTGAGGAAGTGCGGGTCGAGGGTGGTGGCACCGCTTTCCAGGCCGAAGACCAGGTCGCGGGCCGGCGCCGGCGCCGTCCACGCCAGCACCGCAAGCAGGACGGCGGCGGCGAGCGTCGATGGTCGCGGGCCGCAGGGGCCAGGAAGCATCATGGTGACTTCCAATTCGCCGGTTGCATTCGTTCGTATAGGATAGCGCAGCGGGAGAGGCGCGGGAAGGGGCGGGATCGGCTCTGCCCTTGCCCGACCGGTCGCAGCGCCCGACATGAAGGGTGAGGACAAGGAGGCCGCCATGCTCGATCTGCGCCCGTTCGACCGCCTGGGCCGCTTTGCCAACGATTGGCTCGACGCCCATTACCATTTCAGCTTCTCCGACTATCACGATCCGGAGCGCATGGGGCTGGGCGCGCTGCGGGTGTGGAACGACGACGCCATCGCTCCCGGCACCGGCTTTCCGCTGCACGGACATCGCGACATGGAGATCGTCACCTATGTCCGCGAGGGGGTGCTGACCCACGAGGATTCGCTCGGCAATCGCGGCGAGATCGAGGCCGGGCAGGTGCAGGTGATGAGCGCCGGCACCGGCATCCGCCACAGCGAAGCCAACCGCGGCCCCGCTTTGGTGCGCCTGTTCCAGATCTGGATCGTCCCCGACCGCACCGGCCACCCGCCGCGCTGGGCGCAGGAACCGTTTCCCCGCCGCCATGGCGCCGTCGAGGTGCTGGCCTCGGGCATCGCGGGCGACGGCGGCCTGTTCCTCCATCAGCAGGCGCGGGTGCTGGGGGCGACCCTCGATCCCGGCGACCGGGTGGTTCACCGCCTGACCGGGCGTCGCGCCTATCTGGTGGCGGCGCGCGGCACGGTGACGGTCAACGGCCTCGCCGTCGGTCCGCGCGCGGGCCTGGCGGTCGAGGGCGAGGCGGATCTGACGCTGACCGCCGCGGACGACGTCGAGCTGGTCATGGTCGAGACGGCGTAGGGGGCCGCGGTACGGCAAACTCGGCGACCAGGGGGGCGTGGAAGCTCTCGGGGGTGGCGAAGACGGTGGCCGGCGCGACCAACTCGTCGCCGAGGGCCTCGTTGTGCACCTCGGCGGCGATGAACCAGCCCATCAGCGGCCGCGACACCAGGATGTGGTCGAGCATCAGCCGACGGCCGTGATGGATCACCGAATGACGGCGGTCGTCGGGCAGCGAGCGTTCGACCGGCACCAGCATGCGGGCGGCGAGGTGGCCGTTGCCGGTGTCCTCCTCGTCGCCGCGGATGGTGCGCACCGGGGCCTCGCGGTCGTCGGCGTTGAAGTCGCCGCAGACGGCGATCAGCGCCTCGGGCTCGGCGTCGAAGATGCGCTCGACCAGCAGGCGCACTTCCAGGGCCTGACCGACGCGCTTGACCGCGGCGAGGAAAAAGCCCTCGGCCCAGCCGCCGACGCTCTGCCAGCGTCCGTGCTCCTCCTTCTGACCGGGCAGCCAGGCGGCGCGCGGTGCCCGCAGGTGAACGTCGACGAGATGCAGGCGGCGGCCGGCCCCGGCATCGAGCACGGCATGGAGGATCGGCCGGTCCCACTCGACCGCCTCGGCGGCCGACGGCTGCGGCCAGGCGGTGGAGGGGCGCCACGCGGGCGGCGTCACCAGGTCGTGCCACACCTGCCGGTGTTCGAGCACCGGCAGCCGCGACAGGATCACCAGATTGTGGCGGTCGGCGGGGCGCACGCCGCCGCGGCTCAACGACACGACGCGATGGAACCCCGCCGCCGCGGTGCCGGCCAGCAGTTTGTCGAGCCCGGTGGGATGGCGGGGTTCGCCCTTGGCGGCGGCGTGGGCGTTGACCTCCTGGAAGCACAGGATGTCGGCGCGCAGGCGGCTCAATTGCGGACGCAGCACCGCCAGCCGGTCGGCGAAATCGATTCCCGCCTGGGGGTGGTCGTCCAAACTCTCCAGATTGAAGGTGGCGATTCTTAACCGCATCACACCGATCACCTGCGTTTCGCGCGTCAGTCTAGCATACACCGCACAGAGTCGAATCGCGCGCTCGGCTTGTAAGGCAGGCGTCGAAGGGTGTATTGATTCCACTGTTTGGAGGGAGAAGGTGGCGTTGATGAGTGTGGTTTGGGACGAAGGCATGAGCGTCGGCAATCCGCTGCTCGATTCCGATCACCGCATCCTCATCACCGTGCTCAACCAGCTCGACGATGCCCGCGATACCGGGCAGAGCCGGGAGGTGGTCGCCAGCGTGGTCAACGTTCTGGCCGAATACACCGAGCACCACTTTCAGCGCGAGGAAGCGATCATGGCCCAGGCGGGGTATCCGCACCTTGCCGCCCATGCCGCCCTTCACCGTGCTTTGGAAACGCGCGTCCGCGATATCCGCGCCCGCTGGCAAGGCGGGGATCATGGGGCGCTGGGGGATGAAGTGGTCGACGTTCTGCGGAATTGGTTGACCGACCACATCATGGTTGTGGATAAGTCGTACGGGCCGTGGGTGCGGAATGTCGGCTGCGGGACGAGGGAAGGGGACGGCGGGCAATGAGCAGCGATCGCAGATTGTTTACGGCCGAAATCCAGCGCATGAAGCAACTGGCCTCGAAGGGCGAGTCCGGCTCCGGCGTGGCGCCCGCCGAGGTGATGCGGGCCCTCAACGAGATCAAGGGCGAACTGCGCGTCCTCACCGCCCTGGCCAAGGGCGAAGAGGTCCCGTCGCCCAACGCCGGTGCCCCCGACGCCGAGGAGGTGATGCAGCAAAAGCAGGCCGAAGTGTCGATGCTCAAGACCGAGCTTCGCGCCCTGGCGGTGTGCATCGAGCAGACCAAGACCGAAATCGCCGCGCTGAAGCCGGCGGATTCCGACGACGACCGGCTGATGGCGGTGGCCTTCGAACTGGACGCCATCGTCTCCTCGACCGAAGGCGCCACCGAGACCATCCTCGAAGCTGCGGAGAAGATCGAGAACCTGACCCGGGAGATTCAGTCGCACGGCTCGGACAACTACATCTATCGCCTCGCCGAAGACATCAACGAGACCATCATTTCGGTCTACGAGGCCTGCAACTTCCAGGATATTACCGGTCAGCGCATCACCAAGGTGGTCCGCACGCTGAAGTACGTGGAAGCCCGGATCATGGCCATGATCGACATCTGGGGCCCGGACAACATCGCCGAGATCATCCCCAGGGCCGCCGACGACCACCGGGACGACGAGTCCAAGCTGCTCAATGGCCCGCAGCTGGAAAACAAGGGCATCAGCCAGGACGAGATCGACAAGCTGTTCGGGTGAACGGGCGGGATTCCCGCCCGCTTCGCCCGCCGGCGGCGAGGGGCCGTCCGGCCCTCCCCCAAGCGTCCTATCCCTCCCGCTCGTCCCCGCGCTTTCCGCCTAGGCCGCCTGCTCAGGCGGAATGCCTCTTCTTTTCCGCTACGCTCTCGACATTGAAATTCATCGCAAGGAGTGTCGTCGATGAGCGAGAGGAGAACGGAGTTGAAGGCGGTTGGAGGCGGCGAGAACATGGCCGTGGCCAAGATGCTGAACGGGGACATGATGCAGATGACGGCGCGGATGATGGATGGCTGGACCCAGGTCAACAGCCGCCTTATTTCTCTGGCGCAGTCGCAGTGGCAGGTGACCCAACATGCCGCCGAACAACTGCGCCAGTGTCAGTCGCCGAACGAGATGATGGACCTCCAGATGCGCCTCGCCCGCGAGGCCATGGACGGCTATGTCGACGAAGCCCGCAAGATGAGCGATCTGGTGGTGCGGATGTCGACCGATGCCATCGGCTGCCTGACGCCGCCCAAATAGCGCGGTCGGGCGCAACGAGGCCCTTCGCCCGCGTGCGAGACCCTTGCGAAGCGCGTTCCCCCGGGACGCCTTGTCCGTCGAGATGCCGCCTGGTCGGCGCCTCGTCGGGCGGGGTCGTTCCGGCAAGGGTCTCGTTGGCGGGAGAGGGGCGCGCCGGTTCCAAGGGCAATCGGGTGAAGGACCACAGTCCTTTGCATTGTCCGTCATCCCCGCGAAGGCGGGGATCCATGGTCGGGACGGATGATGCGCAAGGCCGAAGATCACGCCCGCGGACGCCTGGATCCCCGCCTTCGCGGGGATGACGACCTTGTTTGTGAGACTATATTCCTTCAAGCGATTGCCCTGCGGCGCTTGACGGCGCTCGTCGTGCCTGCGCACACTGCCGGCGCGCCAGTCGGCCGGACGGTCGCCTTTCGCCTCGCGGCGGGGGGAGGAAAGTCCGGGCTCCACGGAAGCACGGTGCCGGATAACGTCCGGCGGGGGCGACCCTAGGGAAAGTGCCACAGAAAGCAAACCGCCCGCGCGCGACGCAAGCCGTCCGTGGGTAAGGGTGAAAGGGTGCGGTAAGAGCGCACCGCGGCCCCGGCAACGGGGACGGCACGGCAAACCCCACCGGGAGCAAGACCAAATAGGGGCGGCTGTCTTTCCTCGGCGTCGAGGGAAGCGAAACGGGCTTCCGCGTCGCCGCCCGGGTCGGTCGCGTGAGGCACTCGGCAACGGGTGTCCCAGATGAATGGCCGTCGCCCGCCGCAAGGCGGGGACAGAACCCGGCTTACAGGCCGGCTGGCGCGTTTCGGTGCGGCGAACGGACGATGCCGAACCAGTATTCCTCGACGGCATGAATGGTCTTGAACAGTTCGTCGACATCGATGGGCTTGGAGACGAACCCGGCGGCGCCGAGGTCGTAGCAGGTGGCGACGTCGCGCTCGAAGCCCGAGGTGGTCAGGATCACCACCGGGACGGCCATCAGATGGTGCTCCGCCTTGACCGCCGCCAGCACTTCGCGGCCGTTCATCTGCGGCATGTTGAGATCGAGCAGAATCAGGTCGGGGACGCCGGTGGCGGGGAAGGCGCCGTCGCGGTGCAGGATGTCCATCGCGTCCTTGCCGTTGCCGGCGACGGTGATCCGGCAGGGAAAGCGGCCCGAATCGAGGGCCATGCGGATCAGGTCGACGTCGCCCGGTTCGTCGTCGACGAGCAGAACCTCGAACGGAGCAGCGGGGCTGCGTGCCATCAGGCCTCCTTGGATGCGGCGGCAATGGCAAAGCGGACGCGGCTGCCGCTGCCGTCGCCGCCTTCGATCCACACCCGCCCACCGGCGGTCTCGACGATCTTCTTGACCAGCGCCAGGCCGATGCCGGTGCCGACGCGCGAGGGATTGGGGTTCAGGCGCTCGAAGACACGGAACACGCGGTCGTGGAATTCCGGACTGATGCCGGGACCGTCGTCTTCGACGGTGAAGACGGCATCCGGACCCTGGCGCTCGGCGGCGATCCGCACGCGGGGCACGCAGCCGGGCGGCCGGTGGACGATGGCGTTGTCGATCAGGGCGAAGAAGACCTCGGAGAGGTGTTTCTCGTCCATCGCCACCACGGGCAGCGGCTGACGCTCGATCACCGCGCCGGATTCGTCGATCCGCTCCCGCAGATGGTCGAGGGCGGCGGAGAGGGCGCGTTCGGCGGATGACGGGTGATCCGGGGGCATGATCTGGTCGAGGGCCAGATAGAGCTGGACGTCGCGCAGCAGCGCCCGCAGCCGCAGCGCACCCTTGAGGACATAGTCCAGCGCGCCCTTGGCCGGGTCGGAGAGGTCGGTGGCGGCCAACTTTTCCAGGCGTTGGGCAAAGGCGTATTGCAGCCGCACCGGCTCCTGAAGGTGGTGGGCGAGGACGTCGGTGAATTGTTCGAGGTCGCGGTTCTTCTGCCGCAGCTCGGCCTCGCGGGCGCGCAGCAGCCGGGTGGCGGCGGCCTGCTGGCCGGCTTGCCGATGGAGCACCAGGGTGCCGGCCAGGATCAGCAGGGTGCCGAAGAAGCCGGCGCCGAGGATCACCCCTTCCTCGTGCGCCGAGGCGGCTCCGAGGTCGGCGGCGGTGCGGGTGACCACCACCGTCAGCGGATAGTCGGACAGGCGGCGGAACACGCCGACCCGCAGGCTGCCGTCGATCGGGCTGGCGCCGTGGACGTCGCCTTCGGGCTTGTCCCACAGGCCGGCAAAGAACGGTGCCGCCGAGAAATCCTGTCCCACCATGCGATCCTGCCCGGCGGCGCGGGCACGGGCGATGCCGTCGCGGCCGAGCACCAGGATGGTGCTGCCCGGCCCCAGATCGAGGTGCTCGTAGACGTCGGAGATGTAGCCGGGGTCGAGCGACACCACCACCACGCCGGCGAAGGCGCCGCTCTTGTCGTTGAGGCGGCGGGCCAGTTGGATCGACCATTTGCCCGACGCCCGGCCCAGCACCGGCTTGCTGATGAACAGGGCGCCGTCGTCGGACCGGGCATGGACCGTGAAATGCTCGCGGTCGCCGAGATAGACCCGCTGGCCGGTCGGGACGGCGCTGGTCGAGGCCCCGAGATAGCCTTCGGCGTCGATCAGTCCCACCTGGACCGACAATCCCTTGAGGATCGGGCTGCGGGCGATCTGCGCCTTGAGATCGAAGGCCTTGGGATTGTCCTCGTATTCGGCCTTGAGGTGCATCACCACCTGGTCGAGGCCGCGGATCACCATTCGGGTATGGGCTTCGAGGAGCCGGGAATAATTGGTCAGTTCGAGATGGAAGCCGGCGGCCGCGACGGCGCGCGCACGCAGTCCCTGATGCAGGACGGCTCCCCACAGCAGGGCCAGCAGTGACGCCCCGAAGGCGAGAATCGCAATGCGGGCATCCGCCCGTCGGCCCATGCCGGGCATCGAAATCTTCCGATAAGTCCAGCTCTCAGTCCAGGCATCATATACCAATGCCATAGGTTCGCAAGAGGACTGGCGCGCCGCGACCGAGGTGGCGAAGTCTCCAATTGCCGGCGGCGAGACGAGCGCCGGGGGGCGGGGACAGTCGCGGGGCGGCGGGCGGGAGATCTCGCCGGGGTATGGCATGTAATCGATGCCGCGATGACTTGAGCCGGACTTGAGCATCATTCGTCCGTGCCGCCCATGTTCTCCCGTGGGCGGCCAGGCCTGCGGAGGTGCGGTTCCAACCCGCCTCCCGCGCCGCGCCTGGGTTTTGTGCCTGGAACGTCCCGGGAACCCAATCGGTGCCATTTTATCGACATTTTCGGAAAATCAGCGGGTTGCGGGGCGACCTTCCACTACTGTGGAAGCAAGCGCCCAGACTTGCCGCGATTCCCTCGCCGCCCATGGTTTTACTAATGGAATCCATTGACGCCCATGATATCCCATGATATCCCATGAGACACCATCGCACGGCGGTCAGGGGCAAGATGTGCCCGGCGGTGTCATCCGGGTGCGGGCGAACGATCGGACTGAAGGCGGACGGAGATGGGTCTGTTCCTCTCCACTATCGTGAACAAGGTCGACCGGAAGGGGCGTGTCTCCGTGCCGGCGACGTTTCGTGCCGCGGTGGCCGGTCAGGCGTTCCAGGGCGTGGTCTGCTATCGCGGCTTCACCGGCGCCTGCATCGAGGGCAGCGGCATGGACTACATGGAGCGCCTGTCCGAGAGCGCCCAGGAGCTGGCGGCCTTCAGCGCCGAGCAGGAAGACCTTACGTCCCTGATCTTCGCCGATTCCCGTCCGCTCGCCTGGGATCCGGAAGGCCGCATCGTCCTGCCCGAGGACATCATCGCCCACGCCAACCTGAGCGAATTCGCCGCCTTCGTCGGCAAGGGCCCGACCTTCCAGATCTGGGAGCCCGAGGCCTACAAGGCGTTGGAGGCCGAGATCCGCGCCCGCGCCGCCCAGAACCGCCCCGTCGTGCCCCTGAAGCCGCGTCCGTCCGGCGGGGGGGGGCGATGACCCCGCCGGCCGCGCCGCATATCCCCGTCCTGCTTGCCGAAGTGCTGGCCGCCCGCGATCCCCGCGACGGCGAGACCGTCGTCGACGGCACGTTCGGCGCCGGCGGCTACAGCCGCGCCATCCTCGCCGCCGCCGCTTGCCGGGTGATCGGCATCGACCGCGATCCCGACGCCATCGCCCGCGGCCGCGCCCTGCCCGAAGCGCAGTCCGGCCGCCTCGAGCTCGTCGCCGGCCGCTACGGCGACCTCGCCGCCCTGCTGGCCGCCCGCGGCGTCGACCGCGTCGACGGCATCGTCTTGGATATCGGCGTTTCCTCGATGCAGATCGACCAGGCCGAGCGCGGCTTCTCCTTCGCCAAGGACGGGCCGCTCGACATGCGCATGGAGCAGGCGGGGCCCTCGGCCGCCGATCTGGTCAACACCGCCTCCGAGACCGATCTGGCCAACATCATCTTCCGTTTGGGCGACGAGCGTCACGCCCGCAAGGTGGCCCGCGCCATCGTCGCCGACCGGGTGGCGCAGCCGTTTACCCGCACCGGCCAACTGGCCGAAATGCTGCGCCGGGTGATCCCCAAGTCCGGCGACGGCATCGATCCCGCCACCCGCACCTTTCAGGCGCTGCGCATCGCCGTCAACGACGAGCTGGGCGAGCTGGAGCGCGGTCTGGCGGCGGCGGAACGGGTGCTGGCTCCCGGCGGCCGGCTGGCGGTGGTGACCTACCACTCGCTGGAAGACCGGGTGGTCAAGGTGTTCCTCAAGGAGCGCAGCGGCAGCGCGTCGCGTCCGTCGCGCCACCAGCCGGCGGCGGCGGCCGGCGCGGCGCCGACCTTCACCCTGCTGTCGCGCAAGGCGGTGTCGCCGTCCGCCGCCGAGGTGGCGGCCAATCCCCGCGCCCGTTCGGCCCATCTGCGCGCCGCCCGGCGCACCGAGGCGCCGGTGGCGGCGCCGGTTTCGAAACGAGGTGAGCGATGATCCGCGGCTTGTCCGGAACCGTCCTGTGGGCCTGCCTGGCCGCGTGCGTCGGCATCGGCCTGTTCGTGGTCAAGACCGAGGTCAAGGACGCGGAAATGCGTCTGGCCGGCATCAACCACGAGATCCAGCGCAACCAGGAAGCGGTTCACGTGCTGAAGGCGGAGTGGGCGTTCCTCAACGATCCGGAGCGCCTGCGCGCCCTGGCCGAGAAGCATCTCGGCCTGCGCCCGGTGGCGCCCGCGCAGATCGCCACCTTGAGCCAGCTTGCTCCCGGCGGTGCCGCCCTGCCGTTGCTGGCCGGCGATCCCGGGCCGCCGCCGGTGGTGCGGTCGCCGCCGCCGCCGGCGCCGTTCATCGGTGCGCCGCAGCCGCCGGCTCCGGCATCGAAGGCGCCGACCAGCGTGCGGATGGCCAAGGTGGAGCTTGCCCGCGAGACCAAGGCGGCCCGGCCGGTTCCGTCGCGACCGGCTCCGCCGCCGCCGGCGCCCAAGGCGGTGGCCGTCGCCCAGGCCGCCGAGCCGCCGCCGATGGCGCGCTCGATCGTGATTGCCTCGCCCAATCTCGCCGCCAGCGAGCCTCCCCCGCGGGAGGCGCGATGACGTTCTTCGTCCCGCGACGCCCCTCTCCCGGCATCGACGCCGGCCGCGACCTCCAGGCTGCGGCCGGTTCCGCGCGTCTGGACGGCACCCGCCAGAAGGCGCTGGATATCGGCCGCGGGCGCTTGGTCGCCACCGCCGGCGCCTTCGTCGCCGCGTTCGCGGTGGTCGGGCTGCGGCTGGTGGACGTGGCGGTGCTCGATCCCGACCCGGCCCGGCCGGTCCCCCATGCCGAGGCCCGCACCGAGGCGTTGGTCATGGACCGCGCCGACATTGCCGACCGCAACGGCGTCATCCTCGCCACCAGCCTGCCGACCGTCGCCCTCTATGCCAAGGCCGCCGAGATCCTCGACGTCGCCGAGGCGGCGACCCGGCTGGCCAGCGTTTTGCCCGAACTCGACCGCCGCGAGGTCATGGCCCGCCTGGCGTCGGGCAAGGGGTTCGTCTATCTCAAGCGCAACCTGACGCCGCGCCAGCACTATGACGTCAATGCCCTAGGCATTCCCGGGCTCTACTTCGAGAAGGGCGAGAGGCGGGTCTACCCCCAAGGCAACCTCGTTGCCCATATCGTCGGGATGACCGACGTCGACAACAAGGGCGTCGCCGGCATCGAACGGCGATTCGAGGCGGTGCTGCATGGCGAGCGCACGCCGTTGACGCTGTCGCTCGATGTCCGCTTGCAGACGGTGGTGCGCAACGAACTGGCCCGCACCGTCCGCGACCATCGCGCCGAGGGCGGCATCGGCCTGATGATGGACGTGGACACCGGCGAACTGCTCGCCGCGGTCAGCCTGCCCGACTTCGACCCCAACGAACCGCCGCCGGCCACCGCGCTGGCGATGTTCAACCGGGTCACCAAGGGCGTCTACGAGATGGGCTCGACCTTCAAGCTGTTCAACACCGCGGCGGCGTTGGACAGCGGTCGCGCCGACCTCAGTTCCAGCTTCGATGCCCGCGGCCCGCTGAAGATCGGCGGCTACGAGATCCACGATTCCCACGGACAGAACCGCTGGCTGACGGTGCCCGAGATCCTCATCCACTCGTCGAACATCGGCTCGGCGCGGATGGCGCTGGCGATGGGCGGCACGATCCAGCGCGCCCTGCTCGAACGGATCGGCATGACCGCACCGCCGCCGATCGAGCTGCCCGAGGTGGCCGCGCCGCTGGTCCCCGATCCGTGGCGCGACATCAGCGTCGCCACCGTCGCCTACGGTCACGGGATCTCGGTCACCCCCTTGCATCTTTTGGCCGGGGTCGCCGCGCTGGTGGGGGGGGGCGAGTATCGCCAGCCGACCCTGCTCGCCCATCGCGAGGGGGAGCCGGTGTCGGGTCAGCGGGTGGTCAAGCCGCAGACATCCGAGCAAATGCGCCGTTTGATGCGCCTGGCCGTCACCGAGGGAACCGGAAAACACGCCGACGTTCCCGGCTATCTGGTGGGGGGAAAGACCGGAACCGCCGAGAAGGCCGGCAACGGTTCGTACAGAAAGAAGGCGGTACTGTCGTCCTTCGTTGCCGCCTTCCCCATGGACGCGCCCAAACTGGCCGTTCTCGTCATGATCGACGAGCCCGAGGCCAATGCCGTGTCGCATGGGCAGATCACCGGCGGATGGGTGGCGGCGCCGGTGGTGGCGCGGATCGTCGCCCAGACCGCCCCCCTGATGGGCCTGTTGCCGCGGCGCGAGCCGGCCGCCGGCCCCAAGGGAATCGCCACCTCCAGCAGGAGCGGAGAACTTGCCGCAGTTGAGTGACATCGTCGGCCGGAGCCTCGTCGCGGACGCCGCCATCTGCGGTGTCACCGCCGATTCGCGCAAGGTTGCGCCCGGGTTCCTGTTTGCCGCCCTGCCGGGCAGCACGGCGGACGGGCGTGCCTTCGTGTCCACGGCGGTCGCCCGGGGCGCGGTCGCGGTGCTGGCCCCCGAAGGCTCCGACATCGTGCTGCCGCCGGGCGTGGCGCTGGTCACCGACCGCGATCCCCGCCGCCTGTTCGCCCTTGCCGCCGCGGCCTTCCACGGCCGGCAGCCCGAGACCATGGCGGCGGTCACCGGCACCAACGGCAAGACCTCGACCGCCGTCTTCCTCCGCCAGGTGTGGAGCCGCCTCGGCCATCATGCGGCGGCCCTGGGCACCCTGGGGGTGCTGGCCGACGGTTGGGACAATGCCGGCAGTCTGACCACCCCCGACCCCGCCGACCTCCACGCCACCCTGGCCGGGCTGGCCGGGATCGGCGTCACCCATGCCTGCATGGAGGCCTCCAGCCACGGCCTCGATCAGCGCCGGCTCGACGGCGTGCGGCTGAAGGCGGCCGCCTTCACCAACCTGACCCGCGACCATCTCGATTACCACGGCGACATGGCGAGCTACGGCGCCGCCAAGCTGCGCCTGTTCTCGACCCTTTTGCCCGCCGACGGGGTGGCGGTGCTCAACGCCGACGATCCCTTCGCCGCCGCCATCGCCGCCGCCTGCCGCGGCCGGGTGCTCACCTATGGCCGCCAGGGCAAGGATCTGACCCTGGAGGCGGTCGAGCCGCGGTCCGGCGAATTGCGTTTCTCCGTCACCATCCTCGGGCAACGGTTTGCCGCCCGGCTGCCGATGGCCGGCCTGTTCCAGGTCGACAACGCGCTGGCGGCGCTGGGCCTGGCCATCGGCCTCGGCGCCGAGGCCGCGGCGGCGGTCGAGGCGCTCTCCACCCTCGACGGCGTGCCGGGGCGGATGCAGAAGGTCGCCGAGCGGGCCAACGGCGCCCCGGTCTATGTCGACTACGCCCATACCCCCGATGCGCTGGAGACGGTGCTCGACGCGGTGCGGCCCCAGGTCAAGGGCCGGCTGGTGGTGGTGTTCGGCTGCGGCGGCGACCGCGACCCGGGCAAGCGGCCGCAGATGGGCGCCATCGCCGACCGTCTTGCCGACATTGCCGTGGTCACCGACGACAATCCGCGCCGCGAGGCGCCCGCCGCCATCCGCGCCGCCATCCTCGCCGCCTGCCCGAAGGGCATGGAAATCGCCGACCGCCGCGCCGCCATCGCCCGGGCGGTATCGATGGTGGTAGGCGGAGACGTGTTGGTGATCGCCGGAAAAGGTCACGAGAAGGGACAGATCGTCGGCACTACGGTGCACCCGTTCGACGACGCCGAGGAAGCCCGACGCGCCGTCGCTCTTGCCGACGGAGGCGGCCGATGACAATGCCGTTATGGACATCCGACGACGCCCGAACCGCCACCGGCGGCCGTCTGTCCGGCCCCGGCTGGGCGGCGAGCGGCGTGTCGATCGACAGCCGCACCCTCTCGCCCGGCGACCTGTTCATCGCCCTGGCCGGCCCGACCCATGACGGTCACGACCACGTTGCCGCCGCCCTCAAGGCCGGGGCCTGCGCGGCGTTGGTCCATCGCCGTCCGGACGGTCTGGCCGCCGACGCGCCGCTGCTGACGGTCGACGATACCATGGCCGGATTGCAGGCCCTGGGCGTCGCCGCCCGCGCCCGCTCGGAGGCCCGCATCGTCGCCGTGACCGGCTCGGTGGGCAAGACCGGGACCAAGGAAATGCTGGCTCTGGCCCTGTCGCGCCAGGGGGAAACCCACTGGTCGGTGGGCAGCTTCAACAATCACTGGGGCGTGCCGTTGAGCCTCGCCCGCATGCCGGTCACCTGCGCCTATGCGGTGTTCGAACTGGGCATGAACCACCCCGGCGAGATCGTGCCGCTGGTGCGCATGGTCCGTCCGCAGGTCGCGGTGGTGACCACCGTCGCCGCCGTGCACATGGCCCATTTCACCGGCCTCGATCAGATCGCCGATGCCAAGGCCGAGATCTTCCAGGGTCTCGAAGCCGGCGGCGTGGCGGTGCTGCCGCGCGACAATCCCCAGTTCCGCCGTCTCGCCGCCGCCGCCGCCGCGGTGGGGGCGCGCATCGAGACCTTCGGCAGCCACATCGACGCCGATGCCCGTCTGCTCGATTGCGGTGTCGATCCGGCCTCGACGGCGGTGTTCGCCCTGGTCCACGACCATGCGTTGGCCTTCCGCGTCGGCGTCTCCGGCTGCCACTGGGGAACCAACGCGCTGGCGGTGCTGCTGGCGGTGCGCGCCCTGGGCGGCGACGAGGACGCCGCCGCCGCCTCGCTGGACGCCATGGCGCCGCCCAAGGGACGCGGCGAGCGGCGCAGCGTCGACTGGCACGGCGGCCGGATCGCAGTGATCGACGAAAGCTACAACGCCAGCCCGATCTCGATGAAGGCGGCGATGGGCACGCTGGCGGCGGCGCGGCCGGGCGCGGGAGCCCGGCGCATCGCCGTGCTCGGCGACATGCTGGAACTGGGCGCCGAGGCGGAATCGCTCCATGCCGGCCTGGCGGCGGCGGTCGAGGGATGGGGCATCGATCTGGTGTTCACCGCCGGCCCGCTGATGGCGGCGCTCGACCGGGCCCTGCCCGAACAGCGGCGCGGCGGCTGGGCGGCGGATTCGCAAGGCGTGGTGCCGCTGGTGGCGGCGGCGCTCCAGCCGGGCGACGTGGTGATGGTGAAGGGCTCGGCGGGCAGCCGCATGAGCCGTGTGGTCAAAGCTCTGTGTGAAGGAACGTAGGCGCATGCTCTACAACCTGCTCTATCCGTTGGCGGATCAGATCAGCTTCCTCAATCTGTTCAAATACCTGACCTTCCGCACCGGCGGGGCGGTGATGACGGCGTTGATCGTCTCGTTCGTGGTCGGGCCGGGCCTGATCGCCTGGTTGCGCAAATGGCAGAAGCAAGGCCAGCCGATCCGCCTCGACGGGCCGGAGAGCCACCTGCTGACCAAGAAGGGCACGCCCACCATGGGCGGCTTCCTGATCCTGATCGGCCTGACGGTGGCCACCCTGCTGTGGGCGGATCTGCGCTCCCATTACGTGTGGATCGTCCTGATGGTGACCCTCGGCTACGGGCTGATCGGCTTCCTCGACGATTTCCTCAAGGTGTCGAAGAAGAACCCCAAAGGGCTGCCGGGCCGGATCAAGCTGTTCGGCCAGGTGCTGATCGCCGTCTCCGCCGCGGTGTGGATCTATGCCATCCAGCGCGAGCCGCTCGCCGGCACCCTGGCGGTACCGTTCCTCAAGAACCTGCTGATTCAGCTCGGCTGGTTCGCCGTGCCCTTCGCGGTGCTGGTGATCGTCGGCGCCTCGAATGCCGTCAACCTCACCGACGGACTGGACGGTCTGGCGATCGTGCCGGTGATGATTGCCTCCGGGGTGTTCACGCTGATCACATATCTGGTGGGTCACGCGGTGTTTGCCAACTACCTACAGATCCACTACGTCGCCGGTTCGGGCGAATTGGCGGTGTTCTGCGGCGCCCTGGTGGGGGCCGGGCTCGGCTTCCTGTGGTTCAACGCCCCGCCGGCGATGGTGTTCATGGGCGACACCGGCTCGCTGGCGATGGGCGGCGCCCTGGGGGCGATCAGCGTCGTCACCAAGCATGAGCTGGTGCTGGCCATCGTCGGCGGGCTGTTCGTGCTCGAAACGGTGTCGGTGATCGTCCAGGTCGCCTCGTTCAAGCTGACCGGCAAGCGGGTGTTCCGCATGGCGCCGCTGCACCATCACTTCGAAAAGAAGGGCTGGGCCGAGCCGACCGTGGTGATCCGCTTCTGGATCATCGCCGGCATCCTCGCCCTGGTCGGGCTGTCCACCCTGAAGCTGCGCTAGGGAGAGCGAAGGGCGATGATCCGGGTTCCGTTCCTCGACGGGCAGGCGGTAGCGGTGATGGGGCTGGGCAAATCCGGCGCCGCCACCGTGCGGGCGCTGGCCGCGAGCGGCGCCCGCGTGCTCGCCTGGGACGACAACGCGGCGGCGCGGTCGGCCGCCGGCGTGGATGCGGTCGATCTGCGGGGCGTCGACTTTTCCGCCGTCGCCCTGCTGGTGTGGAGCCCGGGCATTCCCCATACCCACCCGCAGCCCCATCCGGTCGCCGAGGCGGCGCGGGCGGCGGGCGTTCCGCTGGTCTGCGACGTCGACCTGCTGGCGCAAGCCAAGGCCGCGAGCCGCTTTCTCGCCGTCACCGGCACCAACGGCAAGTCGACCACCACCACCCTGCTGGCCCATGTCCTGGCCGCGGCCGGGCGCGAGACGGCGGCGGGCGGCAATCTCGGCACTGCGGCGCTGGCGATGCCCGACCTCGGCGCGGACGGCCGCTACGTGGTCGAACTGTCGTCCTATCAACTGGAGCTGGTGCCGCATCTGGCGGTCGACGCCGCGGTGCTGCTCAACATCGCCCCCGATCACCTGGGCCGTCACGGCGGCCTGGACGGCTACGTCGCCGCCAAGCGGACGCTGTTCGCCCGTCTCAAGCCGGGGGCGGTGGCGGTGGTCGGCGTCGACGATCCCGCCTCGGCCGCCATCGCCGAGTCCCTGGCCGGCGAAGGCCGGACCGTGGTGCGCATCTCCGCCGAGCGCCGCCTGGCAGCGGGGGTGTCGGCGCCCGACGGCGTACTGCTCGACGACGGCACTCCGGTGTGCGACCTCAAGGCCATTGCCCGCCTGCCCGGCCGCCACAACTGGCAGAATGCCTGCGCCGCCTATGCCATGGCGCGCGCCGACGGGATCGAGCCGCAGAGGATCGCCGCCGCGTTGGCCGGCTATCCCGGCCTCGCCCATCGCCAGGAGCTGGTGGCGAAAATCGACGGCGTCGCCTGGATCAACGACTCGAAGGCGACCAACGCCGACGCGGTCGAGAAGGCGCTGGTGTGCTACGACCGCATCTACTGGATCCTCGGCGGACAGGCCAAGGAAGGCGGCATCGCGGCGTTGGCCCCCCATTTTCCGCGCATCGTCCACGCCTATCTGATCGGCGAGGCCGAGGACGCCTTCGCCGAGACCCTCGACGGCAAGGTTCCCTATACCCGCTGCGTCACCCTGGAGGCGGCGGTGGCGGCTGCCGGCGCCCAATCGGAAGGCGACGGCGGCGCGGTGGTGGTGCTGTCGCCGGCCTGCGCCTCGTGGGACCAGTTCGACAGTTTCGAGCATCGCGGCGACGTGTTCCGCGCCTTGGTGCAGGCGAGGCGGCCATGAGCTTCCGCCGCACCGATACCTCGACCCTGGGCCGTTGGTGGTGGACCGTCGACCGCTGGTCGCTGGTGGCGCTGCTGGTGCTGATCGGCATCGGCGTGCTGTTGACCATGGCCGCCAGCCCGGCGGTGGCCGAGCGCCTGCGGGCCGAGTCGTTCCATTTCGTCCGCCGCCAGTTCGCCTTCCTGGTCCCGGCGCTGGCGGTGATGGTGGCGATGTCGCTGCTGGGCCCGCGCGAGGTGCGCCGTGTCGGCGCGGTGGCCTTCGTCGTCGCGGTGGCGATGATGGCCCTGGTGCTGGTCGCCGGGGTGCAGGTCAAGGGCTCGGTCCGCTGGTTGCAGATCGGCGGGCTGTCGTTGCAGCCCTCGGAATTCGTCAAGCCGGCCTTCGCCGTGGTCGCCGCCTGGATGCTGGCCGGATCGCGCGCGGATCCCGACTTTCCCGGGCGCTGGGTGGCGGCGGGGCTCTACGGCGTGGTGGCGGTGCTGCTGCTGCTGGAGCCGGATGTCGGCCAGACCCTGGTGGTGACCGCCATCTTCCTGGTCGAGATCTTCCTCGCCGGACTGCCGATGGCGGCGGTCGGCGCGGTCGGCGCCCTGGCGGTGGTCGGCGGGGCCGGCGCCTATGCCAGCTTCTCGCACGTACGGCTGCGGGTCGACCGTTTCCTCCATCCCGATGCGGTGGGCGGCGACGCCTATCAGATCACTACTGCGCTGAATGCCTTCCGCCACGGCGGCGTGTTCGGCGTCGGCCCCGGCGAGGGGCGGGTCAAGCAGGTGCTGCCCGACGCCCATACCGACTTCATCCTGGCGGTGGCCGGCGAGGAGTTCGGGGTGCTGCTGTGCCTGCTGATGGTGGTGCTGTTCGCCCTGATTCTGGTGCGCGGCTTCTCGCGCCTGCTGCGCGAGGACAACCTGTTCGTGGTCCTCGCCGCCGCCGGCCTGCTGACCCAGTTCGGATTGCAGGCGCTGATCAACATGGCCTCGACGCTGCGGCTGATGCCGACCAAGGGAATGACGCTGCCGTTCATCTCCTACGGCGGCTCGTCGCTGCTGGCGCTGGCCTTCGGCATGGGGATGGCGCTGGCCCTGACCCGCATTCGCTATGGCTCGGAGGGTGAGCGATGAGTCGGACTCCCCTGATTCTTCTCGCCGCCGGTGGCACCGGCGGTCATGTCTTCCCCGCCGAGGCGGTCGCCGCCGAGTTGATCGACCGCGGCTGGCGTCTCGGGCTGGTCACCGACCGGCGCGGCCAGGCCTATGGCGGTACGCTGGGCAAGCTGGAGACCCACCGCATCTCGGCCGGCGGCATCGCCGGGCGCGGCCTGGCCGCGCGTCTCAAGGGAGTCGCCGAGCTGGGCCTGGGGGTGATCCAGGCGCGGCTGCTGGTGAGCCGGCTCAAGCCCGCGGTGGTGGTCGGCTTCGGCGGCTATGCCTCGGTGCCGACCATGGTCGCCGCCGCCCTTGCCGGCGTGCCGACCGCCATCCACGAGCAGAATGCGGTGTTGGGGCGCGCCAACCGGCTGCTGGCCCCCTATGTCCGCCGTCTCGCCACCTCGTTCGCCGAGGTCGAGCACATCGACGCCCGACTCCGGACCAAGGTGGTTCATACCGGAATGCCGGTGCGGCCGGCGGTGGCGGCGTTGCGCGATTCGCCCTATCCGGCGCTCGGCGACGCCGGCCCGATCCGTCTTTTGGTCCTCGGCGGCAGCCAGGGGGCGCGGCAATTGTCCGAGGTGGTGCCGGCGGCCCTGGCCGCGCTGCCCGAGGGCCTGCGCCGCCGCATCGCCATCAGCCAGCAATGCCGCCCCGAGGATCTCGACGCCGTCCGCGCCGCCTATGGCGGCACCGGCATCGACGCGACGCTGGAGACCTTCTTCGCCGATGTCCCCGAGCGCCTGGCCGCCGCCCATCTGGTCATCGCCCGCTCGGGCGCCTCGACCATGGCCGAGGTTACCGCCCTGGGGCGGCCTGCCATCCTCGTGCCTTATCCGCATGCCATTGACGACCATCAGACGGCCAATGCCCACGCCCTCGACGAGGCCGGCGGCGGCTGGCTGATCCCGTCGGCCGCCTTCACCGCGCCGGTCCTGGCGGCTCGCCTCGAATCGTTGTTCACGCAGCCCGGCACCTTGGCCCGCGCGGCGGCATGCGCGCGGACCTCCGGACGACCGGATGCCGCGCATCGTCTCGCCGACATGCTCGTCGCGCTGCCGGACCAGGAAATGGAGTCACAGTCATGAGGACGATGCCGCTGTCCATCGGCACCATCCATTTCGTCGGCATCGGCGGTATCGGCATGTCCGGAATCGCCGAGATCCTGGTCAACCTGGGCTACAAGGTCCAGGGCTCGGACATCGCCGACAATTATAATGTCGAGCGCCTGCGCAAGAAGGGCATCGCGGTGTCCATCGGCCACGCCGCCGAGAACCTGGACGAGGCGCGGGTGGTGGTGGTGTCGTCGGCGGTCAAGCCCGACAACCCGGAACTGGTCGCCGCCCGCGCCCGCCTGGTGCCGGTGGTGCGCCGCGCCGAGATGCTGGCCGAGCTGATGCGACTCAAGAACGCCATCGCCGTCGGCGGCACCCACGGCAAGACCACCACCACCTCGATGATCGCCGCCATGCTCGAAGCGGCCGAGCTCGACCCCACGGTGATCAACGGCGGCATCATCAACGCCTACGGCACCAATGCCCGCCTGGGCGCGTCGGACTGGCTGGTCGCCGAGGCCGACGAGTCCGACGGCACCTTCGTCAAGCTGCCCTCGACGGTGGTGGTGGTCACCAACATCGATCCCGAGCACCTGGACCATTACGGCTCCTTCGAGCGGCTGCGCGACGCCTTCCGCACCTTCGTCGAGAACATTCCCTTCTACGGCTTCGCCTGCCTGTGCATCGACCATCCCGAGGTCCAGGCGCTGATCCCGCGGGTGCTCGACCGCAAGATCGTCACCTACGGCTTTTCGCCCCAGGCGACGGTGCGGGCGGTCAACCTGCGCACCGAGCGCGACGGCGCCCACTTCGACGCGGTGATCACCGACCGCATCAGCGGCGGGGTGCGCACCATCCCCGACCTCCATCTGCCCATGTTCGGCGAGCACAACGTGCAGAATTCGCTGGCGGCGGTGGCGGTGGCCGATGAACTGGGGCTGTCCGATGCGGTGGTGACCAAGGCCCTGTCCGGCTTCTCCGGCGTCAAGCGGCGCTTCACCAAGACCGGCGAGGCCAAGGGGGTGACGGTGATCGACGATTACGGCCACCATCCGGTCGAGATCGCCGCCGTGCTGAAGGCCGCCCGCTCGGCCACCGCCGGCCGGGTGGTGGCGGTGGTGCAGCCGCATCGCTACACCCGCCTGTCCAGTCTGTTCGAGCAATTCTGCACCTGCTTCAACGACGCCGACACGGTGATCGTCGCCGACGTCTATGCCGCCGGCGAGCAGCCCATCGAGGGCTTCGACAAGGACAATCTGGTGCGCGGGCTTCAGGAACACGGTCATCGCCACGTCCTCGCCCTGCCCGAGCCCAAGGCGCTGGCCGCCACGGTCGACCCCATCGTCCGCCCCGGCGACCTGGTGGTGTGCCTGGGCGCCGGCAACATCACCGCCTGGGCCCATGCCTTGCCCGGCGAACTGGAGCTGCTGCCGGTGAAGGAGCCTGCGGAATGACGTCCCTTCGGCATCTCCGTAGCCTCATCCTGAGGAGCACCCCGTTCGGGGTGCGTCTCGAAGGACGAGGCGGACCACAGATGGTGCCACGGACCTCGTCCTTCGAGACGGCTGCGATGCAGCCTCCTCAGGATGAGGCCCGACTGATGCGAGGTGCTTGGTCATGACCGCCGCCTGGGCCGATTGCCTGCCTCCGGTGCGCGGCCGCCTGTCGCGCCATGCGCCGCTGGGCGGACTGACCTGGTTCCGCGTCGGCGGGCCGGCCGAGGTGCTGTTCCGTCCCGCCGATGCCGAGGACCTGTCCGCCTTCCTGTCCGCCTTGCCCGAGGCGGTGCCGGTGACGGTGATCGGCGTCGGCTCCAACCTGCTGGTGCGCGACGGCGGCGTCCCCGGGGTGGTGATCCGCCTCGCCGGCGCCTTCGCCAGCGTGATCGTCGACGGCACCACGGTGACGGCCGGGGCCGCCGCCCTCGACCTGACGGTGGCGATGACGGCGCTGGAGAGCGGCATTGCCGGCCTGGAGTTCCTCTCCGGCGTGCCCGGCACCATCGGTGGTGCCTTGCGCATGAATGCCGGCGCTTTCGGCGGCGAGATGAAGGACGTCACCACCGCCGCTACCGCCATCGACCGCCAGGGGACGCTGCACACGCTGGGTCTCGGCGCGCTCGGCTTCGGCTATCGCCACTGCTCGGTGGCGCCGGAGTGGATCTTCCTTTCCGCCACCCTCACCGGCAGCCCCGGCGACAAGGAGGCGATCGCCCGGCGCATGGCCGAGTTCCGCGAGGCGCGCGAGGCGTCGCAGCCGATGCGCACCCGCACCGGCGGCTCGACCTTCGCCAATCCCCCCGGCCACAAGGCGTGGGAGCTGATCGACAAGGCCGGCTGCCGCGGGCTGGAGCGCGGCGGGGCCAAGGTCAGCGACAAGCACTGCAACTTCCTCCTCAACACCGGCACCGCCACCGCCGCCGACCTCGAAGGTCTGGGCGAAGAGGTGCGGCGGCGGGTCAAGGAGACGTCCGGAATCGACCTGGTGTGGGAAATCCGCCGCATCGGCATCGGCAAGGGAGAGCTGGGATGAGCAAGCGGGTCACGGTCTTGATGGGCGGCGCCTCGGCCGAGCGGGAGGTCAGCCTGCGCTCCGGCGCGGCGGCGGCCAAGGCGCTGGGTGCGGCCGGCTATCCGGTCGGCACCGTCGACGCCGGCCGCGATCCCGCCGCCTTGGCCGCCGCCATCGCCGCCCAGAGTCCCGACGTGGTGTTCAATGCCCTCCACGGCCGCTTCGGCGAGGATGGCTGCGTCCAGGGGCTGCTCAACCTGATGGGCATTCCCTACACCCATTCCGGCCTGCTGGCGTCGGCGGCGGCGATGGACAAGGTTTTCGCCCGCCAACTGTTCGCCCAGGCCGGCATCCCGGTTGCCGCCGGGGTGGTGGTCGGGAAGGGCGAGGCCAAGGGCGATCCGCTGCCGCGTCCCTATGTGGTCAAGCCGATCAACGAAGGCTCGTCGGTGGGCGTCCATATCGTCCGCCCCGGCGACACCCGCGATCCGCTCGCCGCGTGGCCGTTCGACGGTGCCGAGGTGCTGGTCGAGGCGTTCGTCCCCGGCCGCGAGCTGACCGTGGCGGTGATGGGCGAGCGGGCGCTGGGCGTGCTCGAAATCACCTCCGACCGCGGCTTCTACGACTACGAGGCCAAGTATGCCCCCGGCGGTTCGCGCCACGTCATGCCGGCGCCGATTCCGCCGTCCGACGCCGCCGAGGCCTGCCTTCTCGCCGTGCAGGCCCATCGCATCCTCGGCTGCCGCGGCGTGTCGCGCACCGACCTGCGCTACGACGACACCGTTCCCGGGCGCAAGCCGCGGATGGTGGTGCTGGAGGTCAACACCCAGCCCGGGATGACCGAGACCTCGCTGGTCCCCGAGATCGCCGCCCATGCCGGCATCGGCTTCCCGGATCTGGTTCGTTGGATGGTGGAGAACGCCGCATGCGACGGATGAACGACAGCGACATCGTCATCACCCCCGAGGACCGTCCCGGTGCCCCGCGTCCGGCGCCGCGCAGCGCGCCCGAGGCCCGGCGCCGTCGCCCGCCGCCGCGCCTGCCGCTGACGCCGGTGCAGAAGGGCGCCGGCATCGCCTTGGCCGCGGTGGTGGTGGTCGGCCTGCTGGCCGCCACCTGGACCAACCGTCTGCCCCATCGCCTCGCCCAGGGGGTGGTCGACGGCGTGTTCGCCCTTACCGCCGTCGCCGGCTTCCGCATCGAAGACATCGCCGTCACCGGCCGCAGCCGTACCCCGGTCGAGCAGGTGGTGGCGGCGCTGGGCGTGCACCACGGCGATCCGATCTTCGGCCTCGACATTGCCCTCGCCAAGCAGCGGCTGGAGGCGATTCCCTCGGTGCGCGCCGCTGCCGTCGAGCGCCGTCTGCCCACCGCCATCCACATCGTCCTCGCCGAGCGTCAGCCGGTGGCGCTGTGGCAGTCGCAGGGCCGCTTCGTCCTCGTCGACAAGGAGGGCCGCCAGATCCCCGGCGCCGTCGACGGCTACGAGGCCCTGCCGCTGGTGGTCGGGGAGGGGGCGCCGGGCGCCGCCGCCGGACTGCGGGCCCTGCTGGCGGGCGAGCCGGAGCTGGAAGCCCGCGTTAAGGCGGCGATCCGCGTCGGCGACCGCCGCTGGGACATCCGCCTCGACCATCCCGAGAGCGGCACCACCATCAAGCTGCCCGAGGACGACGCCGCCTCGGCCTGGCACCGTTTCGCCGAGTTGGAGCGCCGGCACCAGCTCACCGCCAAGAACCCCGCCGCCATCGACCTGCGCCAGCCCGACCGGCTGTGGCTCCAGGCCGGGCGCGCACCCGCCGCCGCCGAGCGGCGCGGCGACTGACGGGACGGAGGCAGGAACCGCCATGGGCAACGGGGTGATCGCAGCGCTGGATGTGGGCAGCACCAAGGTGTGCTGCTTCATCGCGCGCCTGCAGGACGACGGCACCCCGCGCATCGCCGGCATCGGCCATCACCTGGCCCGCGGCATGCGCGCCGGGGCGGTGGTCGACATGGAGGAACTGGAGGCCTCGATCCGCGCCGCCGTCGAGGCGGCCGAGGAAATGCACGGCGAGCGGATCCGCTCGGTGGTGATGAACGCCTCGGGCGGCCAGCCCGCCTCGGCCAACGTCAAGGTCGAGCTGCTGACCCACGGTCACCCGGGCGCCGAGGCCGATCTGCGCCAGATGCTCGACCACGGCCGCGCCCAGCACGAGACCGCCGAGCGCGAGCTGGTCCACGCCATCCCCGTCGACTACACCATCGACGGCAACGAAGGCATCCGCGACCCGCGCGGCATGTTCGGCGAGCGGGTCGGGGTCGCCATCCATCTGGTCACCGCCGCCACCGGCCCGCTGCGCAATCTGGCCACGGTGGTCAACCGCTGCCACCTCGACATCGAATCACGGGTGGTCAGTCCCTATGCCTCGGGCCTCGCCTGCCTGGTCGAGGACGAGAAGGAACTGGGCGTCACCTGCATCGACATGGGCGGCGGCACCACCTCGCTGGCGGTGTTCCTCGCCGGGCAACTGGTGCACACCGAGGTCATCGCCGTCGGCGGCGCCCATGTCACCAGCGACATCGCCCGCGGCCTGTCGACGCCCATCGCCCATGCCGAGCGGATGAAGACGCTGTACGGCTCGGCCATTCCCACCCCCGCCGACGACCGCGAGATGCTCAAGGTCCCCCTCGTCGGCGAGGACGAGGACGGCGCCTCCAATCAGGTGGCGCGCTCGATGCTGATCCAGATCATCCAGCCGCGGCTGGAGGAGACCTTCGAACTGGTGCGCACCCATCTCCAGGAGGCCGGCTTCGACAAGCTGGCCGGGCGCCGCGTCGTCCTCACCGGCGGTGCCAGTCAGATGCAGGGGGTGCGCGACCTCGCCCAGCTGGTGCTGGACAAGCAGGTCCGGCTCGGTCGGCCGATCGCCTTTCACGGGTTGCCCGAAGCCACCGGCGGCCCGGCGTTTTCCACCTGTGCGGGCCTCATCCGCTATGCGCTGGCCCACCGTAGCGCCGTTTCCCGCGGCCGGCGGCCGGTCCGCGAGGCGGACGAGGGCGGCGGCTGGGGGCGGATCGGAACGTGGTTAAAAAACAATTTCTAGATATTGACAAAGCCGAAACGAAAAAGGCTATTGGTAGCGCGGAGGGTGAACAAGATGCTGCAATTCCTGCCCGGGGCTCAAGAGGAGCTCAAGCCGAGGATCACGGTGATCGGCGTCGGCGGTGCCGGCGGTAACGCCGTCAACAACATGATCGCCTCCAAGTTGGAAGGCGTCGAGTTCATGGTCGCCAACACCGACGCCCAGTCGCTGGCCGGGGCCCGCACCGAGCGGCGGATCCAGCTCGGCAACGCCCTCACCCAGGGGTTGGGCGCCGGCTCGCGTCCCGATGTCGGCCGCGCCGCCGCCGAGGAGAGCCTCGAAGAGATCGCCCGCTATCTGGTCGGCGTCAACATGGTGTTCATCACCGCCGGCATGGGCGGCGGCACCGGCACCGGCGCCGCCCCGGTGATCGCCCGCGCCGCCCGCGATTCGGGCATCCTCACCGTCGGGGTGGTCACCAAGCCCTTCCACTTCGAGGGCGCGCACCGCATGCGCACCGCCGAGGCGGGGATCGAGGAGCTGTCGCAATATGTCGACACCCTGATCATCATCCCCAACCAGAATCTGTTCCGCGTCGCCACCGAGCGCACCACCTTCGCCGATGCCTTCAAGATGGCCGACGACGTGCTGCATTCGGGCGTGCGCGGGGTCACCGACCTGATGATCATGCCCGGCCTGATCAACCTCGACTTCGCCGATATCCGCACGGTGATGGGCGAGATGGGCAAGGCGATGATGGGCACCGGCGAGGCCGAGGGCGAGAAGCGCGCCATCGAGGCCGCCGAGGCGGCGATCTCCAATCCGTTGCTCGACGACACCTCGATGAAGGGCGCCAAGGGGGTGTTGATCAACATCACCGGCGGCCTGGACATGACCCTGTTCGAGGTCGACGAGGCGGCCAACCGTATCCGCAACGAAGTCGACCCCGACGCCAACATCATCTTCGGCTCGACCTTCGACGAACGCCTGCACGGCCGCATGCGCGTGTCGGTGGTCGCCACCGGCATCCAGGCCGAAGGCGCGGTGGCGCCCAAGCCGGTGCCGCAGCAGGCGCCGTTGCATGTCGCTCCCAGCCCCGGTCCGGCGCGCGTGCGGCCGGCGGCTCCGCCCAAGCCGGCCGAGGCGCCGTTCCGTCCGCAGGCGACGGCGGCCGCCGCCTCGGCGCCGCAAGCCGCCGTGGCGTCGCAGTCGGCACCGGCGCAGACCGAGCCGGTCCGCCACCATGCACCGCGCCATGCCGCCAAGGCGGCCGAACCGGAGCTGCCGATCGCCGCGCCGCCGCAGCGCGCCGAGCCGGTGCTGACCCGGCAGCCGGCCAATCTGCCGGACATGAACGCGCTGTCGAAGGCCTTGACCGACATCGCCGAAAGCTCGCGCCCGCTGGCCTCGCATCACCACGATGTCGCCCGGGCCGAGCACGACACCCGTCGGGCGCCCTCGCTGTTCGAACGGCTGGTCAGTCCGCGCCGTCCGGCCGCCCGCGAGGAGGAGCCGACCGTCGCCCCGCCGCCGCCGGCTCGTCTGGAGCCCCGTCGCGACACCGCGGCCGCCGCGCCCCGCCAGGGCGACGACCTGTCGATTCCGGCGTTTTTGCGCCGGCAGGCCAACTAACAGGGCAACCGCTCTTCCGCTGCCAAGACCTGCGGCGGGACTTCGGTCCCGCCGCATTTTTTGTGCGCCCAGCATGGGCGCGGAAAGAGCGTGCCATATGGTGTCGATCCCGCCACCCATGGCGCCCCGAGGCCTCACCCCGCCCGATAGCGGATTCGGCTGCGTTCGAAGGCGGCGGCGAGCGGCAGGCCGCCGTCGGCGTGTCCGCCGGTGAAGGCGGCCAACCGTTCGGCCGGCGTGCCATGGTGGCCCGGAGCGTTGTAATTGAAGTCGCCGAGGGCGAAGAACTGCTTTTGGGTCCGCTCGACCTCGACGGACAGGTTGCCCTTGCTGCCCAGATACCAGCCGGACAGATAATCGGCCTGAAGCTCCCACGGCTTGCCGGGAACCTGTGTTGCCAGGCGGACGAATTGCAGGCTGTGGCCCCATTCGTGGGCCATGACGCCGATCACCGCGCTCTGCCCGTGGTTGCGGAGCGTCTTCGACAGCAGGTTCAGTCCGAACAGAATGGTGCCGTGGGCCGAGCCGGGAATGTCATGGCGCGGCGTCGAAAAGGCATTGTCATGGTCGTCGTCGTTGTAGAAGCCGAATTTCGGCGCCACGCCCATCATGGCGCCGAGCAATTCGGCTTCGGCATACATCACCCCATCGAGGGCGGCATTCCCCGAGGAGTCCAGCGGGCTGTCGAACCATCGCTGCAATTTCCGGGCGGCGGGAGAACCGGGCTTGGCATTGGCGGGGACCAGGCAGCCGACCGGCCCATCGCCCCACTCGGCGCGCGCCCCCCGTTCGTCCGGCCGTTGCTGCCGCTGCGGGGCTTGGTCGGGCCACGGCGACTCGAATGGCCCGCCGCTGGGCGGCGACTCGAATGGTCCGCCGCTGGGCGGCGGCGGGCGGCGGTCGACGGGCGCGCTGCCGCCCCACGGCGAGCCCCAGTCCTGGGCCTGGGCGCCGCGGCAGGCGGGGCAGGCGGTGGCGGCGGCGATGGCGGCGAACAGGCGGACGAACGCCCGCCGATCCAGAGGCTGTACGGACATCGATTCCCCCGCTTCGAGATCGCAGGAGGATATCGTACCACGTCGGCGGGATTGTCGTCAGCCCCGGTTCAGCAGCGGTTCTCATTACGGCCTTTTCCTCCCTCGCCCGCTTGCGGGAGAGGGTCGGGGTGAGGGCGGCTCGCACGCCAGTGCGGGCCTCGCGCCAGCGAACGAGTCGGATGGCGCGCCGACGCGCGCGCCATCACCCGCCTCGCTTGCGCTCGGCACCCTCTCCCGCAAGCGGGCGAGGGAAAGATGGCCTCCCTGACGCCATAAGGAGAACTGCTGCCGGTTCAGTTGAGGCGCCGGGTGCCGTTGCCGGCGGTGAGCTCGACGGTGATGCGCTCGTATTCCGCCGGATGGTCGTCGAACCACGCCTGCGAGGCCTGGCGATGCTCGGGCTTGGCCGAGGCGGCGTAGATGCCGGCCTGGAGCCGGCCGGCGATCGACGGCTCGCCGGCCCGCTCGATCACCGCGGCGATGATGCCGGACAGATCGGTCTCGGGATCGATGACCACCACCACGCGTCCCTGGCGGTTGGCCAAGGTGGCGTAGACGCTGGCGAGGTAGGCACGGCGCACTTCCCAGTCTTCGCCCTCGGTCTCATGGATCAGGCGGTCGACGATGGCGCGGTAGGGCGGGATCAGGGCTTCGTAGACTTGGCTCATGGCGGCGTTCTCCGGCGGCGTCGGTCTCCACGTTCTTGACGTGGGGACGAATGCCGGTTCCGTCACCCTCGGTCAATGCGGATAGATAGGCCGCGGCACCCCGTCGGGGAAAGGGAGAAAATTGTCGGCGTAGGACCGCGGGCTCTTGCGGCGCCTGTGCGGCGGCGCCACCTCGCAGGCCAGTCCCTGGCGCCGGCACCATGCCAGCGCCTCCTCCAGCGCGGCGAAGCCCAGGCGGACCTGCTGGCGGACGTCGCCGGAGGTGTCCCAGCCCATCAGCGGCTCGACCGCCGGCGAGGCCTCGGGTTCGAATTCGGCGATCCACGCCTCCAGGCGGGCCGGGCCGGACTGCACCGGACTGGCCGCCCGGCGGGACAGGCGCACCACCGTGCCCTCGGCGGGCCGGGGCGAGGATTCGGGCGGAAGCGGCGGGGCATAGGTGTCGGTCATGGGCCAGAGGTGGGGGGCCGGGGCCGCGACGCAACGGCGGTTGACCACTTGCGCCGGGCGGTGGAACACTTAATTCGCAACGGGAGGAACCGGCATCGATGCCCGACGATCGCAATCTGCCCCGGCGCGGCACTGCCGCGGAATCCCAGCGCGGCACCGCCGCGGAATCCCAGCGCGGCACCGCCGCGGAATCCCAGCGCGGCACCGCCGCGGAATCCCAGCGCGGCACCGCCGCGGAGCCCCAGCGCGGCACCGCCGCGGAGGTCGACGCCTTCCTGCGCCGGGTGGCGGCGATTCCGGTGCCGGCGCGCGACGGCCGCGGCCGGCTGATGTTCGCCATGGACGCCACCGCCAGCCGCGAGGCCACCTGGCGCCAGGCCCAGGCGATTCACGCCGCCATGTTCGAGGAAACGGCCCGCCTCGGCGGCCTCGACGTGCAACTGGTCTACTACCGCGGCCTCGACGAGTGCCGCCACGGCCCCTGGACCGGGGCGGCCGACCGCCTGCTCGGCCAACTGTCGCGGGTCGCGTGCCGGGGCGGCGAGACGCAGATCGGCCGTGTGCTCGCCCACGCCATCGCCGAGACCCGCGCCCGCAAGGTCGATGCGCTGGTGTTCGTCGGCGACTGCCTGGAAGAGGACATCGATGTCCTGTGCCGCCAGGCCGGAGAATTGGGCCTGCTCGGCACCCCGCTGTTCCTGTTCCACGAGGGCGAGGATGCGGCGGCGGCGCGCGGCTTCGCGCAGATGGCCAAGGTCTCCGGCGGCGCCTGCTGCCGCTTCGACGCGTCGAGCGCCGGCCAGCTGCGCGCCCTGCTCTCGGCGGTGGCGGTGTTCGCCGCCGGGGGACGCAAGGCGCTGGCCGATTACGGCACGGCCCGCGGCGGGCTGGTGCTGCAAATTTCCCGGCAAATGGGCGGCGGCTGACCGTATAGTGCCGCGATGCTGATCCGCTTCGTCCTTCTCGTCGTCGGTGCCGTCCTGCTGTGGCTGGGCGCCCGCTGGCTCGCCCGGGCCCGCCCGGCCGCCGTCGCCAAGATGCTGCGCCTGGCCGGGCTGGGCGCACTGGTGGCGGTCGGGCTGTGGCTGCTGCTGACCGGCAAGCTGGCCGGGCTGCTCGCCGTCGTCGCCGGCCTGTCGCCGTGGATCGTCCGCGCCCTGCAATTGCATACCCTGTGGCGGCTGGTCCGCCAGCACATCCTGGCCCGCAAGGGGGGCCGCGCCAGCCCCGGTCAGGCCAGCGCGGTGGAGACCCGGTTCTTCCGCATGGTCCTCGATCATGACAGCGGCAGTCTCGACGGCGACATCGTCGACGGACGCTGGCGCGGCCGCCGTCTGTCCCAGCTCGACCGCGCCCAGGCCGCGGCCCTGCTGGCCGAGGTGGCGGTCGACCCGCCCTCGGCCCGGGTGCTGGAGGCGTGGCTGGACCGCACCTGGCCGGACTGGCGCGCCCAACCGGGCGGCGACGCGACGCGCGCCGCGTCCGGCGGGGCGATGAGCCGCGAGGAGGCGTGGCAGGTGCTGGGCCTGACGCCGGGCGCCGACGCCGCCGCCATCCAGGAGGCCTATCGGCGGTTGATGCGCCTCGCCCATCCCGACCAGGGCGGATCGACGTGGATCGCCGCCCGCCTCAACCAGGCGCGCGATCTGCTGCTCGGTTGAGCGGGCGCCGCGGGCGGGCCGATTTCTTGAGAGGCGCCGGTTGCGTCCGCCGCGCGGCCATGGCACAAAAGGCCCGCTGGCGAGAAAGGGGCGTTCAGGATCGCCCGTTGGCGCCGGTGGTTCAGAAACCCGCTTAGGAGTTCCTCGATATGGCACGTCGCGTGCGCAAGGCCGTGTTTCCGGTCGGCGGTATGGGTACTCGCTTTCTGCCCGCCACCAAGGCCATGCCGAAGGAAATGCTGCCGGTGGTCGACAAGCCGCTGATCCAGTATGCCGTCGAGGAAGCCGCCGCCGCCGGGATCGAGCACTTCATCTTCGTCACCGGTCGCGGCAAGAACGCCATCGAGGACCATTTCGACCACGCCCCCGATCTCGAGCGCAACCTCAAGGAACGCGGCAAGTTCGACCTCGTCGAGGCGGTGACCAGCTGGATGCCCAAGTCGGGCCAGATCAGCTACACCCGCCAACAGGAGCCCCTGGGCCTCGGCCACGCCGTGTGGTGCGCCCGCGACCTGGTCGCCGACGAGCCTTTCGCCGTGCTGCTGCCCGACGACCTGATCCTCGCCCGCACCCCGGCGCTGAAGCAGATGGTCGCCGTCCACACCGAGGTCGGTGGCCATGTCGTCGCCGTCACCGACGTGCCGCGCGAGCACACCAAGCGCTACGGCATCCTCGACGTCGAGCAGGACAACGGCCGCCTCGCCCGCGCCCGCGGTCTGGTCGAGAAGCCCGAGCCGGAGGTGGCGCCGTCGACCCTGTCGATCATCGGCCGTTACATCCTGCACCCGGCGATCTTCGAATTCCTCGACCGCATGGAAAAGGGGGCCGGGGGCGAGATCCAGCTCACCGACGCCATCGCCCAGACCATCGGCATGGTGCCGTTCCACGGCCTGCGCTTCGAGGGTACCCGGTTCGACTGCGGCGACAAGGTCGGCTGGCTGGAAGCCAACGTTGCCTTCGCGCTGGAGCGCGCCGACATCGGGGCTGCCGCCCGCGAGGCGCTCAAGCAATTCAAGTTCTAAGGGGAGACTACGGGTCATGCGTATCGCCATGATCGGCACCGGCTATGTCGGCCTGGTGTCGGGGACGTGCTTTTCTGAATTCGGCATTCACGTTACCGGGGTCGACAAGGACGCCCGCAAGATCGATTTGCTGCACCAAAATGTGATGCCGATCTACGAGCCGGGCCTCGACGAACTGGTCGCCGCCAACGTCAAGTCCGGCCGGCTGGAGTTCACCACCGACCTCAAGGCGGCGGTCAAGAGCGCCGATGCGGTGTTCATCGCCGTCGGCACGCCGTCGCGGCGCGGCGACGGCCACGCCGACCTGTCCTACGTCTATGCGGCGGCGGAAGAGATCGCCCAGTCGCTGGAGGGCTATACGGTGATCGTCACCAAGTCGACCGTTCCGGTCGGCACCGGCGACGAGGTGGAGAAGATCATCCGCAAGACCCGGCCCGACGCCGACTTCGACGTCGTCTCCAACCCCGAGTTCCTGCGCGAGGGCTCGGCGATCAACGACTTCATGCGTCCCGACCGGGTGGTCATCGGCACCGAATCCGAGCGCGCCCGGGCGGTGATGAAGCAGCTCTATCGCGTGCTGTACCTGATCGAGACGCCGATCGTCTTCACCTCGCGCCGCACCTCGGAGCTGATCAAGTACGCCGGCAACACCTTCCTGGCGACCAAGATCACCTTCATCAACGAGATCGCCGACCTGTGCGAGAAGGTCGGCGCCGACGTCCACGACGTCGCCAAGGGCATCGGCCTCGACGGCCGCATCGGCAAGAAGTTTCTCCACGCCGGCCCCGGCTATGGCGGCTCGTGCTTCCCCAAGGACACCCTGGCCCTGGTGCGCACCGCGCGCGACTACCAGGCGCCGCTGCGCATCGTCGAGACGGTGGTCGCCGTCAACGACGAGCGCAAGAAGCGGATGGCCGAACGCATCGTCGCCGCCGCCGGCGGCAGCGTCAAGGGCAAGACGGTGGCCGTGCTCGGCCTGACCTTCAAGCCCAACACCGACGACATGCGCGACTCGCCGAGCCTGGACATCGTCCCGGCGCTGACCGCGGCCGGCGCGGTGGTCAAGGCCTTCGACCCCGAGGGGATGGACGAGGCCAGGAAGCTGCTGCCCGACATCACCTATTGCGAGGACGCCTACCAGGCCATGGACGGCGCCGACGTCCTGGCCCTGGTCACCGAGTGGAACGTGTTCCGCGCGCTGGACTTCGACCGCGTCAAGTCGCTGCTCAAGGCCCCGGTGATCGTCGACCTCAGGAACGTCTACGAGCCGGCGATGATGGAAGAGGCCGGCTTCACCTATACCGGCATCGGGCGGGGGTAGCACGCGAGGGACCGTCATCCCCGCGGAAGGGGGATCCATGGCGGTCCCGGATTTGTCGCACGGGGCCACAGGCGGTGTTGGCGGCAGCATGGATCCCGCTTGCGCGGGGATGACGGGTTTGATTGTCGACGGGGAGCGCTAGCGATGATTCGGTCTTGTGTCACCTTGGCCCTGCTGGCCCTCCTCGCCCTTCCCGCCCGCGCCGCCGAGCCGGCCAAGGTGTGGGAGGCGACCGGGTTCGCCAATCCCGAATCGGTGCTGTGGGATCCGGTGGCCAAGGTGCTCTACGTCTCCAACGTCAACGGCAACCCGCCGGACAAGGATGGCAACGGCTACCTCTCCAAGCTGTCGCCGTCCGGCAAGGTGCTGGTCGAGAAGTGGGTCACCGGACTGGATGCCCCCAAGGGCATGGCTGTCTCCAGGGGCCGCCTCTACGTCTCCGACATCGACCGCCTGGTGGTGGTCGACATCGCCTCGGGCAAGATCGCCCGGACCTTCCCGGCGACGGGGGCCAAGTTCCTCAACGACGTCACCGTCGATGCCAAGGGCGTGGTCTACGTCTCGGACATGCTCGACAACACCATCTGGCGCCTGGCCGAGGGCAAGTTCGACAAGTGGCTGGCCGATCCGGCGCTGGAGAATCCCAACGGCCTGAAGGCCGAGGCGACCCGGCTGGTGGTCGGCGCCTGGGGGCCGATGACCGGCCAGGGCTTCGCCACTTCCAAGCCCGGCGGGCTGAAGGCGATCACCTACGAGGACAAGCTGATCCGCGACCTGTCGCCGGCCTTCGGCAACCTCGACGGCGTCGAGCCCGACGGCCGCTCCGGCTACATCGTCTCCGACTGGATGGCCGGCGCCGTCTTTCTCACCGACCGCCGCAATCGGCCGGTCAAGATCCTCACCCTGTCCCAGGGCTCGGCCGATATCGGCCTCATCCCCGAGCAGCGCCTGCTGCTGGTGCCGATGATGATGGACGGCAAGGTGGCGGCCTATAAGCTGCCGTAAGCGCGTGGAGGAATCGTCATGACCATCCGCACCGTCGCCACCACGCCCTTCGCCGGCCAGAAGCCCGGCACCTCGGGGCTGAGGAAGAAGGTCAAGGTCTTCGCCCAGCCCCATTACCTGGAGAACTTCGTCCAGGCGATCTTCGATTCGATCGGCGCGGTCGCCGGCAAGACCCTGGTGGTCGGCGGCGACGGGCGCTACTACAACCGCACCGCCATCCAGACCATCCTCAAGATGGCCGCCGCCAGCGGCTTCGCCGCGGTGATGGTCGGCCAGGGCGGCATCCTGTCGACCCCGGCGGCGTCGTGCGTGATCCGCAAGTACCGCACCTTCGGCGGCATCATCCTCTCGGCCAGCCACAATCCCGGCGGGCCGGACGAGGATTTCGGCATCAAGTACAACATCCCCGCCGGCGGCCCCGCCCCCGAGGCGATCACCGAGGCGATCTTCGCCCGTTCGCAGGAGATCGGCGAATACCGCATCCTCGATGCCGCGGACGTCGACCTCGATACGCTGGGGACGCAGCGTCTGGGGGCGATGACGGTCGAGGTCTTCGATCCGGTCGCCGACTACGCGGCGCTGATGGAGAGCCTGTTCGACTTCGCCGCCATTCGCGCCCTGTTCGCCGGCGGCTTCCGCATGACGTTCGACGCCATGCACGCGGTGACCGGCCCCTATGCCGCCGCCATCCTCGAAGGCCGGCTCGGCGCGCCCCGGGGCACGGTGATGAACGGCGTGCCGCGCGAGGATTTCGGCGCCGGCCATCCCGACCCCAATCTGGTCCATGCCGCCGAACTGGTGGCGATCATGTTCGGCGCCGATGCCCCCGATTTCGGCGCCGCCTCGGACGGCGACGGCGACCGCAACATGATCCTGGGGCGCAACTTCTACGTCACCCCCTCGGACTCGCTGGCGGTGCTGGCCGCCAACGCCACGGTGTGCCCCGGCTACAAGGCCGGCCTGAAGGGCATTGCCCGCTCGATGCCGACCTCGGCCGCCGCCGACCGGGTGGCGGCGGCGCTGGGCATCGAGGCCTACGAGACGCCCACCGGGTGGAAGTTCTTCGGCACCCTGCTCGATGCCGGCCTCGCCACCCTGTGCGGCGAGGAGAGCTTCGGCACCGGCTCCGACCATGTCCGCGAGAAGGACGGGCTGTGGGCGGTGCTGATGTGGCTCAACGTGCTGGCGGCGCGCCGGGACAGCGTCGCCGCCATCGTCACCGCCCATTGGCGGAAATTCGGCCGCAACGTCTATTCCCGCCACGACTACGAAGGCGTCGACAGCGAGGCCGCCAACGGCCTGATGGCCCATCTGCGCGGGCTGTCGCTGACGGGCCGGCGCCTGGGCGCCTACGAGGTCGTCGTCAACGACGACTTCGCCTACACCGATCCGGTGGACGGCAGCGTCAGCACCAGGCAGGGGATCCGCGTGGTGTTCGGCGACGGCAGCCGCATCGTCTACCGCCTGTCCGGCACCGGCACCGAGGGGGCGACGCTGCGGGTGTACATCGAGCGCTACGAGCCCGACGCCGCCAAGCACCATCTCGACCCGCAGGAGGCCCTGGCCGACCTGATCGCCATCGCCCGGGATGTGGCCGAGATCGAACGGCGCACCGGGCGGACGGAGCCGACGGTGATTACCTAGGCCAGATGGCATCCGAGATGAACGGATCCCATCTGCTCTCCTGGGGGGCTCGCGCGGCGACGATCGGCTCCGTACTGACCGCGATCTGGATGGCGGTGTCTCTTGAGTTCAGCATGTCATCGTGGTGCAGCAATGAGCTGACTTTCAGTATCCGGTCTGCACTCCTCATATTCTTATTCTGTGCATTTGTCCCATTGAGCCTGGCCGTCGCATCCTTTAGCCATAATCGCAGATTGTTTGAATTGATGTGTGCCGTTGCGGTCACGTATGCATCAATATCCGTGACCCCGAATTTTAGAACGTGCGAGCAAGAGGTTGCTGGGTTCGCAGTCATTCTTGTGATCCCGGCTCACCTTGTTTCGCTGCTTGCAGTTAGCACATTATATCTATTCTATATAGGTGTTAGGCGGGCACTTATGACAGGAAGAACGCCATCCCCCGAGCGAGGACCTGAGTTCATGACCCACAATTTCCACCCCACCATCCTGCGCGAATACGATATCCGCGGCATCGTCGGCGAGACCCTGTTCGCCGCCGACGCCTTCGCCATCGGCAAGGCCTTCGGCACCAAGGTGCGCCGGGCCGGCGGCAGCGTGGTGTGCGTCGGCTGGGACGGCCGTCTGTCCAGCCCGGAGATGTCCGCCGCGGTGGTCGAGGGCCTGGAGGCCACCGGCTGCACCGTGCGCCGCATCGGCCGTGGGCCGACGCCGATGCTCTATTACGCCGCCAAGGTGCGCGAGGCCGACGGCGGGATCATGATCACCGGTTCGCACAACCCGCCCAACCACAACGGCTTCAAGATGGTGTTCCAGGGCCGGCCGTTCTTCGGCCCCGACATCAAGGAACTGGGCGTCCTCGCCGCCGCCGGCGATTTCGTTCGCGGCGAGGGCAAGGCCGTCGACGACGCCATCGCCGACGAATACGTCGCCCGCGTCGCCGCGGATTACGACGGCACGCGGCCGCTCAAGGTGGTGTGGGATGCCGGCAACGGCGCCACCGGCGAGGTGCTGGAGGATCTGGTCAAGCGTCTGCCCGGCAGCCACACGGTGCTGTTCGGCACCATCGACGGCACCTTCCCCAACCATCATCCCGATCCCACCGAGCCGCACAATCTGGTTGCCTTGCAGGATGCGGTGCTGGCCCAGGGGGCCGATCTCGGCGTCGCCTTCGACGGCGACGGCGACCGCATCGGCGTCATCGACGGCGAGGGGCGGATCCTGTGGGGCGACCAGATCCTGGTCGTCCTCGCCGAGGACCTGCTCAAGACCTGCCCGGGCGCCGCGGTGATCGCCGACGTCAAGGCTTCGAAGGTGTTCTTCGACGAGGTCGCCCGCTTGGGCGGCCGCCCGATCATGGGCCGCACCGGCCATTCGCTGATCAAGACCCAGATGGCCGCGCTGAAGGTGCCGCTGGCCGGTGAGATGAGCGGCCACATCTTCTTCGCCGACCGCTATTACGGCTTCGACGACGCGCTGTATGCCGCGGTGCGCCTGCTGGGCATCGTCGCCCGCTGGGACAAGGAAACCCTGGCCCACCGCCGCGACCGCCTGCCGCAGATGGTCAACACCCCGGAGATGCGCTTCGACTGTCCCGACGAGCGCAAATTCGCGGTGGTCGACGAGGTCAAGGCCCGCCTGCGCGCGGCGCGGGCGACGGTCAACGACATCGACGGCGTCCGTGTCGACACCCCCGACGGCTGGTGGCTGCTGCGCGCCTCGAACACCCAGGCGGTGCTGGTCGCCCGCTGCGAGGCGGTGTCGGTCGATGGGCTGAAGCGGCTGCGGGCGACCCTGGAGGGCGAACTGGCGGCCAGCGGCGTGGCGCTGCCGTAAGGGTTTCATACCGCCGAGCCACTGACGTGACTCGGCTATCGGCCCCTCGCCGGGCGCTCGCGTCCGCTCGCTTGTGGGCTTCGCCCACCCGTCGCTTTGCTCCGGGCCGTCCTGACGGGCGTCGTTTGCCCCTTCGGGGCGGCACGGCCGCCGCCTCAATGGCGGCTTGATACCGGCGAACGGATCAGTTCGAGCATTCGCCGGTATCAATCCTCCAGCACCCACGGGCTGCGGGTGCGGACCAGATGGGCGAACTCGGCGGGCGGGACCGGCTGGCTGAACAGGAAGCCCTGGGCCTCGTCGACGCCGTGGGCGATCAGGAAGTCGAACTGGGCCCGGGTCTCCACGCCCTCGACGTTGACCCGCGTTCCCAGCGAGTGGCCGAGGTCGACGATGGCGCGCACCACCGGCGCGTTCTCGGGCGCCAGACCGACATCGGCGACGAAGCTGCGGTCGATCTTCAGCTTGTCGACCGGGAAGCGCTTCAGGTAGTTGAGCGACGAATAGCCGGTGCCGAAATCGTCGATCGAGAT
>JACRFY010000123.1 GCA_016212565.1 Magnetospirillum sp. | reverse complement strand
CCGGACTTGTTCCGGGCATCCACGCCGATCCCCAATTTCCACCGTTATCGGGAATGGCACCGCGTGGATGGCCGTGACAAGCACGGCCATGACGACACCCATTTGATACATAACGGTTATTTGCTTAACTGAACTGTATTGCGGCTAACCCGCCTCGCCCCGGACCCCGGTCCCGCCCAGCCCGCAATAGCCGCCGGGATTCTTGGCCAGATACTGCTGATGATAGGCTTCGGCATAATGGAACAGCGGCGCCGCGGCGATCTCGGTGGTGATCGCCCCGTAGCCGGCGGCCGCCAGACGCCGGCCGAACGCGGTGCGGGAAGCCTCTGCGGCCTGGCGTTGCTCCGGCGTCGTCGCGTAGATGGCCGAACGGTACTGGGTGCCGATATCGTTGCCCTGGCGCATTCCCTGGGTCGGGTCGTGCCCCTCCCAGAACAGCCGCAGCAGCTCGGCAAAGCCGATGCGGGCGGGATCGAACGCCACCAGGACCGCTTCGGTATGGCCGGTGCGGCCGGAGCACACCTCGTCGTAGGTCGGGTTGGGGGTGAAGCCGCCGGCATAGCCGACGGCGGTGCTCACCACCCCCGGCCGGGTCCAGAACAGCCGCTCGGCGCCCCAAAAGCAGCCCATGGCGAAGATCGCCGTCGCCGTCCCGGCCGGAAAGGGCGGCGCCAGCGGCGCGTCGAGCACCGCGTGACGCGCCGGCAGCGGCAGCGGCTCCGCCCGCCCCGGCAACGCATCGGCGGCGGCGACCATGGTCATCTTGCTGGGCCCGAACAGGGACATGGCCCCCTCTTCCGTCGTTCCCGACCAATATGAGGAGGCGCCGCCCGCGCCTCAATAGCGGCCGAACACCGCCTGTCGCCCATTCGCCGCCCAGGACCGGACGTCGTTGACCTCCTTCGGCCCCGCCCCCTCCATCCCCGGCGAGCCGGCCGGCATGTCGGGCGAGGACAGGCCGGTCACCTTCGGCCGTTCCTTGAGCAGACGGTCCACCGCCTGGGCCGGCACGTGGCCTTCGATGACATAGCCGTCGACCCGGGCGGTATGGCACGAACGCAGCGCCTCGGGCACCGCCAACTGGTTCTTGATCGGGTCGACGTCGTCGAGGTCGGTGACCTTGACCCGATAGCCGTGTTGGCGCATGTGGTCGATCCAGCCCTGGCAACAGCCGCAACTTTTCGACTTCCACACCTCCACCAGCGGCTCTGCGGCACGGGCCGAACCGCTCTGCAGCACGGGGAGGGCAAGCGAGGCCAAGACGAGCGTACGACGGGTGATCATCGGTTCCGGCTCCTTAATGCATGGCATGGGCGCTGTGGTCCATCGGTGCGGCGGCGCCGAGGCCGTTCGCCGCCTGCATGGCGCGGATATAGGCCAGCAGGTCCTTGTCCTGGCCCGGCTTGATCCCCTCCGGCTTGGGCATGTCGCCGAACTTCCAGTGGTGGGACGCGGCGCCATTGGCGATTGCCGCCAGCACCACCTCGTCGCCGTGCCCGGCACCCGGAGCGTAATAGGGATGCAGCAGCGGCGGCCCGGCATCGCTGCCGCGCAGCGCGGTGCCATGGCAGGCGAAACAGATTTCGCCGAACACCTTGGCCCCCGCCTGCGCCGAAGGCGACAGCGCCGGCTTGACCACCGCCTCCTGGGCGAAGCGGGCCGAGACCGGTTTGCCGGCCACGGTGAGGGCCAGCACCGCCGTCACCTTGGCGGCGGATTGCAGCGCGGCGGCATCGGCGACCAGCGCCTCGCCGTCGGACTTCAACGCCACATCGAGCTTCTGGCCGCCGGCCAACAGGGTGACCTTGCCGGTGGCCGCCACCGGCTTGTCGCCATGGTCGCGCACCCAGACGCGCACGCCGCCGTCGCGAACCGCGAACTCGACATGCCAGTCGCCGGCCGCGGCCACCTGGCCGCCGAACTGCCCGGCCGCCGCTCCGTCATGGGCCCAGGCGGCGGTCGACGACAGCAGCAGCAGGGTGGTCAAGGTCTTGAACATCACGTCGCCTCCTTCAATGATTTGCGAAATACCGTTTCTCCCAGCAGCAGCACCGCCACCGGCGTCACCAGGGTGTCGAGCACCGTCGAGGACAGCAGGCCGCCGAAGATCACCACCGCCACCGGGTGGAGAATCTCCTTGCCCGGCTCGCCGCCGGCCACCACCAGCGGCAGCAGGGCCAGGGCCGCCACCAGCGCCGTCATCAGCACCGGGGTCAGCCGCTCCAGGGAACCGCGGCGGATCATCTCGGGCCCGAACGCCATCCCCTCCGCCCGCATCAAGTGACGGTAGTGCGAGATCTTCATGATGCCGTTGCGGGCGGCGATGCCGGTCAGAGTGACGAAGCCGACCAGCCCGGCCACCGACAGGGTGCGGTCGGACAGCCACAACGCCGCCACGCTGCCCACCAGGGCCATCGGCACGTTGGCCATGATCACCAGCGCCAGCGGCGCCGAGCGGAAGTGGCCGATCAGCACCACCAGCACGCCGGCCAGCGACAGCACCGCCAGGAGGGCGATCATCCGGCTGGCTTCCTGCTGGCTCTTGAACTGGCCTTCGAGGGCGATGGTGGTTCCCGCCGGCAAGGCCAATCCGTCGAGGGTGGCCCGCACCTCGGCAACGATGGCCGCCATGTCGCGACCCTGGCCGTTGGCCATCACCACGATGCGCCGGCGCATGTCGTCGCGGTTGATCAGGTTGGGCCCCTGGGCCTCGACCACCTCGGCCAGCAGTCCCAGCGGCACCTTGCCGGCCGGGGTGTCGACCAGGATGGCCCGGAAGTCGGCGGTATGGGCGCGCCAGTCCTCGGCCAGGCGCAGCACCACGTCGTGGGTGCGCTGGCCGTCGCGGATCTGGCTCACCACCCGGCCCTGCAAGGCCGCCTCCAGGGTCTCGGTGAGCTGGTCGAGCGACAGGCCGTACTTGCGCGCCTCGCCACGGTCGAGACGGATCTGCACTTGCGGGATCAGCACCTGCTTCTCGACCTGGAGATCGGCGATCCCCGGAACCGCCGCCATCTTCCCCCGTGCCTGTTCGGCCAGCGCCCGCAAGGCATCGAGGTCGTCGCCGAAGATCTTGACCGCAATCTCCGCCCGCACCCCCGACAGCAGGTGGTCGTGTCGGTGCGTAATCGGTTGGCCGATATTTACCGCCAGGCCGGGTATCTGCGCCAGCCGGACGCGGATGTCGGCCAGGATCTCCGCGCGCCCGCGCCCGCTGTCCTTGAGATCGACGTCGATCTCCGAGTAATGGACGCCCTCGGCGTGCTCGTCGAGCTCGGCCCGCCCGGTGCGCCGTCCGGTGGAGATCACCTCCGGCACCTGACGGATCAGGCCCTCGGCGATGGTGCCGATGCGGTTCGACTCGGCCAGTGCCGTGCCGGGGGGCAGGATCGCCGACACCGTCACCGTGCCCTCGTTGAAGGCGGGCAGGAAGGCGCGGCCGAGGAACGGCACCGAGGCCGCCGCCGCCGCCACCAGCACCACCGCCGGCACGATCACCCGTTTCGGATGGGCGAACGACCAGGTCAGCAGGCGCGAGTCCCAGTCCTTCAACCGCCGCACCAGCCAGCCATCGCCGCCCTCGACCACCTTGGCCCGCGGCAGCAGCAGCGACGACAGCGCCGGCGTCACCGTCAGCGACACCAGCAGCGAGGCGAGGATCGACACCACATAGGCGATGCCCAGCGGCGCGAACAGGCGCCCCTCGATCCCCGACAGGGCAAACAGGGGCAGGAACACCAGGACGACGATGACGGTGGCGATGACGATGGAATTGCGCACCTCCGACGAGGCCTCGCCGACCACCAGCAGCGCCGAGCGCGGCACCGGCAGCCGGGCGTTCTCGCGCAGCCGCCGCAGGATGTTCTCGACGTCGACCACCGCGTCGTCGACCAGTTCGCCGATCGCCACCGCCAGGCCGCCCAGGGTCATGGTGTTGATGGTCTGCCCCATCGCCTGGAACACCAGCGCCGTCACCACCATCGACAGCGGGATGGCGGTCAGGCTGATGGCGGTGGTGCGCAGGTTGAGCAGGAAGGCGAACAGCACGATGGCCACCAGCACCGCACCGTCGCGCAGGGCCTCCTCGACATTGCCGACGGCACGGGCGATGAAGTCGGCCTGGCGGAACAGGATGCGGTCGGCCTCCACCCCCGGCGGCAGCGAGCGGCCCAGTTCGGCCAACGCCGCCTCGACCTCGCGGGTCAGGGCCACGGTGTCGCGCAGATCCTCGACGGCGACGGTCTGGCCGAGATTGCGGATCAGGAATTCGCGCGAGCGCTGTTCGAGGAAGCCGCCGGTGGTATTGCGCGAGAACCCGGCCAAGGCCCGTTCGAGGTCGGCGTAGGACAGCCCCAGTGCCGTCAGCCGGGCCGGCGAGACCATCACCTGGAACTGCTTGACCTCGCCGCCGATGGGGATCACCTGGGCGATGCCGGGGATCGACAGCAGCCGCGGGCGGATCAGCCAGTCGGCGAGGCTGCGCACCTCCATCGCCGCCACCGAGCCATCCGGCGAGCGCATCCCCACCAGCATGATCTCGCCCATCAGCGAGGTCACCGGCCCCATCACCGGCTGCGTGCCCTCGGGCATCTGCTCGCGCACGCTGGCCAGTCGCTCGGCGACCAGCTGGCGGTTGCGGTAGATCTCGGTGCCCCAACCGAACTCGACGAAAACGATCGACAGCCCGACGCCCGAGGTCGAGCGCACCCGAGCCACCCCGGGGGCGCCGTTCATCGCCGTCTCGACCGGCCGGGTGACCAGCGCTTCGACCTCTTCGGGCGCCAGGCCCTTGGATTCGGTCATGATGGTGACGGTGGGGCGGTTGAGATCGGGGAAGACGTCCACCGGCAGGCGCGACAGCACCAGCGAGCCGTAGACCATCAGTGCGGCGGCGAAGGCCAGCACCGCCAGGCGGTGGTGCAGGCTGAAGGCGATGATGCGGTCGAACATCAGCGTGCCGCCTTCAGCTGGTCCATGCCCTGGACAACGATGCGCTCGCCGGCCTTGACGCCGCTGACATCGGCGAGCGGGCCGATCACCCGCTCGACCTTGACCGGCCGGGCCTCGAAGCTCTCCGGCCCGGTGCGGACGAACACCACCTGCCGGCCGCCGGCCTCGACCACCGCCTCGCGCGGCACCGCGGTGCGCAGGCGCTCGGCGCCGGTGATCAGGTAGACGTCGAGCGGCATGCCCAGGCGCAGGCCATGACTCTGCTCCGGCGCCACCGCGAAGTGGACGTGCACCCCCTGGTCGACGGGATCGAGGCGCGGGCTCACTCCCAGCAGGCGCAGGTCGAAGACGTGGTCGGGCAGCAGGCGGGTCGAGGCGGTCGCCGCCGAGACCTTTTCGGCGGCCATCAGGTCGTGGACCACCGCCTCGACCCGCAAACGGCCGGGCTCGACGACCTCGACCACCACCTTGTCCGGCGTCACCACCTCGCCGGGAACGACATGGACGTCGGTCACCACCCCGTCCACCGGGGCCAGCACCAGTTCGCGCCCCAGCGAGGTGCCGGTGATCTGCGTCCGCTCCTTGCGCAACTGATCCAGGCGGATGCGCAACGATTCGACCGTCTTGGCCGGGACCAGTCCGGCCAGTTGCTCGGCGCGCGACAATTCCCGCTCCTGAAGGGCGATGTCGCCGTCGACCTTGGTCAGCGACGCGCGCTTCTCGCCCCGCTCGATGGTGGTCAGGGCCGGGTCGAGCACCGCCAGCACCTCGCCGCGCCGCACCGTCTGGCCGGGCACCGGCAGGGGATGGGCGGGATCGGACACCACCCGGGCCGGCTGCGACGGCTGCACCCGCGCATAGCCGGCGGGATCGGGCACCACCCGTCCCACCACCCGCACGCTGTCGGCGGCCTGCCGCGGCTCGATCCGCTGGGTACGGATGCCGAGCAGGAACTGAGTCGGCTTGGGCATCGACACCACCGCCCCCGGCTGCGGGCCGGCGGCGGCCGGCTCGGGGGCGCCATGGTCGTGCCCGGAATGGGCAAAGGCGGGGCCGGAGGCCAGCAGCGCCAGCACCGCCGCCGCCGCTCGCCGCCGCCACACCGTGCCCCCCAGCAGAGCGGCACCGCCCAACACCGGCAGCAGAAGCAGCAGCCACGCCGCCGACGGATCGGCCGCCGCAACGGGTGTCGCGCCGGCCGCCCCGACGCCCTGGACCAGGATCAGGTCGTCGCGGCCATCGGCAAGGATGGTCAAGGTGACGTCGGCACCGCCCGCGGGCGGCGTCCAGGCCAGGACATAGACGCCCTCCCCGGCCGCCGCGGTGGCGCTGCCCTGCCAACCGACCGCCTCGGCGTCGATGGCGGCCCCGCCGACCGGCGCATTGCTGTCGGCATCGGCGAGATAGAGCACGGTGCGCCCGGCCTCGGGGACCAGCACCACCTGGAAGGCGGATCCGTCGGCGCCGGCGGCAAGGCTCGGCGGCGCACACAACAGGGTTGCCGCCAGGGCGGCACCCAGGACCAAAAACCGGGACATGGAGGTTCCTCACAGACCTGAAAACGCAGCGGCGGACTCAGCCCATGGGGCGGAATCCGAGTCCGGGATTCAGGCGCGAGGCGGCTTGGCGGGGGGAATGGTGGCGAAGAGCGGGCGCAGGAAGTCTTCGCCGGGCCGCAGAACGACCGCGGCAGCCACCACCGGCGGAACCGGCTGGGCGACGGGAACGGCGGCCACCACCGAGCAGGCGGCCGCCAGGCAATGGCACGGCCCGCCGCCATGGGCGCACCCACCATCGACATCCGCTGCCGACGCGGCCGGAACCGCCATCCGATGATCGGCGGCGGCGACCTGAGCGACAGACTCGTGACAGCCAGGCTCGTGAGCCCGGGAATCGGCCGCCCAGCCCAACAGGATCGCCACCGCCATCATTGCCGGCAGCACCCATCGCACCAATCGGGATTCGGACTCACGCGTCATGGCCGACACGAT
>JACRFY010000120.1 GCA_016212565.1 Magnetospirillum sp. | reverse complement strand
GGGCCAACCGCCCGAAAAACCTCGCCCGGAGCATGATGTCCTTCTTCAAGCGCGGCATTCGCCGCATCCAGACTTGCCTTCAGCGGCTATGCCCCCTGCCACCCCTCTGGGCCGTCTGGAGAATTTGATGGGTGGTGAGGCGGTGGAATTCCCCCCCTTCCCTCCGCGCCTCGTTCCGCGCTATTTCTGCCCGTTCCGCAAAGCCCCCGGAGAGACCGCCCCCATGACTCGCACCTTGTTCGGCACCGACGGCATCCGCGGCACCGCCAACGTCGACCCGATGACCGCCGAGGTGGCGCTCAAGCTGGGAATGGCCGCCGGGCGGCACTTCACCCGCGGCAGCCACCGCCACACGGTGGTGATCGGCAAGGACACGCGGCTGTCCGGCTATCTGCTCGAACCGGCGCTGACCGCCGGGTTCATCTCGGTCGGCATGGACGTGGTGCTGGTCGGGCCGCTGCCGACTCCGGCGGTGGCGATGCTGACCCGCTCGATGCGCGCCGATCTCGGGGTGATGATCTCCGCCTCGCACAATCCCTACCAGGACAACGGCATCAAGCTGTTCGGCCCCGACGGCTTCAAGCTGTCGGACGAGGACGAACTGGCCATCGAGGCGCACATGGCCGACAATCTGGCGGCGCTGCGGGTGGCCCCCGACCATCTCGGCAAGGCCAAGCGGCTCGACGACGCCGCCGGGCGTTACATCGAATACGCCAAGAACACCTTCTCGCGCGGCAAACGTCTCGACGGGCTGAAGATCGTCCTCGACTGCGCCAACGGCGCCGCCTATCGCGTCGCCCCCACCGTGCTGTGGGAGCTGGGCGCCGAGGTGGTCAAGGTCGGCGTCGATCCCGACGGCTTCAACATCAATCGCGGCTGCGGCTCGCTGGCCATCGACACCATGCGCGAGCAGGTGGTCGCCCATCACGCCCATCTCGGCATCGCCCTCGACGGCGACGCCGACCGGGTGGTGCTGTGCGACGAGCACGGCACGGTCATCGACGGCGACCAGCTGATGGCCCTGATCGGCGCCCTGTGGCACCGCGAGGGCCGGCTCAAGGGCAACCGCGTCGTCGCCACCGTGATGTCCAACATGGGGCTGGAGAAGTACCTCGCCGGCCGCGGCATCGGCCTGGAGCGCACCGCGGTCGTCGACCGCTACGTCCTCGAACGCATGCGCGGCGGCGGCTTCAACGTCGGCGGCGAGCAGTCGGGGCACATCATCCTCTCGGACACCTCGACCACCGGCGACGGGCTGGTGGCCGGCCTGCAGGTGCTGTCGGCGCTGATCGACAGCGGCCGCCCGGCCTCCGAGGTGTTGAACCTGTTCACCCCCTTCCCGCAGGTGCTGAAGAACGTCCGCGTGCCGGCGGCGGCGATCCGCAGCGTGCTCGACGAGGCGCCGGTCAAGGCGGCGATCGCCGCCGGCGAGGAACGGCTGGCCGGCTCGGGGCGGGTGCTGATCCGCAAGTCGGGCACCGAGCCGCTGATTCGGGTGATGGCCGAGGGCGAGGACCCGCGGCTGGTCGGCGCGGTGGTCGACGATATCGTCGCGGCGATAGAAAAGAAAAAATAAAATTCACCACAGAGACACAGAGGCACAGAGATGGTTTTCTCTTGGCAACACTTCGAGTCCGCGGAGGCGGAGATGTCGTCGTTCGATAGCCATCTCTGTGCCTCTGTGTCTCTGTGGTTAAATCCTTCTTCTCCCATTCTCTCGCCATGAACGGCCGCGTCCTCATCGTCGCCGGCTCGGATTCCGGCGGTGGCGCCGGCATTCAGGCGGACATCAAGACCGTCTCGGCGCTCAACGGCTATGCCGCCACCGCCATCACCGCCCTGACGGCGCAGAACACCCTGGGCGTGTTCGGCGTCCATGAGGTGCCGCCGGCGTTCGTGTTGCAACAGATGGAACTGGTGCTCTCCGACATCGGCGCCGATTGCATCAAGACCGGCATGCTGGCCAGCGTGGCGATCATCGCCGCCGTCGCCGAGGGATTGGAACGTTTCGCGCCCGCCGTGCCGCTGGTGGTCGATCCGGTGATGGTCGCCAAGGGCGGTGCGGCGCTGCTGGCCGCGGACGCCTCGCGGGCCTTGATCGAGCTGCTGATCCGCCGCGCCACCGTCATCACCCCCAACCTGCCCGAGGCCGAGGTGCTGCTCGGCCGCGCCATTCCCGGGCGGGCGGCGATGGAGCAGGCGGCCGGCGATCTGCTGGCCCTGGGGGCGACGGCGGTGCTGCTCAAGGGCGGGCACCTCGACGGCGATACGGTCGCCGACGTGCTGGTGGGGGCGGGCGAGATCCGGGTGTTCGAGAGCCCGCGCATCGCCTCGCGTTCGACCCACGGCACCGGCTGCACCCTGGCCTCGGCGGTGGCCTGCGGGCTGGCGCAGGGGATGGGGCTGGGCGACGCGGTGGCGCGGGCGCGGGCCTATGTGCGCGAAGCCATCCGCACCGCGCCCGGGCTGGGCCACGGCCACGGACCGCTCAATCATATGCATACGGTGGGAACATTCGCTGTCCCTCTCCCGCAAGCGGGAGAGGGTGGCGCGTAGCGCCGGGTGAGGGAGTTGCGGACTCGGGAGCCTGGGACTCCCTCACCCTCCCAGCCTTCGGCCGGGCCCCTCCCTCTCCCGCAAGCGGGCGAGGGGTGCGTTATCGCCGCCGTTTCCCGCCCTTCGTCGGCCCCGGGAACCAATCGAGCCGCACTTCGTTGGGAAACACCGCCTCGCCCTTCAGCCAGCGCGCCGTGGCGTCCGGACGGTCGATCACCGCCTTGAGGGCCGGCAGGAACTCCACCCCCGGGCAGTCGAGGCCGGAGCGGTTGAGCGGCAGGGCCATGCCCTTCAAGGCTCCCTCGTAGACCTGCTTCGGCTCGATCACCACCCCCGGCGCGGCCGGCGGCACGGCGGCGGGAAGGCCGGCATAGGCGCTCATGCAGTGGCGCGCGTCCACATGCCACAGCGCCCGGCATTTCATCGGCCGCAATTCGTAGATCGAGCAGCCGCCTTCGACCAGGAAGGCGCAGGGGCCGGCGGGCGACCAGACGGCCAGGCGGGCGGCGAGGGTGGTGCAATCGTCGCGCGCTCGCAGCGCTTCGGCCAGCCACAGGACCTCGACCGCGGCGGCGCCGACCCGCTGGTGGCAGCACCACGAGCAGCCCTTGCCGCAGGCGGCGCGGGCGGCGTTGCGCAGGAAGAACGGCGTGCTCCGCGTCCGCGCCCACAAGGCCTCGGCCTGCGCGTAGGCGTCGGCGAGCCCGGCCAGGGCAATGGGGTCGCGGGTCATCAGGCGGGCGACGGCGGCGAAACCGGCATCGAAGGCGGCCTGTTCCAGCGGAGTCGGGGTGGGCTCGCCCCTCGGCGGCGCCTTGAGCGCGGCCAAAGCGGCATCGGCGGAGAAGATGCTCATGGCGGGGACGATATCAGCAGGGGAGGCGGAACTCCATATTCATCTTACGCGGGTGGGTGTCGGCGCCGGTCGGCAACACGCAAAACCGCCCTTGCGCCCCCGGGGCCACCCCCCTACACTCCCGCGCGGGCCGCGGCCCCCCAACGGGCCGACGCCCTCTGACTTGGAGGGTCTATCCGCATGACTGATTTGCCGCGGCCGAATGTTCGGCCTGCCAATCCCAATTTCTCCTCTGGTCCCTGCGCCAAGCGTCCCGGCTGGTCGGTCGAGGTGTTGAAGACGGCTCCGGTCGGCCGTTCGCACCGGGCCAAGATCGGCAAGGCCAAGCTGGAAGAGGTGATCGCCCGCACCCGTTCGGTGCTCGGCATTCCCGCCGACTATCGCATCGGCATCGTCCCCGCCTCGGATACCGGCGCGGTCGAGATGGCGATGTGGTCGCTGCTCGGCGAGCGCGGCGTCGACGCCGTGGCCTGGGAAAGCTTCGGCGAGGGCTGGGTGAGCGACATCACCAAGCAGCTCAAGCTGCCCGACGTGCGCACCTTCACCGCGCCCTACGGCCAGTTGCCCGACCTCAAGCAGGTCGACACCGACCGCGACGTGGTCTTCACCTGGAACGGCACCACCGCCGGCGTCCGCGTGCCCGATGGCGCGTGGATCAAGGCCGACCGCCAGGGCCTGACCATCTGCGACGCCACCTCGGCGGTGTTCGCCATGGCGATGCCGTGGGACAAGCTCGATGTCGTCACCTGGTCGTGGCAGAAGGTGCTGGGCGGCGAGGCGGCCCATGGCATGCTGGTGCTGTCGCCCCGCGCCGTGGCGCGGCTGGAAAGCTACAAGCCGGCCTGGCCGATGCCGAAGATCTTCCGCATGACCAAGGGCGGCAAGCTGATCGAGGGCATCTTCAAGGGCGAGACCATCAACACCCCGTCGATGATCGCCGTCGAGGACCAGATCGACGCCCTGACCTGGGCGGAGACGATCGGCGGCCAGGAGGCGCTGATCGCCCGCTCGGAAGCCAATCTCAAGGCCCTCCAGGGCTGGATGGACAAATCCGCCTGGGCCGAGAATCTGGCCAAGGATGCCAAGGTGCGTTCGTGCACCTCGATCTGCATGGTCATCAAGGCGCCGTTCTTCGCCAAGCTGTCGCCCGACGATCAGGCGGCGGCGGCGAAGAAGATCGTCACCCTGCTCGACAAGGAAGGCGTCGCCTTCGACATCGGTGCCTATCGCGACGCACCCGCCGGCTTGCGGGTGTGGGGCGGCGCGACCATCGACACCACGGATATCGAGGCTTTGACTCCGTGGCTGGACTGGGCCTTCGCCCAGGTCGAGGCGGAGTTCGCGGCCAAGGTTTCCTAGTCCTTTCCGCTCTTTTCGTCATTCCCGCGGAAGCGGGAAACCATGCCGACGCATGGACCCCCGCTTCCGCGGGGGTGACGAGCTGAATTCAATCGACATCCAGGGGAGTCTCCCGACCATGCCCAAGGTTCTGATCAGCGACAAGTTGAGCCCCGCCGCCGTCCAGATCTTCAAGGACCGCGGTATCGACACCGACGTCAAGGTCGGCCTGACCCCCGACGAGCTGAAGGCGATCATCGGCAATTACGATGGTCTCGCCATCCGCTCCAACACCAAGGTCACCGCCGACGTTCTGGCCGCCGCCGCCAACCTCAAGGTGGTCGGCCGCGCCGGCATCGGCGTCGACAACGTCGATGTTCCCGCCGCCACCGGCCGTGGCGTGGTGGTGATGAACACCCCGTTCGGCAATTCGATCACCACCGCCGAGCACGCCCTGGCGATGATGTTCGCCCTGGCCCGCGACATTCCCCTGGCCAATGCCTCGACCCAGGCCGGCAAGTGGGAGAAGTCGAAGTTCATGGGCGTCGAGATCACCGGCAAGACGCTGGGCATCATCGGCTGCGGCAACATCGGCGCCATCGTCGCCGACCGCGCCATCGGCCTCAAGATGCGGGTGCTCGGCTACGATCCCTTCCTGTCGGTCGAGCGGGCCAAGGACCTGGGCATCGAGAAGGTCGACCTCGACACCCTGTTCGCGCGGGCTGACTTCATCACCCTGCACACCCCGTTGACCGAGGCGACCAAGAACATCATCGATGCCAAGTCGATCGCCAAGATGAAGAAGGGCGTGCGCATCATCAACTGCGCCCGCGGCGGCCTGGTGGTCGAGGAAGACCTCAAGGTGGCGCTGGAATCCGGTCAGGTGGGCGGTGCGGCGCTCGACGTCTTCAAGGTCGAGCCGGCCAAGGAGAACGCCCTGTTCGGTATGGACAAGATGGTCTGCACCCCGCATCTCGGCGCCTCGACCTCGGAAGCGCAGGAGAACGTGGCCCTCCAGGTGGCCGAGCAGATGGCCGATTACCTGCTGTCCGGCGCGGTGACCAACGCCATCAACATGCCCTCGGTGTCGGCCGAGGACGCGCCCAAGCTGCGCCCCTACATGAAGCTGGCCGGGCAGCTGGGCAGCTTCGCCGGACAGCTCACCGAGCACGCGATCAAGGAAGTCACCGTCGAGTATGTCGGCCACGTCGCCACCCTCAACAGCAAGCCGCTGACCGCGGTGCTGCTGGAAGGGCTGCTGAAGCCGATGAACGAGGCGGTCAACATGGTCAACGCCCCGGTGATCGCCAAGGAGCGCGACATCAAGCTCACCGAGACCCGCAACGAGCGCGAGGGCGACTACCACACCATGATCCGCCTGACCGTGGTCACCGAGGAGCGTTCGCGCTCGGTGGCCGGGACCCTGTTCGGCGGCGACAAGCCGCGCATCGTCGAGATCAAGGACATCCCCATCGAGGCCGAGCTGGGCCCGCACATGCTGTTCGTCACCAACCAGGACAAGCCGGGCTTCATCGGCGCCCTGGGATCGCTGCTCGGCCAGCACGGCGTCAACATCGCCACCTTCCACCTCGGCCGTGCCCAGGCCGGCGGCGACGCCATCCTGCTGACCCAGGTCGACAGCGCCCTGGGCGAGGATCTGGTCGCCAAGGTCCGCGCCCTGCCGCAGGTGGTGCAGGCCAAGGAACTGAGCTTCTAGGGTTTTTGAGCCCCTCTCCCGCGCGCGGGAGAGGGTGGCCCGCAGGGCCGGGTGAGGGCGTTGCGGACTCCGGAGTCTGTGGCTCCCCACCCTCCAACTCTCCGAATTTTCGCCCCTCCGCCGCCCATGACTCTCCGTGTGGGATCGATGGAGGCTGTCTATGCCCGTTGTGGAAGGGGCCCGCTGCAATGCGGGCCGGTTGGAATGCGACATCTTGCGTCTGGCCAACGAGTTGCGCGCCCGACCGCCGGCCTGGCCGGGGCGCGAGCACGACCTGTTGCTGGCGGCGCGTCTGCTGGAGGCGGCGGCGCAGGTGTTGGCGCCGCACCTGCGCTTTTCGGCCCCCTGCTTCGCCGCCGCCGATCCGACGGGATGCGGCGGGCGCGGCGGTTAGCGGGCCTTTCGCCACATGGCGACTGGAGAGCGGTCGAACACTAATGTAGGATCTTGCATGCCGGCGGTTTGGCCGCAAGGGGAATGACGATGATGCAGGGTTGGGTGCTGCGGGGCGCGTTGGCGCTGGCGATGGCGGCCGTGTCCGCCACGGCGATGGCCGCCGACATGGTCAATCTCAAATCGGCGGGCGGAGCGTCGGCGGCGGGACTGCTGGCGGCCAAGGCGGCCAAGGGCGGGGCGCGGGTGATCGTCACCCTGGCCGCCGAGCCCGAGGCCGCGCCGAAAGGCGGGGCGATGCCGCTCGAAGACTATATCGACAGCCTGCAGACGCGGACCCTGCAATCCCTGGGCTGGGTCAATTTCAACGACATCGTCCGCTACGAATTCTCGCCGGCGATGGCGATGGCGGTCGACGGGCCGCGCCTCCAGCAACTGATGAGCTCGAACCGCGTCGCCGGGGTCTACGAAGATCGCATGAATACCCTGTTCCTGGCCGACAGCGTGCCGGCGGTCGGCGGTGCGGCGGCGCGTGCGGCGGGAATCGGCGGCAAGGGCATGACGGTGGCGGTGATCGATTCCGGCGTCGATTCCGCCCATCCCTTCCTCAAGGGCAAGGTGGTGGCCGAGGCCTGCTTCTCGACCGCCGCCGACAAGGCGGTGCCGAAGATGGTCGCCACCTGTCCCGGCGGCTCCGGCCGCGAGATCGGCCCGGGGGCGGCACGGCCGTGCCTGGCGGAATCGTGCGCCCACGGCACCCACGTCGCCGGCATCGTCGCCGGCAAGGGGCCCGATTTCACCGGCGTCGCCCCCGAGGCCGAGATCATCGCCGCCCAGGTGTTCTCGATCTATGAGGATCCCGTTGCCGGCAAGGTGCTGGGGTCGGCGACCTCGGACCTGCTGCGGGCACTGGAGTGGGTGTATTCGCTGCGCGACACGCACCGCATCGCCGCCGTCAACCTCAGCCTGGGCGGCGGGCAGTTCCGCCATCCCTGCGACGCGGAAAGCCAGCCCTACGTCCCCATCTTCAAGCTGCTGCGCGAGGCGGGGATCGCGGTGGTGGTGGCGGCGGGCAACGAGTCGTTCACCGATTCCCTGGCCGCTCCGGCCTGCCTGTCGAGCGCGATCAGCGTCGGCGCCAGCGACCGCGACGATGCGGTGGCCAGCTTCTCCAACAGCGCCAATTTCCTCAGCCTGCTCGCCCCGGGCATCGACAGGGCCGCCGGGGGCCGGGGGATCAACTCCTCGGTGCCCGGCGGCAGGTTCGAGCGCATGCCGGGAACCTCGATGGCGGCGCCGCATGTGGCCGGGGCCTTCGCCGCCCTGCGCTCGGCGATGCCCACGGCCAGCGTCGAGCAGATGCTGGCGGCACTGAAGGGATCGGGCAAGCCGGTGCGCGATCCGCGCAACGGCATCAGCGTGCCGCGGATCCAGGTCGACGGCGCGGCGTCGCGGCTGGTGAGCGGCGGCGGCCATGCCGCGCCGCCCCGTCCGGCGGAGCCGGCTCCGCCACGTCCGGCGGAGCCGGCTCCGCCCCCGCCCCAGGCCGATCCGGCTCCGGTGCCGCCGCCCCAGGCCGAGCCGCCGCGGCGCGATGTCCCGCGCAAGCCGGTGCCGCGCCAGCGGCCCGGCGACGACGACGATGGCATCGGGAGGTGGTAACCATGCGACGGATCCTGCTCGTCCTGGCGGCCGCCCTGCTGGCCGCCCCGTCCCAGGCCGGAGAGCTTGCGACCCTGCCCGACCTCAAGGCCGATGCCGGCGCGGCCGCCGCGGTGGAGCGCGACCTCCTCTGCCACGGCCCGGCGACGCTGCTGGTCAAGGGCAATCCCATGCTCGGCGGCGATCTCGTCCGGCGCGGCGCAAGCCGGGTCGAGCGCCTGTCGGGGGCGCCGCTGCTGGTGGTCGAGGCGGAATCCGCGCTGTATGCCCATCTGCGCGCCTCGCGCCAGGTGGCGGCGCTGCATCGCCTGTCGCCCGCCGCGCCGCGGGGAGTGCCCGACGGCCTGCGCGCCAAGGCCGAGCGTCCCGGCGGCGTGGCGGTGATCGCCACCCTGGCCGTCGCCCTGCCGGCCGAGACCGACGAGCCCGCCCGCCGTGCCGCCATCGCCGCGGTGCGCGGCCCGCTGCTGGCGGCGCTGGCCCCGCACGCGCCCGGGAACGTCAAGACCTTCGACGTCTCGCCGTTGGTGGCGATGACCGTCGATGCGCGGGGGCTGGATGCCTTGATCGCCTCCACCGCAGTGTGCGCGGTCGGCGAGGACGCGGTCAACCGGCCGCTGGGCCTGCCGTGAGGGGGGGCGGGGATGGGCTGGATCAAGGTTCTTGTGCTGGCGGTGCTGGCGACCGCGGGCAGCCTCGCCGAGGCGGCCGAGGAGCGCCGGGTGGCGCTGATCGTCGGCAACGATGCCTACCGGGCGATGAAGCCGCTCGACAACGCCGTCAACGACGCCCGGGCCATCGAGCGGGAGCTGAAGGCGCTGGGCTGGGAGACGACGCTGAAGACCAATGCCGGCCGGCGCGACCTGCATGCGGCCATCGATGCCTTCGGCGGCAAGCTGTCCTCGGGGGCGGTGGGGCTGTTCTACTACGCCGGCCACGGCATCGAGGCGCGGGGGCAGAACTTCCTGGTCCCGGTCGACGCCACGGTGGAGACCGAGAGCGATCTGCGCTCGGATGCCGTCGAGGCCGCCGAGGTGATCGCCACCATGAAGGCGGCCGACAACCCGATGAACATCGTCATCCTCGACGCCTGCCGCGACAATCCGCTGAAGGCGCGCTCGGGGAGTCGCGGGCTGGCGGTGATCCCGGTCGCCGGCGGCTCGGCGGGGATGTTCGTCGCCTATGCCGCCGCCCCCGGCGAGAAGGCCGACGACGGCGCCAAGGGCGGCAACGGCGTGTTCACCGCCGAACTGGTCAAGGCGTTGCAGGTGCCGGGCCTGACCATCGAGCAGGTGTTCAAGAGGTCGGTGGCCGGGGTCAAAGACCGCACCGGCGGGCGTCAGGTGCCGTGGACCCAGGCGTCGCTGTCGGGCGACTTCTACTTCCGCCCCGGCGCGGCCAAGGCCGAGGTGCCGGTGACCAGTGGCGGGGGAGGGGACAAGGAGGCGCTGTTCTGGTCGACGATCAAGGACAGCAAGGACGGCGCGGATTTCGACGCCTATCTGAAGCGCTATCCGAACGGCGATTTCGCCGATCTGGCGCGCAATCGGCTGGAAGGTCTGAAGGGGCGGAGGACGCCAGGAAACGAACTCACGGTGTCGGTGGCGGCAGCGACGCCGGCCCCGGCGGCGAAGGTGTTATCGGACTTGCGTTCACCGGGGACGGTGTTCCGCGACTGCGCCGAATGCCCGGAGATGGTGGTGGTGCCGGCGGGGAGCTTCGTGATGGGAAGCCCGATGAGTGAACCGGGGCGTGATGAAAACGAGGGTCCACAGCATCGCGTGACGTTGTCGCGTCCGTTTGCTGTTGGGCGGTTTCCCGTGACGTTTGAGGAATGGGATGCTTGCGTTGCAAGCGGCGGATGCAATGGCAATCGCCCTGATGATCAAGGCTTAGGCCGAGGCCGACGTGCCGTGAACCTCGTAACATGGCATGAGGCACAGTCCTATGTGCGGTGGCTGAACAGCAAAACGTATTCTCAGAATTCAACCTCAGTAGAGAATGCGGGGGCTCCCTATCGCCTGTTGACGGAGGCTGAGTGGGAGTATGCCGCCCGCGCGGGAACGGTTGGGCATCTCTATACCGGGCGGACAGACACGGCTGACCGGGAAAAAAATAGTCCGCACGCTAATCGCCTGAAGCCGGTAGGCAGCTTTGCTCCGAATCCCTTTGGACTGTTTGACATGTTTGGAAATGTCTCTCAGTGGGTGCAAGATTGTTACAAGGATGGATATGACGACGCACCAGTTGATGGTCGTGCCGTCGAAGAAAATAAGTGTACTCCCGTTTACCGCGGTTCGGCATGGTTATCGGGCAGGACACTTGACCGATTTGCCACTCGGCGTGGCAACATTGACGCAGGGGCCGCTTCCGATATGCTTGGCTTCCGTCTCGCCAGGACGCTCCCGTGACGAATGGCCCGCAGATGAACACGGATCAACACAGATGGGCTTTTGGTGCCGAAAGGCGGTGGTCCATCGCTGTTCATCCGTGTCTTATCTCCTCAGCCCCGCTCCCGAGTCTGCGAAGGACTCGCGCCAGCCCCCCAACCGCCGTCATTCCCGCGAAAGCGGGAATCCATGCGTCAGCGAAAATGCCTTATGTCTCAATGCACTGCTGCCCTACCATGGATCCCCGCTTTCGCGGGGATGACGGCTGGGGCGGCGTCCTCGGGCACCAATTCGCCAATGTCTCGCAAGCCGGCGAGGGTTTCCATCGCCTCCACCCACGGGTAGAGTTGCCCGTGCCCGTCATCCAGCCAAGGACCGTCTCGTCATGACCAGCCGCTTCGCCACCGTGATCCTTGCCGCGATGATGCTTTCGGCCTGCGGTGGCCCCCGCGTCGAATGGGGCAACGAGCGCGGCGGCTTCGTCAGCTTCGAACCCGCCGAGCAGGCCAAGGCGTTCAAGACCGCCGACAAGTACTGCGCCGGCTACGGCCGCAAGGCGCGCATCAACCAGGTCAAGCCGGCCGGCAACGAGGCGACCTTCGACTGCGTCGAGTAATTTCCCGCCCGGCCCGTCCATGATTGGGGCAGACGACGACTGAACAAAGGATCAGGGGAATGTCGACACGCAAGGTTGCCCGACTGCTCGCCGGTGTGGCGGTGGTGGCGTTGGGCCTGATGGTCGCCGACGGCGCGGCGGCGGGGCTGGCCAAGCCCACCGCCCAGGCGGTCTCCGTTCGCGGCGAGGGCGTCACCGCCGATCAGGCGATCCGTGCCGCCCTGCGCCGCGCCGTCGAGCAGGCGGTCGGCACCCGCGTCGCCGCGGTGACCGCAATCGACCGCTTCGAGGTGGTCAGGAACGAAATCGTCACCCATGCCGAGGGCTACGTCCGCCGCTACCGGGTGCTCAACCAGGGCACCACCGCCTCGGGCATTGCCTTCGCCGAGATCGAGGCCGAGGTCGACGACGGCGAGGTCGCCGACAGCCTCGACGCCTTTCCGGTGCTGCTGGCGACGACCGGTCAGCCCAGGGTGGCGGTGCTGGGCGTCGACGGCGGCTTCGACTCGGTGTCGGCGATCCTGCCCGATTCCATCGCGCTCAGGGACGCGACCGCCGACATCCTGCGCCAGCGCTTCCATTTCGCCACCGTCGATGCCCGCGAGCTGCCGCGCAAGGGCTCGGGGCTGCGGCGCAGCGAAGCGGTGGCGGCGGCCAAGGGAGCGGGGGCCGACTACGCGGTGCTGGTCTCGGTGGCCGCCCAGGGCCGCGGGCCGGGCGGCCAGCTGACCTTCGAGGTGGTCAAGCCGGGCGAGGGCACGGTTCTCGCCAGCGACAGCGAAAGCGGCGCCCTGACCCGCCGCGGCGGTCGGGCCGGCGAGGTCCTGGCGGCGGTGGCCGACAAGGTGTTCCCGCTCACCGTCACCGCCGCCCATCACATCGCCGGCGACCTGCAACAGGCGGCGGGCAGCGGCGGCATGCGCTACCACCTCGGCTTCGCCGACTTCCCGCCCGAGGCGCTGGCGGGGATCGAGAAGAGCCTCAACACCCTGCCCGGCTTCGTTCGCCTCGACGTCGAGCAGCGGGGGGCGCGCAGCGCCGACTACGTGCTGTGGTCGCATCAGCAGGTCGGCGAGGTCGACGAATCCGTGCGTCGCCTGCTGGCCGACCAGCATCTCCAGACTCGTGCCCGCCTGCGCGGCAAGAGTTTTCGCTTCGACTATTTGGACCCGATTTTCCGATGATCACAACACTGACCAATCCAACCTTCGCATCGTGGGGAAAGACCATGAAACGGACCATTTTCGTCTCGGCCTGCCTGGCCATGCTGATGGCTTGCGCGCCGACCCGTTACGCCGGGGCCGCCAACGAGCCGCGCGTGCTGATGATGACCGAGGATTTCGACCGGGATACCGTGCCGCGCAACAGCCGCGTCAACAAGCGGGTGCTGGCGGTACTGCAGGAAGAGTTCGACCAGTCGGGCATCAAGATCTATGACGAGACGGTGCTGACGATGGACTTCGGCGCCCAGGGCCGCCAGCGCCGCCCCGACGCCGAGATGATCGACGTCGCCCGCTCGACCCGTCAGGTCGACGTGCTGACGTTCTATTCCATCTACGCCTCGGCCGAGCCGCTCGACTACATGACCAAGGTGCGGGTGCGCATCGCCGGGCGGATGTTCGACGTCAACAGCGGCCGCATCCTCGGCAACTTCGAATCCGAGATGCCCAAGCCCTATCCGGCGCCCAAGGATTGCTCGCGTGAGTGTCTGCTGGAGACGGTGGGCAAGGAAGCCAAGGCCATCGCCCAGAATCTCGGCGAAGCCTTGCAGATGAAACTCAGCCATGTGGTCAGCGGCGGCGGCGCCGGCAGCGGCAGCGACATGCGCAGCGGCGGCGGTGGCGGCGGCAAGGCCGGTGGCGCCGAGCATTACGCGGTCGAGTACAAGGTCACCCTCGACGGCTTCACCGCCCGCGAGATGGACGACATCGAAGACCTGATGGTGCAGAAGTTCAGCGGCTACCGCAGCCATCGCTCGATCGACAGCCAGTCGAAGCGGCGCACCTACATCTACGAATCCTCGGCCGACAGCTCGAACCTGGAGCGCAACCTGCGCCGGGCGATGGATCATCTCAACCTCAAGGGCCAGGTCCAGTTCGCCAACAACACCTACGTGATGACCAAGATCGGCCTGCGCCAGTCGCGGCCGGAGCCGGCGGGGGATCGCTGGTAGGAGAGAGGGCGTCGGGTCCCGTGAGCCTCGAAGGTCATGGTCCCGACGCCCCCGATCCCGTCATTTCCGCTTTCGCGGGGAGGACGGAAAGAGGAAGCTGGGCGTGTCGTTCGATTGAGGAGGGGATCGCATGCGTCGGTTGATGATGATGGCGGCGGCTGTGGCCAGCCTGATCACGGGGGCGGCGTCGGCGGCGGAGGATCGCCGGGTGGCGCTGATCATCGGCAACGACTCGTACAGATCGTTGAAGAAACTCGACAACGGCGCCAACGACGCCCGGGCCATGGCGTCCGAGCTGAAGGCGATGGGCTTCGAAACCATCCTCAAGGTCAATGCCGGGCGCAAGGAGATGCACGCCGCCATCGGCGAGTTCGGCGGCAAGCTGTCCTCGGGTGCGGTGGGGCTGTTCTACTACGCCGGCCACGGCATCCAGGCCGGCGACCACAACTATCTGGTTCCGGTCGACGCCGAACTGGTCAGCGAAGACGATCTGGTCGCCGACGCCATC
>JACRFY010000009.1 GCA_016212565.1 Magnetospirillum sp. | reverse complement strand
TCGGGCGCAGCAGTTCGTAGTGGCGGCGGATTTCATCTTCATCGATCATGCCGCCGATTCTAGCCGACCGGCCTACCCCTGAGAATCGCCAACCGTCAGTTGCGCCAGATCGATTCGGCTATTTTGGCGAAACCCCTTAGCGACGGCGGCCTCGCGACGTTCCTCGCCCTGCTGAAGAAACGGAACGCGATCTTCCGCACATCGGCTATGATGGAGCCGAAGGTGCGCATGCCGGAAAAATCCGAGAACAATCTTTTATTATTCAACAGCGTACATTTTTAACGGCAATTATGGCGGAAAATGCTGGTTATTCAATGCACTATCCGCGCAGGAAACAATGGGGTGGGAGTGAGCCGCCACGCAGGAGCGTCCCATGGCCGAGTCGTCCGAAGATGCCGCCGCCGCCGAACTGGCGCGCGAGATGTTCGCCGCCCTGGGCAGCATCCGCACCAAGCGGATGTTCGGCGGCGCCGGAGTCTATTGCGACGGGTTGTTCTTCGCCCTCATCTCCGACGGCGAGCTGTATCTCAAGGCCGACGGGGCGCTGGCCGAGGAGCTGGTCGCGCTGGGCTCGCAGCAATTCGTCTGGACCAATCCCAAGACCGGCGCGGTGACGCGGATGGGCTATTGGCGCCTGCCCGAGGCGGCGGTCGACGATTTCGACCTTGCCGACGGCCTGGGACGGCGGGCCTTGCAGGTCGCGCGCCGGGCGGCGGAGAAGCCCACGTCGCGGCGCAAGGCCAAGCCCTGATCCGCCCCCCAATTCCCACGGCCGACTTGCCCTGCTTTCCGCCCCGCGCTATTCTCGCCGCATCCGGGCTTGCAGACGCCCGGTCAGACGGCGACCCCGTCCAAGTCTGCATCCGTTCCTCGTTTTTCGGGGAGGGTGCAGCTTGGCCGAACGGCATCTGCCTCCCCCACCCAATGCCAGGAGGCAGACCATGAAATGGATCACCCGCGAGCGTCCCAAGATCGACCGCATCGCCTGTCCGTGGCTGATCGCCCGCTTCATCGACCAGGCGCCGGAATTCCTCTTCGTCCCCACCGCCGACGTGTTCGAGATCGCCGGGCGCGAGGACGCCATCCCCTACGATATTCCCGGCGCGTCGCTGTCCCATATCGGCGAGCTGTGCAGCTTCGACGTCTTTCTCAGCCACTATCGGCTCACCGATCCGGCGCTCAAGCACCTGGCGGTGATCGTCCGGGGCGCGGATACCGACCGTCTCGACCTCGCCCCCCAGGCGGCGGGATTGCTGGCCATTTCGCTGGGGCTGTCGGCCAATTTCCCCGACGATCACGCCATGCTCGCCCAGGGGCTGGTGGTCTACGATGCGCTTTACACCTGGTGCAAGAGCTGCCGCGGCGAAACCCATACCTGGAGCGCGTCATGAGCGGCGAGACCACGCCCGCCCCGGTCGCCGTCCCGTTCGGCGAGGCCGTCCGCCTGTGGCTGCGCATCGGCGTCACCGGCTTCGGCGGCCCGGCCGGGCAGATCGCCATGATGCACCGCCTGGTGGTCGAGGAGCGCCGCTGGGTCAGCGAGAGCCGATTCCTCCATGCCCTCAACTACTGCATGCTGCTGCCGGGGCCGGAAGCGCAGCAACTGGCCACCTATCTCGGCTGGCTGCTGCATCGCACCAAGGGCGGTTTGGCGGCGGGGATCCTGTTCGTCCTGCCCGGTGCACTGTTCATGTGGCTGCTCAGCGTCCTCTATGCCGGGTTCGGCGAGGTGACGGTGGTCCAGGCGGCCTTCTTCGGCATCAAGGCGGCGGTGCTGGCGGTGGTGGTCGAGGCGGTCGAGCGGCTGGGCAAGCGGGCGGTGAAGAACCGGGTGATGGGGGCGCTGGCGGTGCTGGCCTTCGTCGGCATCTTCCTCTTCGATCTGCCGTTTCCGCTGATCGTCCTCGCCGCCGCCGCCGTCGGCCTGATCGGCGGCCGCCTGCGCCCCGATCTGTTCGCGGTCATCAAGGGCAAGGCGGTGCCGTCCGAGGCGGTGGTCGACGCCGCCTTCCGCGACGGCCATATGGACCACGCCAAGCCCCATGCCGGCCGGGCGGTCAAGGTGCTGCTGGTGTGGTCGGCGCTGTGGGTCCTGCCCATGGCCGCCCTGGCCCTGTGGTTCGGCACCGAGTCGGTGTTCACCCGCGAGGCGGTGTTCTTCAGCGAGATGGCGGTGGTGACCTTCGGCGGCGCCTATGCGGTGCTGGCCTATGTCGCCCAGCAGGCGGTGAGCGGCTTCGGCTGGCTGGAGCCGGGCGAGATGCTCGACGGCCTGGGTCTGGCCGAGACCACGCCGGGGCCGCTGATCCTGGTGCTGCAATTCGTCGGCTTCCTCGCCGCCTGGCGCAATCCCGGCGGGCTCGACCCGCTGCTGGCCGGGACCATCGGGGCGCTGGTCACCACCTGGATGACCTTCGTCCCCTGCTTCCTGTGGATCTTCCTCGGCGCCCCCTACATCGAGTCGCTGCGCGGCAACACCCAGCTCTCGGCGGCGCTGTCGACGATCACCGCCGCGGTGGTGGGGGTGGTGCTCAATCTGGCGGTGTGGTTCTCGATCCACGTCCTGTTCGCCCGGGTCGAGGAGGTGCGCGTCGCCGGGATGCGCCTGCCGGTGCCGGATCTCGCCTCGCTCGACGTTGCCGCCTTGGCCCTGGCGGTGGCGGCGCTGGTGGCGATGATCCGCTACAAGCTGGGCATGGTGACGGTGCTGGCGGCCAGCGCGGTGCTGGGCGGAGCGATCTTCTTTCTCCGCGCCTGATCGCCCTCTTCCCAGGCCGCCCCGCTGGGGCGATACTGGGGCCGGAGGATGGATCGTGGCGAAGACGTTGGTGATCGATGACGACGAGTCCTTCGTGGCCTTGTGCCGCGAAGGCTTGTCCGGCGTGCCCGGTGGCGAGCAGCACAGCTTCGTCTTCGCCGCCAGCGACGACGAGGCGCTGCGGCTGATGGCCGAAGAGCCGGGCCTCGACCTGGCGGCGGTGTCGCTGGACAGCCGCCGCATCAGCGGCATGGCGGTGTTCAAGAAGCTGACCGGGGCGCGGCTGCGTGTGCCGCGCATCGCCATCACCGACCATCCGGCGATGGAGACGGTACGCGCAGCCATCCGCGACGGCGCCGCCGACTTCCTGATCAAGCCGGTCAGCCCGGCCGATCTGGTGGCGACTCTGGATCGGGTGTTCGCCGATTGCGAGGCGCGCCGCCGCGCCTGGCGCACCGAGGCGCAGCTGTCGGCGATCCGCCGCGAGATCGACATCGCCGGCGACCTGCAAAAGCGCATCATCCCGGTCGAGTTCCCGCCCCATGCCGGCCTCGACCTCGCCGCCCGCATCACCCCGGCCAAGGACATGAGCGGCGACTTCTACGACGTCTTCGAGGTGGCGCCGCAGCGCTTGGCCATCGTCGTCGCCGATGTCGCCGGCAAGGGCATTCCGGCCGCCTTCTACATGGCGGTGGCCCGCACCCTGATCCGCGCCACCGCCCAGTCCGGCGGCGAGCCGGCGGTGGTGCTCGACCGCACCAACCGGCTGCTGTGCGGCCACGATTTCCCCGGCATGTTCGTTTCGGTGTTCTATGGGGTGCTGAATACCGGAACGTGGGAATTCACCTACGTCAACGCCGGCCACCTGCCGCCCTACCACATCCCCGCCGATGGCGGCGCGGTGACCCCGCTGGCCGGCGGCGACGGCGTGGTTCTCGGCGTGACCGAGGACCTGCCCTACCAGCAGGGGCGGCTGGTGCTGGGCCAGGGCGATGCCCTGTTCTTTTACACCGACGGCCTGACCGAGGCCTTCGATGTCGACCGCAACCAGTTCTCGGACGAGCGCCTGATCGCCTGGCTGGGCGAAAGCCGGCAGATGCCGGCCCACGCGCTGGCCCACGACGTGTTCGCCTCGGTGGCCGCCTTCACCAAGGGCGCCGAGCAATCCGACGACATCACCAGCCTGGTGATCAAGCGAGGGTGAGGCTCAACCGGCCTTCTTGCGCTGGGCGGTCATGTAGGCCTTCAGCACCGCGTTGATCCGCGACTGATAGCCGGGTCCCTGATCCTTGAACCAAGTCAGCACCTCACGGTCGAGGCGGATCGAGATCGGCGCCTTGGGTTCGGGGAGGACGAGTTCGGCATTACGGAACCACTCGTCGTCGAGGACCGGCGCCGCATCCGGATCCTCGGCGATGGCCCGCTCGATATCCTCGTCGGTGAGGGCTTCGACGCGTGCCCAATCGGCGTTACCGGGCTTCAGATCGGCCAGGGTACGCCTGACGATACGCTCTTCGCTCATTTTTCCGTGCCCTTCGCGCGGAGATGATTCGAATCACCTCGTCGCGCCTAGTGAAGACAACCGCAATTTCGACCCCATCCGATACCCCCACCGCAACCCATCGCTCCTCGCCGTCTCGCGGGCTGTGGTCGAGGAGGACCGGGCTAAGGAATATCTGGATGGCTAATTCGAAATCCAGCCCATGCTTCTTGAAATTCGACGCACACTTGGCGTCATCCCATTCGAAGGCGGAGTAGGCCATTGCCGTTTGATCCGTTGGCTATTCATGATACGGGCCTCCCCAGGCTGTACGGTATGTATATACGCCGCCGTCCCGGCGCGTCAAGTGCCTGTGTGGTCCCCCTCAATGCGCTTCGTCCCAGCTTGCCGCCGTCCCGGTATCGACCACCAGCGGCACGTCGAGGCTCGCCGCCCCCTCCATCACCCGCTTGACCAGCGCCGCCGTCGCTTCGGCCTCGGCCTCGGGGAGTTCGAAGACCAGTTCGTCGTGGACCTGGAGCAGCAGCCGGGCCTTCAACCCCGCCTCGGCCAGCGCCCCCGGCACCCGGACCATCGCCCGCTTGATGATGTCGGCGGCGCCGCCCTGGATCGGGCCGTTGATGGCGGCGCGTTCGGCGAAGGCGCGCAGCGCCGGGTTCTTGTCGCGGATGCCCGGGGTGAAGACCTTGCGGCCGAAGGCGGTGACGACGAAGCCGTTGGCCTTGGCCTCCTCCTTGGTCCGCTCCATGTAGGTGCGGATCTCGGGGAAGCGGCCGAAATAGGCGTCGATATAGGTCTTGGCCTCGCCGTTGGAGATGCCGAGCTGCTGGGCGAGGCCGAAGGCGCTGATGCCGTAGATGATGCCGAAATTGATCGCCTTGGCGCGGCGGCGGAGCGCCGGGTCGATGCCCTCGACCGGCACCCCGAACACCTGCGCGGCGGTGATGGCGTGGATGTCGGCGCCGTGATGGAAGGCTTCGATCAGGCCCGTGATGGCGGCGACGTGGGCGACCAGGCGCAATTCGATCTGCGAATAGTCGGCCGACAGCAGCAGATGGCCGGGGGCGGCGACGAAGGCGGCGCGGATCTTGCGCCCCTCCTCGGTGCGGATGGGGATGTTCTGCAGGTTGGGGTCCGACGACGACAGCCGCCCGGTGGTGGTCGCCGCCAGGGAGTAGCTGGTGTGGACGCGCCCGGTGGCCGGGTTGATCTGTGCCACCAGGGCGTCGGCATAGGTGCCCTTCAGCTTCTGGATCTGCCGCCAGTCGAGGATCTTGGCCGGCAGCGGATGCAGGGGGGCGAGGCGCTCCAGCTCGTCGGCGCCGGTCTGCCACTGGCCGGTTTTCGTCTTTTTGCCGCCGGGCAGCGACAGCTTCTCGAACAGGATGCGGCCCAGTTGCTGCGGCGAGCCGACGTTGAACGCCTCGCCGTCGTTGAGGGCGACGATCTCGGTCTCCAGCTCGGCCATGCGGCGGCCGAACTCCTCGGACAGCGCCCGCAGGCGGGCCGAATCGACCTTCACCCCTTCGCGCTCCATGGCGACGATCACCGGCACCAGCGGCCGTTCCAGGGTCTCGTAGACGGTGACCATGTGTTCGGCGACCAGCCGCTGCTTGAGCAGGTGGTGCAGCCGGAGCGTGATGTCGGCGTCCTCGGCGGCGTAGGCGCAGGCCTTGTCGAGCGGGACGCGGTCGAAGGTGATCATCGCCTTGCCGCTGCCGCACACCTCGGCGAAGGAAATGCAGGTGTGGCCGAGATGCCGCGCCGCCAGTTCGTCCATGCCGTGGCCGTGGCTGGCGCCGTCCAGCGCATAGGACAGCAGCATGGTGTCGTCGAGCGGCGCCACCGTCAGGCCGCACCCGGCCAGCACCTGCAGGTCGTACTTGATGTTGTGCCCGACCTTCAGCACCGCCGGGTCGGCGGTCAGGCGGCCGAGACGGGCCAGCGCGTCCGCGCGATCGATCAGGTGCGGCGCCTCGGCCCGCTCGCCGGCACCGCCGAGATCGAGGCTGCCCTGGGCGGCGGCCGGGCTGTGCTTGAGCGGCACGTAGCAGGCCTTGCCCGGCTCCACCGCCAGCGAAAATCCGACCAGCTCGCAGCGCAGGGGATCGAGCGAGGTCGTCTCGGTGTCCAGCGCCACGGTACCGGCGGCGGTGGCGGCGTCCAGCCAG
>JACRFY010000121.1 GCA_016212565.1 Magnetospirillum sp. | reverse complement strand
CAGGTTGCCGGCATCGTCGATGCCGGCCGGACTCATCATGAAGGTGACCCAGGCGTCGGCGACGAACAGCAGCGCGGTGCCCCAGACGTTGACCATCAGGCCCAGCACCACATGCCAGAGCTTGCGGCGCCCCTGGAGGTGATCCCAGGTGTACCAGTACAGGGTGGCGACGATGACTTCGCCGAAGATCAGGACGATGTAGAGCAGCCAGGTGGGCTTGAACAGCCCGCTCATATAGGCGGTGAACTTGGGATACAGGACCACGAACAGCACCAGCAGCACCGAGCCCAGGACGGCGGTCATGGTGTAGGCCATGGCCAGCAGCTTGGTGAACTCGCGGGCCAGCTCGTCGTACTTCCGCTCGCCCGTCGCCATGCCGACGATCTCGGTGATCAGGGCGAAGATGGGCACCCCCAGCACGAAGGCCGCGAACATCAGGTGCAGTTCGGCGACCACCCACACGGCGGTGCGATTGCTCAAGCCCAGCAGGTTGCGGTAATCCGCCGCCGGAAGGATGGAGGTCAGCCCCTGGGCGATCACATAGGTGAGCGCCAGCATGAGCGAGATTTTCACCACTCCCTTATAGGTTCCCAGCAGGGCCTTGAAGGTGGGTGATCGAGAAAGCATGCCGTTTGCCAACGGGTCCTCCGGCGAAAGTCACATGAAGCCGGAGAGGCGTTTGCAGGAGACGTGCCACGGATTCGTGGATGCCCGGATCAAGTCCGGGCATGACGGTTTTCCCTGGGTTTCGTCATGGCCGGGCTTGACCCGGCCATCCACGCGCCGGGTGGTCAGCGGTCAGAAACGGATAGGGCCGGTCAAAAAATTACCGGTCAGTCCTCGCCGGCGAATTCGGCCAAACCGTAAGCGCGGACCTTGTTGCGAAGGGTGAGGCGCGAGATGCCGAGCTGGCGGCCGGCCAGCGTCTTGTTGCCCTTGCACAGCCGGAGCACCTTGAGGATGTGGCGTTTCTCGACGTCATCGAGACTCAGTATCCGAGGCTCCTCGGCCTCTCCTTCCGCAGCCATCGACTGGTACCGCCCACGCGCCAGCAATTCCTTCGGCAGGTGACTGGGCTGGATCGGCCGTCCCTCCGAGAGGATCAGCGCACGCTCCATCACGTTGCGCAATTCGCGCACATTGCCCGGCCAATCGTACCCTTCCAGCAGCTCGGTGGCGTCATCGGTGAGCGGCGCCCTCCGCATCCCCAGCACGGTGCCGGCCTGGTCGAGGAAGAACTCGGCCAGCGGCAGGACGTCGGCGCGACGGGCTCGCAAGGGCGGAACGTCGATGCCGGCCACGTTCAGCCGGTAGTAGAGGTCCTCGCGGAACTGCCCCTTCTTGATCATGCCGGTCAGGTCGCGGTTGGTGGCGGCGACGATGCGGACATCGACCCTGATCTCGACCTGACCACCGACCCGACGGAAGGACTGGGTTTCCAGGGCGCGCAGCAGCTTCGGCTGCAACGCCATGGACAGATCGCCGATTTCATCGAGAAAGATGGTGCCGCCGTCCGCCAGTTCCAGCAGGCCGCGCTTGCGCTCCTTGGCGTCGGTGAAGGCGCCCTTCTCGTGCCCGAACATCTCCGATTCCAGCAGTCCCTCGGAGATCGCCGAACAGTTGACGGCGATCCAGGCACCGCCCGCGCGGGAACTGAACTCATGGACCGATTGGGCGATGCGCTCCTTGCCGGTCCCGGACTCGCCCCGGATCAGCACCGGAGTGCGCGCCGCCCCGGCAATGCGGCGCGTCGCTTCCAGCATGGCCTTGAATTCGGCGCTGGCGCCGATCAGCCCCTCGACCGGGGACGAGTGCTTGGCGCACGCCTTCAACCGCTCGACCTCGGTGCGCAGGCTCTGGGTCTCCAGCGCCCGCTTCACCAGCCCCTTGAGGTCATCGAGATCGAACGGCTTGTTGATGTAGTCGTAGGCACCCGCCTTCAGCGACGAGATCGCCGTCCTGACCTCCGGATACGCGGTCATGATCACCACGAGCGGATGATCGTCGAACTCGCGGATCTTGCGCATCACCTCCAGCCCGTCGGTGTCGGGCAGCCGGAGATCGAGCAGGATCAGGTCGAACTGCCCTTGCCGGGCGAGATTCACCGCATCGCCGCCGGTGGCCGCCTGATCGACCTCGAACCCCCGCCGGCTCAGAACCTCGGCCACGGTTTCCCGAATGGTGGCGTCGTCATCGACGACAAGGATCCGTTCAGCCATGGGAAAGCTCCCGCTCGCAATTCAATTCGGTCATTGCCGCCGTGGCCCCGCCCCCATCGGCAACCGGCCACACCAGGGTGAAGCGGGTGCCCTTTCCGGGCGTGCTCTCGACCAGGATGTCGGCGCCGTGCTGGACGACGATCTTCTTCACCACCGCAAGCCCCAGACCGGAACCACTGGCCCGGGTGGTGAAGAAGGGATCGAAGATGGTCGGCAGCACCTCGGGCGGAATGCCCTCGCCGGTGTCGTCGACGCAGAAGCGCATGCGCGGGACCGGCCGGTCGCGATCCTCGGGCCGGACCGAGCCGCACATGCCGACGGTGATCCGGCCGCCGTCCCTGGTGGCGTGGATAGCGTTGATCACCAGGTTGAGCAGGATCTGCTTGAGCTGGTTGGGATCGGCCCACAGCGTGGGAATGTCCTTGGCGCAATGCTTGTACTCGATGGCGATGCCGCGTGAGACGGCTTCCTTGCGCGTCCACAACAGCACGTCCTCCAGCACGTCGTCGAGGGTGCAGGCATGGGGGAAGGTCTCCTGGGGCGCGGCGAAGCCGTGGAAGGTGCGGAGGAAGGACGACAGGCGGTTGACCTCGTCCTCGATGCGCGACAGGTAGCGGCCGGTCGTGGCGGCATCGAGATCCTCGGAGCGCAGCGCCTG
>JACRFY010000128.1 GCA_016212565.1 Magnetospirillum sp. | reverse complement strand
GTGCACGATTCGCTGACCACCGAGGGCAAGCTCGCCGATCTGCCCGAACTGGGGGCCCGCATCCTCAAGGGCGAGGTGCGGGGGCGGACGGTAATCGACGTCAACCGCTAGAGCGCCAAGCCTCAAATCCGAGGCACGGCGCTCCTGCGAGCATTGAGCGAGCGGCCAAGCGGGCGGACGCCCGCGCCCGGCGAGGGCTCACGATGCTCTAAGGCGGCGGCCCCTACCGCCCCGACTGCTCGGCGACAATCTGTTCGCGGGCGAGAACGTGCAGGGTGGCCATCTGCTTGGCCAGGCGTGGCGGATCGAAGTCGACGTCGTGCGCCTGCAAATCGGCGAGGACCTTGGCGGTCGGCGTCTCGCCGCCGCGGCTGTCGATGGCCGCCTCGACCACCGACCGGGCATAGGCGGACGCCTGATCGCCGGCCATCCCCATCTGCTCGGCCGCCCACAAGCCCAGCAGCTTGTCGCGCCGCATCTCGATCTTGAATTCCGTCTCCTGGTCGAGGTGAAATTTCGCCTCGAACGCCTTCTCGCGGTCCTCGAACAGGTTCATCGTCGACGGCATCCCAATGTCCCACCTTGTCGAAGTGGTTGTCGATGGTTGCTGCCGCCAGCGGCGGCTGGCGTGTTATAACGAGGGAGTTCGCGCCGCGAAACGGGGAATTTTGCATGTGCACACTGGTCCTGTTGCGCAACGCCGATGCCGACTGGCCGCTGGTGATCGCCGCCAACCGCGATGAAATGGCCGCGCGCCCGTGGCTGGCGCCGGCGCGCCACTGGCCCGACCGCCCCGAAGTGGTCGCCGGACTCGACCGGACCGCCGGCGGCACCTGGCTGGGACTCAACGACCACGGGGTGGCTGCCGCCATCCTCAACCGCGTCGGCACCCTGGGACCGCAGGCCGGCAAGCGCTCGCGCGGCGAACTGGTGCTCGACGCGCTGGACTTCGCCGATGCCGCCGATGCCGCCGAGTCCCTGGCGGGCCTCGACGGTCGGGCCTATCGCCCGTTCAACCTGATGGTGGCCGACAATCGCGACGCCTTTTGGCTCCGCGCCGACGGTTCGGCGCGGGTCGCGGTGCAGCCCATCGCCCCCGGCCTGCATATGCTGAGTGCGCTCGACCTCGACGACCCGGCCAGCCCGCGCATCCGCGCCTACCGCTCCCGCTTCGCCGCCTTGGCGCCGCCGCGGCCCGAAGATCGGGACTGGGGCGCGTGGCCGCGACTGCTGGGCGACCGCGGCGGCACCGGCAGCGACGGCGAAGAGATGCCGGCGATGTGCTTCGCCCGTGCCGATGGCTTCGGCACCGTGTCGTCGTCGCTGATCGCCCTGGGCGCGCCGGAAAATCCGCGGCCCTCGGCCTGGCTGTTCGCCGCCGGACCGCCCGACCGCACCGCCTTCCACCCGGTCGGGGCGCCGTAGCGCAGCGGGGCGATCATGACGCTGCGCCGCCCGATCGCCCGGCGGCTGCGCCGCCCGATTGTCGGCGGCTGCGCCGCGTGAGGGGGCGCGGAACCATCACGTTGTTTCCCCCGCCGGTCCCTGCTATATGAAACGCGAATCGTTCGACGGGGACGCCGAGCGAGCGTCCTTCCGTTCCCGCGCGGGCCGCACCCGTGCCATCCGATGGATTTTACCCATGGCGAGACGCAGACAGATTTACGAGGGCAAGGCCAAGGTGCTGTTCGAAGGCCCGGAGCCCGGCACCCTGGTGCAGTACTTCAAGGATGACGCCACCGCCTTCAACAACAAGAAGAAGGGCACCATCACCGGCAAGGGTGTGCTCAACAACCGCATCAGCGAATACCTGATGCTGAAGCTGGGCGAAATCGGCATTCCCACCCACTTCGTCCGCCGCCTCAACATGCGCGAGCAGCTGGTGCGCGAAGTCGAGATCATCCCCCTCGAAGTCGTGGTGCGCAACGTCTCCGCCGGGTCGCTGGCCCAGCGCTTCGGCCTGTCGGAAGGCACGCCGCTGCCGCGTTCGATCGTCGAGTACTACTTCAAGTCCGATGCGCTCAACGACCCGATGGTCAGCGAAGAGCACATCACCGCCTTCGGCTGGGCCACCACCCAGGACCTCGACGAGATCATGTCGCTGGCGCTGCGGGTCAACGACTTCCTGGGCGGCCTGTTCCTCGGCACCGGCATCCGTCTGGTCGACTTCAAGCTGGAGTTCGGCCGCCTGTACAACGGCGACGACATGCAGATCGTGCTCGCCGACGAGATCAGCCCGGACAATTGCCGGCTGTGGGATCTCAAGACCGGCGAGAAGATGGACAAGGACCGCTTCCGCCGCGACCTCGGCAATGTCGAGGAAGCCTACCAGGAAGTGGCGCGCCGTCTCGGCATCCTGCCCGAGGGCGGCCCGCGGGACCTCAAGGGTCCCACCACCATGCAGTAGGGGGGACGACATGAAGGCGAAGGTCCATATCACGCTGAAGAACGGCGTCCTCGACCCCCAGGGCAAGGCGGTCGGCCACGCCCTGGGCTCGCTCGGCTTTGCCGGGGTCGGCGACGTCCGCCAGGGCAAGTACATCGAGATCGAACTGGCCGAGGGCGACCGCGACAAGGCCCGCGCCAGCGTCGAGCAGATGTGCAAGTCGCTGCTGGCCAATACGGTGATCGAGAACTACCGCATCGACATCGAATAGGGTGGCGTTTCCCCGCCCGCAACCCGGGCGGGGCCTTATTCCATCAGCCGATACAGGGCCGGATCGGCCAGGACCGGCCCCAGCACCGCGGCGAGCAGGGCGGCCCACGCGAGGGTGCCGGCCGCGTCGGAAACCCCATCCTGGCGGATCTCGACCGAGACATGCGGCAGCCCGGCGGCACCGGCGTGGGTGTCGAGGGTGTAATTGATCTCCCGGCCCGAATAGGGCTGGTTGTCGCCGACCGTCAGTCCGCGCGCCCGCAATCCGGCCATCACCGGCTCCGCCATGCGGCCGTCGCGATTCCACAGCACCCCGACCTGCCATGGCCGCGCCCAACCGTCGAGACACGGCGTGAAGCTGTGCACCGAGACCATCGCCGGCACGCCATGGCGCCGCAACGCCGCCAGCCGGGCAGCGATCTCCCGATGGTAGGGCCGGAACCACGCCGCGGCGCGGGCCTCGGCCTCGCGGGCGTCGAGTCCGGCATTGCCGGGCACCGCCACCCCGCAGGTACAGGCAGGAATCGAACCGGGGTCGCCGGGCCCACGGTTGCAGTCGATCACCAGCCGGCTGACCCCGGACAGAACCGCCGGACAGCCGAGATGCCGCGCCAGTCCGCGCGCCACCGCGGCGGCGCCGATATCCCAGCCGACGTGGTCGCCCTGCACCGCCTCGGCCAAGCCCAGGCCGGCGTAACGCGCGGGGATCAGCGGCGAGGCATGGTCGCAGACGATCAGCACCCGCGCACCGGCGGCGCCATCGATGGCTTCGAATGGCGGCGGATCGGTCTCGGCGGCACGGACTTGCAGCATGCCGGTACTATAGCGCCTGCGCCGGCGAGGGAAAGGCCCGAACGCGACGCAGGCTCTGTCGCAAACCCGACACAGCGGCCTCGATCCCGAGCGAATCCGCGCCGTTCCGTTGCGGCACGAAGCTTGCTTCTCTCCCTGGCACGACCCGTCGGGAGGACGCCCATGCTCAAGGCCAAGGTGCAGGAACTCTTCAACGAGCCCGGTTGCGCCACCAACCAGGCCAAGTCGGCCGCGGCGCGCAAGAAGGGTTGCAGCAAACCGCTCACCCCGGGGGCAGCGGCCGGCGGCTGCGCCTTCGACGGGGCCAAGATCGCCCTGCAACCGATCACCGACGCGGTCCATCTCGTCCACGGCCCCATCGCCTGCGAAGGCAACTCGTGGGACACGCGCAATTCCGCCTCCAGCGGCGGCGATCTCTACCGCATGGGCTTCACCACCGACCTGCAGAATCTCGACATCGTCAACGGCGGCGAGAAGAAGCTCTACAAGGCGATCCGCGCCGCCATCGCCCGGCACCACCCGCCGGCGGTGTTCGTCTACCAGACCTGCGTCGGCGCCCTGATCGGCGACGATGTCGAGGCGGTGTGCAAGGCGGCCACCGAGCGGATGGGCGTACCGGTGATCCCGGTCAACGCGCCGGGCTTCGTCGGCTCGAAGAACCTCGGCAACCGCCTGGCCGGCGAGGCACTGATCGGCCACGTGATCGGCACCGTCGAGCCCGACGACGCCTCGCCGACCGACGTCAACATCCTCGGCGAGTACAACGTCGCCGGCGAGTTGGATCTGGTCCGCCCGCTGCTGGCCCGCTTGGGGATCCGCATCCGCACCGCCATCACCGGCGACGCCCGCTACCGCGACGTCGCCGCCGCCCACACCGCACGCGCCAACATGGTGGTGTGCAGCCAGGCGCTGGTGACCCTGGCGCGCAAGATGACCGAGCGCTGGGGCATTCCCTATTTCGAGGGCTCGTTCTACGGCATCACCGACACCTCGGCGGCGCTCAGGACCTTCGCCCGCCTGCTGGTCGAGCGCGGCGCCGACCCCACCCTGATCGAACGCGCCGAGGCCCTGATCGCCGCCGAGGAGGCGCGCACCTGGGCGGCGCTGGAACCCTACAAGGCGCGCCTGTCGGGCAAGAAGGTGCTGCTCTACACCGGCGGGGTCAAAAGCTGGTCGGTGATCCAGGCCCTGCACGAGATCGGCATGGAGGTGGTCGGCACCTCGGTGCGCAAATCGACCGAGGACGACAAGCAAAAGGCCCTCGACCGCCTGGGCGGCGACGACGCCAAGCTCCACGACCAGATCGCGCCGAAGGCGATGATCGCCATGTTCAAGGAGGGCAAGGCCGACATCATGCTCTCGGGCGGCCGCTCGCAATTCACCGCGTTGAAGGCCCTGACCCCGTGGCTGGACATCAACCAGGAACGCCACCACGGCTATGCCGGCTACGACGGCATGGTGGCGCTGGTCCGCCAGATCGACCTCGCACTCTACAACCCGATCTGGGAGCAGGTGCGCAAGCCGGCGCCGTGGCAGTGAGAGGGCCTATGTCCTCAAGCGGTGAGAGCCGGGCAGTCGGGGAGAAGCGACCCCACCGAAAGGCGATCGTCAACGAGATCGACCCACATCTCGACGGTTCCCTTCTTGAACCTGCAAATCCCCGCGTCGTGGAGACGGCGGATGCAGCGAGAGAGTGATTCCGGACGAGCGTTCAGCAGGCGAGCCATTTTCTGATTGTTGAGGGGCAAGCGAAACGTCCGCCGATTCTCGGTCCCCGCCTCCGAGGCCAACTCCCCCAGGAGCCACAGGATGCGGGCCGCCAAATTTCGCTTTTCGCCCACCAGCAGGTCGGTGCGACGGCTGATGACCGCCTGCGCCAGGTCGCGCTCCAGCAGCCGGCGAAACCGACAATGGTCCCGCGACAAGGCCGCAGCCGCGGCGCCGGACACGTGCAGGACCCGGGCCGGAATCAGGGCCTCGGCGGTAACCGAATGCGAAGACCCGCTGAGGAACGAAGCATAGCCAAAGCTGTTGCCGGTACGGACCAGCCGGTCGGTGACGGTATTGCCGGCCCGGTCGACGTACCCCAATCCGATCAAACCGGACGAAACGTAATATACGCCACTTTGGTCCTCTCCCTGATGGTAAATCGTCTCGTCCCGGCCATAGCCTTTGAATAGATGGGCAAGGCGCGGACGTAGAGAACAGTCCCCACAGGCAACGCTGCCAATCTCTGCCATTCGCCCTCCCCATCCACTGCCCATGATGGATGATACACGACATTTGGGCGATCCGAAGACCGGATAGCGCTCGCGTCGGCTGTGACCGATGTCATAGGCCGATGGGCATAGACGGCCCGCCTCCCTCATGTCGGCCGGCGCGTCGCCTTCCTTGTCGCAAACCCGACACCTCTCGGCCTTCACCCCAGGATTCCTGCGCCTTCCTCGTTCGGCACGCGGCTTGCTTCTCTTCAGGGACCATAGTCGCGAGGTGCCCCGATGGGCGTGATCGTCAGCCACACCAAGTCGCTCTCCACCAGCCCGCTCAAGCTGTCGCCGCCGCTGGGCGCGGCGATGGCCTTCATGGGCATGGATGGCGCCATGCCGCTGTTCCATGGCAGCCAGGGCTGCACCGCCTTCGCCCTGGTGATGCTGGTCCGCCACTTCCGCGAGGCCATCCCGCTGCAAACCACGGCGATGAACGAGATCTCCACCATCCTCGGCGGCATGGAGCAGGTCGAAGAGGCGCTGAAGAACATCGCCACCCGCACCAAGCCCAAGGTGATCGGCCTGGTCTCGACCGCGCTGACCGAGACCCGCGGCGAGGACATGGAGGGCGATCTGCGCCTGATCCTGGCCCGCAATCCCGATCTGGCCGGGGTCAAGGTGGTGCCGGTCTCCGCCCCCGATTTCGACGGCTCGCTGGAGATGGGCTGGTCGAAGGGCGTCACCGCCCTGATCGATGCCCTGGTCGCGCCGGCCACGCCCGGACTCGACCGCACCCGCGTCAACCTGCTGCCCGGAATCCACCTCACCCCCGCCGACGTCGAGCACCTGAAAGAGATGGTCGAGGCGTTCGGGCTCGAACCGGTGTGCCTGCCCGATCTGTCGGACTCGCTCGACGGCCATGTGCCGGAGAGCTACGTCCCCACCACGCTGGGCGGCACCACGGTCGAGGCGGCACGGAGCATGGGCCGGGCGGTGCTCACCATCGCCGTCGGCGAGCACATGCGCTGGGCGGCCAATGCCCTGCACGCCCGCACCGGGGTGCCGTTCGTGGTCCTCGACCGCCTGACCGGGCTGGAGGCGGTCGACCGCCTGATGGTCAGCCTGTCCGCGGCAGCCGGCCGCCCGGTGCCCGACAAGCTGCGCCGCGCCCGCTCGCGCCTCGTCGACGCCATGCTCGACGGCCATTTCTTCTTCGGCGGCCGGTCGCTGGCGGTGGCCGGCGAGCCCGACATGCTGTGGGCGACCGGCAAGCTGATCGCCGAGATGGGCGGCACCCTCGCCGCCGCCGTCACCACCATGCCCGCCCCGCACCTCGCCGAGCTGCCCTGCCAGCGGGTGGTGGTGGGCGATTTCGAGGACCTGGAGGACGGGATCCTCGAAGCCGGCGGCGCCGATCTGGTGATCTCGAACACCAATGCCCGCCAGTTGTGCCGCCGCCACGGCATCCCGCTGTTCCGCGCCGGCATGCCGATCTACGACCGCCTGGGGACCGCCCACCAGATGACCATCGGTTACAAGGGCACCCGCGACCTGATCTTCCAGCTTGGCAACATGCTGATGGAACACCCGGAGCACGGCCATGGTCCGGCATCTCAGGCTGGTTGACGACACTTTGGGGCTGGACCGTCCCGTGAGAGGAGGACACATGCGAGTCGCTTTCGCCACCCACGACCGCACCACCGTCGACGCCCATTTCGCCAGCGCGAAGACGTTCCTGTTCTACGACATCGGACCCGAGACGCATTCGTTCGTCGAGGCGATGCAGTTCGACCTCGTCAGCGGCGAGGACGGCGTCCATGGCGACGACGGCGAGGACCGCCTGGGGGCCAAGATCGCCGCCCTGACCGGCACCGCCCTGCTGTTCGTGCGCGCCATCGGCGGCCCGGCGGCGGCCCGGGTGGTCGGGGCCAAGATTCATCCCATCAAGCTGCCCGAGGACGAACCCATCGCCGCGGTCATCGAGCGCATCCGCCTGATGCTCAAGACCAACCCGCCCCCGTGGCTGCGCCGGGCGTTGAAGGACGCCGAGGCCGGTCCGGAACGCTTCATCGACGACGAGGATTGACCGCATGGACGACGCGCCGACCGCCCACCCCATCGTCAAGGCCCTGCTGCAACTGCTGCGCGCCCAGGACCGCAGCGGCGCCTGGGACGCCGAACCCGACGCGGCCCTGCTCGAGCCGTTCATCGTCACCAAGGCGACCAAGCGCGAGATGCCGCTGATCGGCGACCCGGATCCCGACATCCTGTGGCGGGTCGACCTCTATTACGCCGCCATCGCCTGGGAGATCGAGCGCCGCAGCGGCCGCGCCATCATCCCGATGGTCAACATCCACCACGAGGGCTGGGGCCGGGTGGTGCTGATCGCCGGCCGCCTGGTGGCGGTCAAGGCCCATGTCCGCGAGTTGCACCGTTTCGGCTTCGAAGACCTCGGCACGATGATCGCCAAGGCCGAGAAGCTGGTGGCCGAAGGTGTGGCCGCCATCGAACAGTTTCCCGCCGTCGCCGACGCCTAGCGCGGCCCATTTCGCAAAGGAGAGCATCCCATGTCCTTCGTCACCTACGCCACCCGCGACGGCAGCACCTGGACCCCCGAATACCTGATGTCCATCGACCACGAACTGTGCATCGGCTGCGGCCGTTGCTTCAAGGTCTGCACCATGGGCGTGCTCAAGCTCCAGGGCGTCGACGAGGAGGGCAATTTCTGCGACCCCTTCGACGACGACGAGGGCGAGGTCGAGCGCAAGGTGATGACCATCGAAAAGGCGGGGGCCTGCATCGGCTGCGCCTCGTGCCAGACGGTGTGCGGCACCAAGGCGCAAAAGCACGCGCCCCTGGCGGCGTAGGCGCGTCATGGGCCCGCGCGACGACTATGCGCAGTTGATGGCCGGCGCGGCGGCGGGCGACGGGTTCGACCGCCACCTGCTGGCCTGCGCCCTGGCCATCGCCCTGGCCGAACCGGGGAAAGCCCTGGCCGAGGGGCTGGGGCTGTCGGCGGCGCAACTGGCGGCCCTGATCGGCCGCCACTTTCCCCATGCCGCCGACCTGCTGCGCGGATGCGGCGACGGCGCCGCCCCGGCCAGCATCGAGGAGCCGGACCTGCGCACCCTGCTGCTCGACCATGCCGGCGGCGACGGCCCGGAAACGGAATGGCTGGCGGCCATCGTCGCCCGCCGTTCGCTCAACACCAATCATCTGTGGCAGGACCTCGGCCTGCCCGGCCGCGCCGACCTGTCGGCGCTGATGCGCCGCCATTTCGCCCCCCTGGCGGCCAAGAACGACCGCGACATGAAGTGGAAGAAGTTCTTC
>JACRFY010000013.1 GCA_016212565.1 Magnetospirillum sp. | reverse complement strand
GGAGGGACAAGGGTGAAATGATATTGCGTCGGCCCTAATTTCGTGGTCGCGAAAAACGGCCCCTTTGGGCCGGAAGCGGCCATTGGCTTCCATCGCGAAAGCAGACGCAGGGAGCCTTCCTCCGGCCTGCGGGCGAGAAAGTTCTTGATTTGTTCATATTTGCTGTGTATGGTTGATTACGCGTTGCGAAATCAATCCTGAGGGGTATCTTTGACGTCTTACCACTGAGGGGAACGCAATGAGCTTTTTGACCGACGTGGAGGCGTCGAGCCTTCGTCTTGCCCGCATGAGTCTGCACATCGTGAGCGACGACGAATTCATGCCCGAGCCAGAACTCGCGATCGAGCATGACGATTTCCTTCTTGATCGCATCCGCGACATCGCCTCGGCGAGCGTCTATCGGTTTGAGGACGTATCCTCCACCCGCGACACTATTGAAGCGATCGCCATGCGCGAAGTCGGCTTTGAGGAAGGCGCGCAAACGCTTGCCCGGGAATTTTGCCGGTTTCATCGCAACGGCACGCGGGACGGTGCATTTTTCGTCTTCGAGCTTGGCGTGGATGACGAGAACATCCGCCTCTATGCATTGATGAAGTACGACTACGGCCAAGCCTTGGAGCTCGTAGAGCAGCAGGGTGCCGCAGGCCTTCGCCGGATTGTTGAGGCGTTTATCGGCGACAAATCGGCAATCCAGAAGTCCGCACTGGTACGCGTAGTCAATGGCTCGGCAGAGGCTTCCCTCTCGACACGTGACCGGATGGGCCGACCGGCGCCGCAGCTCACCGATTATTTCATCCGCTATCTCCAGGTGGTGCGCGACCGTACGGACAGCGAACTCACCACTGCCGTCAAGGATGTAGTCCGGACCTCCCTTGAGGATCATCGAGAGCTTCTTCCTCCCGGCGGTGTGGCATCCGCCGTCTCGCGCGCGTTGGAGATCCTGCGTAACACCGAGACGGTGACAGAGGATGTCGTCAACCACGCTGTTTGGGTTGGGGCTGGGCAGCCGGCTGACGATCAGGTGCGGGATTCACTAAAGAAGTCCGTTGCCCGCCTAGTTAAGCGCAAACGTCTGGCTGGCGTCACGTTCCCGCCGGATGGGAGTCAACTCGGCAGGCCCATCACCCGGCTGGTGCGCACCGAAGAGGGGGTAACGATCCAGTATAACACCGGCCTCGAAGGCCAAGCCGTTCGGAGAATGGATCTACCGGACGGGGCGACACAATTCATCGTCACCACGAGAAAATACACGGATGCTGTCCTCTCTGAAAGCTCTGGCCGTCGCCGTTGATGGGCTCAGCGCCCAGGGACTTGCGACGCTGACGGAGACGCCGTCTGCACTTACGATTGCGTCGCTGGGCGCGGTCGAAATGGTGCGGCTGTCGCCGCTGCTCACGGCCGTTGGGTGGCCTTTCGAGATTGTCGATGGGGCAGGTGAACGCGCCGACATAGCTACGCTCACTGCAGACTACGCGCCGTTCATTGTCACGGTGGAGAAACCTGACCAAGGCGCCACCCTTCAGGTGGTCACCTTGGTGGGTCTCGAAGCCTTCTTGCTACAAGAGCGTGGCGATGTGGTCTGGGAAGTCACAACGCTAGCGACACCCTTCGCAACAATGTCCGCAAACTTTCTGCCATGGGGTTCCACGGGCATTTTTAGCCCCGCCCCTGCTACCAAGAGCCCCCGCCAGCTGGTGAGGGACCATAATATGCCGCCTAGGGCACCTGGCGACATTCGTGTCTGGATGCCACGAGTGCCGGCGAGCGAGCAGCTTTGGGACGACCCTGTCTTCCAGACCTTCGCCGATTTGTCGGCGCAAGCGTTGATGAGAGCTCTAGCCTGCGAGATCAAGAGCGAGGGCGGTCTCGTGTTCAAGGGACCGCCCCATACGCAACTTGATGCGCCTCATCGAGGGGCGGCCAAGGAGATCAACCTCAACGGCTACAATGATCTTCGAGCTGCGGCCGCTTGGGTCTACGAGAATGGGAGTGAAGCCGAACAACGGCATGGGCTGTTCGCCGCGGAGTTCGGACGTACCCACCCACCCGAATCCGGGGCGGCGGCTGTGTTCGCCCGCATCGTCGCCAACGTTCTCGAAGGTGCGAGACTTGCTTATCAGCTGAGCTTGTCGGACCTAACGCGCGAGGCGATTAAGGCGCAAGGGGACCTCAGGAAGGCTGTCGCCGACGACACGGCGAAGCTCGCCGACAATACACGCCAAGTCGTAACCGCCGTCGCTGCGGCGCTCGCAACCTGCATCGGACTCGTTGCGGCAAAAGTCGGCACGACGACCTCTCACTGGGTGTTGCAGATAGTCGCCCTAGTTGCCGCCGTCTACGTCGCCGCCATTGTCACAAGCGGCTGGATCTTCATGAGCGTGCAACAGGACATGCGCCGCAAATGGCGGTCCCGTCTCTATCGTTTCATCCCCGACCCCGACTACAAGGCCATGGTTCTAGACCCTGCTCGGCGTGCAGAGGCGATGTTCATCGTCACTGCGATAGCAGGCGGAATTGTATCGGTCCTTGCCATTTTGATGGTTTTCCTGGCCCCCTGATCGAACTCGTTGGCGAAAGTTCCAAAAGCGGCCATTCCGGATATCAGATTGGATCATAGGCAGCCGTGTCATGATTTGCCCTCACGACACCGACGGCCCGCTCCGCTGCCGCCCCAGCGTCCAGGAAATCGAGTTGCCCTGCACGATCCCGGCCACCGGCTTGCCGAGACCGCGCTCCAGCACCGGCCGCCAGGGCACCAGGGTGAATTCCCGGCATTTCTCGATCACCGCGAATTTCCCGCTGACCAGGTCGAGGCGGCGGCGGACGGTGCCCTCGATGCGGCCATGGTCGGGAGCCTCGGCATAGGGCAGGCCCAGCTCGCCCGAGAGCTGGCCGGCGACGCGAGCGAGTTCCCGCCGCCGCAGTACGGCCAGCAGATTGCGGCGGTAGATGATCTGGTCCTGGCGCTCCTCGGCCAGACCCCGGTCGATCAGCCATTGGCGGCGCTGGGCCAGCGCCGATTTCACCTCGCGGCCGAAGCCGGCGTCGCGGACGGACGACGGTCCCTCCCCCACCAGCTCGCGGTCGAGCCAGGTGGCGGCGTCAGCGCCGGCCAGGCGGTCGAGCGGCAGAGGCGACAGAACGAGCACGATCACCGGCGCGGCGCGCACCTGCGTCCGCTCGTAGGCCGCCGCCCGCTCCAGATGGTTGGGGGCGATGATCCAGGTACCGTCAGGTTGACGCTCGACGCTGCCGGCGAGCCGTCGCATGGCTTCGAGGCGGCGCACATGGGTCTCGGCGAAGGCCGCCGTTGCGGTCGGATCGTGGCGGAGGTGAAGGTCCACGCTGTAGCGCCCGCCATGGGCGGCGGCGATGTCGGCAATAGTACGGTCCACCGCCTTGGGCTCGGCCCGCTTTGGCTCGACTGCGACGATGCCGCCCTCCGGGATCGGCTCGATCGCCTCGCCCCTGCCGATGTCGACGTAATGGGCCCGTCCGTCGATGCCGTCGACGATCAGGTAATGGCGGTCGTTGATCTCGTCGGCCAGGCCACGTTCGATCACCCACCCGACCAATCGGCCGGCCTTCGGGTCACTGGGGTCGTAGATGACGAGGTCGGTGCCGCCCCGCGCCAGCTGCGCCGCGGCCAGCGCCCGGTGCATGGCCTTGATGATGTCGCCGCGCTCGCCCAAGGCACACAGCGTCGGCTCCAGTTCAGGCGACAAATGCCAGCGCGCCGGTTCGCCCTCCTCGGCGAGGCCGAGGCGGCGCAATTTCTGCAGCCGGCCGGCGCGCAAGGATTGGCGGAAGGGATCGCCGCCGGCCCCCGAGCCGACCATCCCCTGCCCGTCCATCTCGCGCAGCAGAGCGTGGTCGAGGCTGGTGAAGCGCTCCTGCTCCACCTCCCGGCGCAGGCGGTCCTCGATCTCGCGGTCGGTGCGCGGGCCGAGGTCAAGGGAGACGATGTCGACGGCACGCTCGCGCATGCCGACGGCCAGATAGTCCCGCGCGATGATCAGGTCGCGGCCGGTCTCGTCCCTGCCGCGCAGCACCACATGGGTGTGGGGATGGCCGGTGTTGTAGTGGTCGACCGCCACCCAGTCGAGCCGGGTGCCCAAATCCTGCTCCATCCGCGCCATCAGCCGGCGGGTCAGCGGTTTGAGGTCGGCATACTCGGCGCCGTCCTCGGGCGAGACGATGAAGCGGAACTGGTGGCGGTCGCCATCGGTGCGGTCCAGGAACGCCTTGCCGTCGGCGCGCTCGTAACCGGCATCGTAGAGCTGGCCGGGCGCGCCATCGCGGGTGACGCCGTCGCGCTGGATGTAGCGCAGGTGCAGTTGGGCCGCCTTGATCCCTGTTCCCTTGAGCTTGACGATGCGGGTCTTGATGATCACCCGCCGCGCGCGGAAGGCGCCGTAGCGGTCGTGCGCCGCCAGCACGCGGCCGACGCCGCTGCCCCGGCCGATGCGGCTGCCGAAAATCCGTTTCGCCGTTCCTGGACGTTTCCAGCCGCCGGCCCGGCTGACGGCGGTCAGCACCCGGCTGACGTAGCGTTTGGCGGCGCGATTGCCGAGCGTGCGGATCCTGCCCAGACGCGGCCTGAAATCGTCGTCGATGGCCATAGTGAATTCCTCGCTGAAGAGGGCCGTGTCACACAGGTGGCGCCGGGGAAAGGGCGCATGGCGCCAGGCTAACCCGATGTGCAGACAGGAGAATCGGCGCTGACAGCGCCAGAGCTTTATCTTGCCCTGCCTTCTTTCCCTTCCCGGTGCCGCTCCATCGCCCCGTCCCTCCTGCGCTCATCTACGCTCTCCTTCACCGGCAACCTGATTGGCATGGGCGCGGACAACGACGAAAATCGTGCGTCCGCTTTTCAATTTCTGAGGAAGAATTTGGGCGTCAGACCCGGCCGTGGATGCTGCGGTGAGACCTACGAACAGCCTCCGCCACGGTGGCAAAATCGCTTCGCCATTGGGCGTCTGCGAGCGTCCAGATGCCTGCGCGGCCAGGGTAAACAAGTAGGATTCCGTCTCCGCCGGCAGTTTCCGGCCGTCCCGCAAATGGGCCTCCACCCGCTCCGGACCGGCGTGGTAGGCGGCGAATGCGGCCGGGCAACCGAAGCGGTCCACCATGGCGCGCAAGTAGGCCGAACCGGCACGGATGTTGTCGCGCGGCTCGGCCGGATCGGGCCCGAGACCATGGCGCAACCGCATCTCGGCATAGGTCGCCGGCATCACCTGCATCAGCCCGATGGCCCCTGCCGCTGAGGTGATCGGCCGGCCATCGACCATGGCGCGACCGCCGCTTTCGGCCCGCATGACGGCGCCGATCCAAGCGTCGGAGATGCCGAATTCCCGCGCCGCCTCGGCGATCAGCGGCCGCCAGGGCGCGAGCGGGTCGGGCGCCGCAACCTCCCCGGCCTGAAGGGCGCAGAGGGCGGCGAGTGTCACCAGGTCCATAGCGCGACGAGCCTCCCGATGACGGTGTCGGCGGGAACCGGGCCGAAATAGCGGCCATCGAAGGAACCGGAAACGCCCTTCATCAGCAGGAAAACCTCGCCCGCGCCGAGGCGCCGGCAGCCCTGCCACGCCGGCAGTGTCCGACCTCGGGCGTCGGCGGCAAGGCGCTCGGCGGCGACATGGCCGTTGATGGTGACGGCAGCGCCGAGACCGCAAATCTCGTCGCCAGCCAGGGCAGCGACGCGCTTGATCAGCGGCACGCCGGCCGGCAGGTAGCCGCGCTCGGTGGCGAGGTGCGCGGCCTCGGCCGGAGGCCAGGCCAGCACCAGGTCGCCGCGCCGGACCGGGCCGCTCACTCTATAATAGAGCCCGAGCGGCGCGCTGGCGGTGGCGTTCCACACCAGGCGGGGCGCCGGATCGGCCAGCGCAGCGAAGCCGATCAGACCGAGCCCGGCAAGGCCGAGGGCGAGCGTCGCGCGTGGGCGATTGCGCCCGCGGCAGCGCGGTGGCGACGTGATGACGCCACTTCTCAACAGCTCACGCATCGGAGGTCGACCGCTTGGCGCGCCCGGTCGACCAGGCGTCGAGATCGTCGATATGGTAGCGGACGTAGCGGCCGTGCTTGCGATATTTCGGCCCGCCGCCGACCGTGCGCATCTTCTCCAGCGTCCGGCGCGACAGGCCGACATAGAAGGCGGCCTGGGCGGTGGAGAGGAACGGGCTGCCCTTCCTGGCATTGGCCGCCCGGGTGTTTTCGTCGTCCATGGCATCCTCGCTGCGTTGACCAGGCAACGACGGCGTCGCTGCCTCCATGTCGGCGAGGATGGGCGGCCGGGGGGCGGTTCGGGGACGGGCGAACACTCACCTCCGAGTTTTCGCCCCCCTGTTCCGGCGGCGGGCAAAGCCCCCGCGCTGGTGGCGCGGGGGCGGATTGCCGTCAGTCGGCGGGGTTCCAGATGAGGGCGAAGACGTCGTCGTCATCCTGGCCGGCGGCGCGGCCGAGGTTGGCGTAGAGCTTCCGGGGACCGAATTCCGGCGCGGCGAGGCCGAGGCTCACGTAGCTCTTGCCCGAGGTCTCGCCCACCCGGATCCAGCCGGCGCCAATCTCCACACCCTGGGTCAGCACCCGGAAGTCGGGCTGCATGTCGTTGGCCTTGGCGGAATTGGGAAGGATCTCGATGTCGGCACGGATGGAGAGGGTCTTGATCTGGCCCTTGTAGCCGCCGGTGGGGAGCTTGGTGACGTAACCGATCGCAGGCATCTTCCGTCTCCTTGTTCGCTTCGCGGGGGCCATTCCCCCTGCGATGGCCGACCGTTGATGGGCGCGTCCGGCCCCGGTGAACCCGATAGGGCCGAAGCGCAGCGGAGGACCCGAGCGGAGGGCTTTTTTGCAGCGCAGCGGCCGCGAGGAGCCGCCCGCCGGCTCTGCCGGCATTCGTCACGAATGCGCGCGAAGCGCGCGGGTGGCGGGGAAAAAAGCCTGGAGCGACGGTTTCACCGGGGCTGGCGACGCCCATAGGTCTGGCGCCGGAGCAGGGGGATGGCCCGGTGAAGGACGAGACGGAAGCGTGCGGTTGATGATGCCACCACGCTGACAGCGGGCACGATCAGGGGCAGGCACGCCCCTTTCGACGCGGTGATGAAGAACCAGTCCTGATGGCGGCCGGGGCGACATCGCAGCGGCTTCACGATGAGCGATCAAGGAATGTGGAGACGCACCGGCCGGGCACGGATGGGCTCACATGCGGGAATGGCACGGGTGGGCTTCCGCCTCGCTGCGCCGGAATTCGGGCCGACCTTGGAGGCCTTGCCCGGCCGTGCCGCTGGCGGAGACCGGGCGCCAATTGCCCGACTGGGACCGCAGCAACAAGGCTTCGCCCCCGCGCGCAGCGCGGGGGCGAAGCCCGCCGGTATTACCCCGGAAGAGGTAGAAAGCAGGAAGAAAGCGGACGGCGTCCCCTGCCGCCGCCCGCCATGACTCATTCGGTGGCGAACAGCCCGCCGATGGCGGCCCAATGCTCGGCGGCGCGCACCCCGCCCCGCTCGGTGTAGGCGCGCGCCGGGAAGGCCATCCATCCCGGCAGCCAGTTCTCCACCCTGGCGCGACCGTTGGCACCAATCAGGCAGTCGCGGATGATCGCCTTCTGAGTGGCGGTCTTCTCGGTCAGATTGCCGTCGGCTACCATCTTGCCGGCCACTTCGGCCAACATGGCGTTGATCACCGGCTTGTCGCGCATCAGCTCGAAGAAGGTGTCGTCGGGCTGCCAGTGGGCGCGCATGTCCACCGTGAGATGCACGCCTGCCGCCTCCACCAGGGCGCTGCCCGCCTCCAGGGTTTCGCCCATCACCAGCGCGAGAACCGCCGTCACCTCGGCCTCGGGCAGGACCAACAGGCGGGCGAAGACATCGGCTGCGCCGAAGCCGTCGCCGTTGGCGTGCACCACGGTGGTACGGTCCTCGGGCATGCCGAGGACCGCCAGCATCTCGGCACGGCGGGCAGCGAAGGCGGCTTGCGCCGAACTGCTGGCAAGGCTGGCAGCGATGGCTTCGCTCCCGGCGTCCTGCGGCTCAGGGTGCACCTGCCACAGCCGCGACCCGGCGATGGCATGGGCCAGCAGCAGCCGCAGCGCCACGCCGGGATGATCGAGCAACACCGCGCGCACGGCGGCATGGCGATGCAGGTCGAGATAGGTCTGAAGGGCCTTGGTCACCTCGGGGCGGGCGGGCTTTTCCCCCTCGTTGCCGCCGGTTTCGGTGCCGTTGGCGCGGCCCCGGCGCTTGGCCTCCTTGCGGGAGAGCCAACCCTCGAATACCTCCACCTCGCCGCGCTGGCTGATGGTGACGAATACCTTGCCGCCCTTCTTCTTCGGGGTCTTCTCGTAGTCCCATTCGTGGAAGCGCTGGCCGGTTTCCAGCACCTCCACCACCGGCCAGCCGGCGGCCAAGAGGTCGTCGCGCTTGGCGGCGACGGCGCGGTTCTGCAGCGTCCAGAACTGGTCGATATCGGCGAAATAGGCATCCTCGCCGAACAGGTCGGCGACGATCTGCCCGGTGTAATCCTCCAGCGGAAACAGCGCCACCTTGGTGGAGAGGGTGTTGCCGCCGAACAGCCATTGCTTCAACTGGAAACCGCGCGGCGCATGGGCCTCCTTGTCCGTATGGAGGCGGTGCCATTCCTTCTGCTGCACCTTGCTCGCCATGGTGAGATGGCGGACGGTCTCGGCGTCGATCTCGCCCTTGCGGTAGAGCGAGCGCAGGGAGGGAAGCAGGTTGCCCAGCGCTAGCCGCCGCCGCACCATGATCTCGGTGATGCCGAAGGTGGCGGCGATCTGCTCAATGCTGCGGCCCTCCTTGATCAGCCGGGCGAAGGTTTCGTGCTGGGCCATTTCGTCTGGATCGAGGCGGGCGATATTCTCAATCAGCGAGGCTTCCAGCGCCTCGGCGTCGTCGCTTGGACCCATCACGGCGCAGGGAAGCGGCTCGACCTCGGCCCCTTCCTCGACCAGGGCGCGGGCGGCGAAGTAGCGCCTCCGCCCGGCCACCACCTCGAAACCGTCATGGTTGGGGCGGACGAGAAGCGGTTGCAGGATGCCGCGCGCGCGGATGCTGGGCAGAATGTCGGAGACGTCGGGAGCGTGCCTGCCGTGGCGCATGTTGAGGGCGGACACGGACAATTCCGACAGGGGGATATGGCGCAATTCCATTGGGATGCTCCGTCACTTTCGCCCCAAAGGGGCGGGTTGGAACAGGTCGAGTTGACGGCGGGCGTCCAGGTCGAACAGGCCGAAGTCGAGCGGCTTCTGCCCGACCTTGGGGACAAGCGGTGCCGTCCAGCGCAATTCCAGACGTTGACGCAGGCTGACCGGGGTCACGCCGGGGATGAGCATCTGCTCGCCCTCGGGCGTCGGCTCGGTCAGGGGTGGCGTTGCCCTGCTCATGCCGCCGCCCCTCCCGCCCCGTCCGGGGCATCGCGGAAGGCCAGCAGGAAGTCGGCGGCTCTGCTGGCGAGGCTGGCGGCACGGAAGATGGCGCGGTTGTCCTCGCGCAACACTTCCAGCCACGCGCCGAGGTAATCGGCATGGCGGACGGTGGGGGTGATGGACAGCGCGGCGCAGACGAAGGCGCCGGCCATCTCGGCCACCAGTTCCTCGCGGGCGTAGGCGGTCGAACCGAAACGCCTGGAGAAGTCGCGGGCCAGCCGCGAGGGATGGCCGGTCCAGTGGCCCAATTCGTGAAAGCAGGTGCGGTAATAGTTGATCTGCTCGAAGAAGGCCGGTTGCGGCGGCACCCGGATGTAGTCTTCTGCCGGCGAGTAGAACGCGCGCTCCCCGCCGATGCGGATGTCGGCCCCGGTGGCGGTTATCAGCGCTTCCGCGCTGGGGATGAGTTGGCGTTCCGGCAGCGGTTCGGCCCCCGCCGTCATCGCCTCGGGCAGGCCGTCGCATTGGGCGACGTTGAACACGGTGAAGCGCTTGAGGAACGGCACCGACTCGGGGTCGGTGCCCTCGGCCTCGGCCCGCGCCTTCTCGC
>JACRFY010000118.1 GCA_016212565.1 Magnetospirillum sp. | reverse complement strand
CGGTCAGCAGCATGGCGCCGGTGTCCAGGCCGGCATCCATCTGCATGATCGTCACCCCGGTCTCGGCATCGCCGGCGAGGATCGCGCGCTGGATGGGGGCGGCGCCGCGCCAGCGCGGCAGCAGCGAGGCATGGACGTTGATGCAGCCCAGGCGCGGCGCATCGAGCACCGCCTGGGGCAGGATCAGGCCGTAGTCGGTGACCACCGCGGCATCGAGGCCCAGGGCGCGGAACGCCTCCTGCTCCGCGGCGCCCTTGAGCGATTTCGGCGTCCGCACCGGAATGCCGCGCGCGGCGGCGAAGGCATGGACCGGCGAGGGCTGCTCCTTGTGGCCGCGCCCGGCCGGCCGCGGCGGCTGCGAGTAGACGGCGACCCCCTCATGGCCGGCATCGAGCAGCGCCTGGAGTCCGGGGACGGCGAAATCCGGCGTCCCCATGAAGGCCAGTCTCATCGGACGGCGACCGCCTCTTTGCGCGACTTGACCAGCTTGCGCAGGATCATGTTGCGGCGCAGCGAGGACAGGTGGTCGATGAACAATACCCCGTCGAGGTGGTCGACCTCATGCTGGACCACGGTGGCGAGAATGCCGTCGAGGTCGAGCTCGCGGATCTCGTTCTGATGGTCGAGGAAGCGCACCCGCACCGTCTTCGGCCGCACCACGCTGGCATAATGCTCGGGGACCGACAGGCAGCCCTCCTCGTAGGTGTTGTCCTCGTCGGAGACGGCGATGATTTCCGGATTGGCCATGCGCAGGGGATTGCGCTCGGCCTCGGTCTTGCCGGTGTCGATCACCACCACCCGCTTGCCGACCCCCACTTGCGGCGCCGCGAGGCCGATGCCGGGGGCGGCATACATGGTCTCCAGCATGTCGTCCATCAGCCGGCGGACCTCGTCGTCGACCGCCTCGACCCGTGCCGCCTTGGCCTTCAGGCGGGGATCGGGGGCGGTGAGGATGGGCAGGATGGCCATGGCGGATCAGCCTCGTTCGAATTCGTCGTCAGGTGACATATGGCGAGCGGGGAGCGGCGTCAAGCGAGTCGGCGGTCAGTAGTGATAGCGTGCCTGCGCGATTTCGACCCGCTGATCGTCCCCGGATCCCTGGATGCGGTAGATCAGGCGATGGTCGCCGCTGATGCGCCGCGACCACCAGCCCTTGAGATTTTCCTTTAGCGGCTCCGGCTTGCCAAGACCGCTGAACGGAGTCCGCCACACGTCGCGGATCAGGTCGTTGACCTTGGCCACCATCTTGCGATCCGTCTCCTGCCAATACAGGTAATCGTCCCAGGCATCGCGGGTCCACTGAAGATTCATTCCTCAGCCAACCCGCCCGATACGAACTGTCCCGCCTCGGCCTCGGCCACCGCCCGCAGAAGGCGCTCTGCATTCGCCGGGCTGCGCAGGAGGTGCAGGGTCTCCATCAACCCGTCATATTCCTCCTTGTCGAGGATCACCGCCGGCGCCCCCCCCTGCCGGGTGACCAGCAGCGGAACCCGGGAGTTGTGAACCTGATCGAGGCGGTCCTTGAGGTGCTCGCGCAGATCGGTATAGGTGCAGACATTCATCGCCGGACCCCGTGATTTCTGTACAGAAATATGGACGGAAGGGGCGGTCGATGCAAGCTCCCCCTTATGCAGGGCAACGAATTCAGGCTTACGAGAGGTTAATGCCGCGCTTTCTCGCCCCCATTGTCGCAATCGTCATGCCCGGCCTTGAGCCGGGCATCCACGTGGCAAACCCAGGCGATTTGCCGGATGGACCCACGTGGATGGCCGTGTCGAGCACGGCCATGACGACAAAATTAGTCAGTTCGAAACCCATCATGAGAACCGCTGCCGGTAGTTCTCCCCGTCGCCAAGAGCCGTTCGTTATTGGACCCGTTTTAATAAAATATCCATTGACGAGCAACCGCAAAGGTGGTGACAATTGTACCCCATCAGCCTCGGTGCGAAGGGGAAAGCGATGCGTGTTTTGGTGGCCGCAGTGCTGCTGTTGGCCCTTGTCCCAGCACCATCCCCATCGCGGGCCGCCGACTGGACGGCCGTCGATCAGGCCCTGGGCGCCCTCGAACCGGTCATCGGCCACTATCCGCCCGACATCGCCTCCGAGGCGCAAAAGCGCGCGATCATGGCCAAATACCGGACTGCCAAGGCGGCGCTCGACAAGGAACTGGCCGGGCGGCCGAGCGATCTCGACGCCCTGCACCGCCGCGCCCGGCTCCAGGTCATGGGCCACCACATGGACCTCCCCAACGCCTTCAAAGGCGCCGAGCGGGACTTCGCCGTCATCCTCGACGCCAATCCAACGCACGAGAGGGCCATTCTGGACTTGGCCAATCTATGGGTGAACACTGGTCCGCAATACGCGCCAAAGGCCGAGATGCTGTACCGCGCTGTCCAATGCCTCCACGACACCGAACCGCAGGAGGAGGCCCAGCGCGGCCTGTTCTTTTCCTTCTACTACCAAGGCCGCATCGAGGAGGCCAAGCGCCAGACCGAGTTCCTTGTCGCCCGCTGGCCGGACGAGAAGAATTACCGCACCATGGACGACATGGTCGGCTCGGTGCTCGAACGCCGTGGCCAGCCCCGCCAAACGGGCCAAGCGGCGACCATGGTCACGTGCGGGTAAGGTTCCCTACCCCCTTAAGCTCCCCCCGGTGGCCTTGACCACCGCGGCGACGATCTTCTGGCCCACCGCCTCGATCTCCTCGTCGGTGAGGGTCTTCTCCACCGGTTGCAGGGTGACCTGGATGGCCAGCGACTTCTTGCCGGGGCCGACATTGGGGCCCTCGTAGAGGTCGAAGACGGCGACGTCGGCGATCAGCGCCTTGTCGGCGCCCTTGGCGGCGCGCACCACCGCATCGGCGGCGATTCCGCTGTCGAGGACGAAGGCGAAGTCGCGCTCCAGGGGCTGGAAGGCGGCCAGCTTGAGCAGCGGCTTGGCCTTGGTCGCCTTGGCCTTGGCCGGCGGCAGGGCATCGAGGATCACCTCGAACCCGGCCAGCGGGCCCTTGACCTCCATGGCATTGAGCACCCCGGGATGCAACTCGCCGAAAAAGGCCACCGGCTTGTTGCCGAGGCGGATGGTGCCGGCGCGGCCGGGGTGGTACCAGGACGGCGCCTCGGCGACCACCGTGACCGAGTCGGTGTTGAGGCCGGCCGCCGCCAACGCCGCAGTGGCGTCGGCCTTGGCGTCGAAGGCGTCGACGGCCCGGGCGGGGGACGCCCACTGACGCGGCGTCTTGCCGGCGCGCAGGCCGGCGGCGACGGTCCTCTGCTGGCCGGGCTCGGGGCCGTCGAACTGGGCGCCGATCTCGAACAGGCCGAAATCGTGGAAGCCGCGGTCGTCGTTGCGGCCGGCGGCGGCGACCAGATTGGGCAGCACCGAGGGACGCATGACGTCGAGGTCGGCGGAAATCGGGTTGGCGAGGCGCATCTCGGGCGTCCCGCCGCCGAACAGGCGCGCCTGCGCCTCGGCGAGGAACGACCAGGTTACCGTCTCGACCAGCCCGCGGCCGGCCAGCGTGCGGCGCACCCAGCCGGCGCGGCGCTGGGCCGCGGTCAGCACCGGCTTGGGCATCGCCGGGCGCGGCAGCGGCGTCGCCGGCAGGGCGTCGTAGCCGTTGATGCGGATCACCTCTTCGACCAGGTCGTGTTCGGCGGCGACGTCGCCGCGCCACGACGGCGGCGACACCAGCAGGCCGTCGGCGTGTTCGGAGACGGTGCAGCCGAGCGCGCGCAGGATCTCTTCCTGCCGCGGCGTGGAGACCTCGACGCCACCCAGCTCGGCGACCCGCTCGGGGCGCAGGACGATGGCGGTGCGCCAGTCGGGCTCCTCGCCGGCGATGACCAGGTCGGAGGGTTCGCCGCCGCACAAATCGAGGATCATCCGGGTCGCCAGCTCGGCGGCGGAAACCACGAAGCCGGGATCGACGCCGCGCTCGAAGCGGAAACGGGCATCGGAGAGGATGTCGAGCCGGCGGCCGGTGGCGGCGGTGCGGATGGAATCGAAATAGGCGGCTTCGAGGAAGACGTTGACCGTCGCCGCGGTGCAGCCGGAATGCTCGCCGCCGATGATGCCGGCCAGGGCTTCCGGTCCGGCGGCATCGGCGATCACCGTCATGCTCGGTTCCAGCGCATAGACCTTGCCGTTCAGCGCCGCCAGACGCTCGCCGGGCTTGGCCAGGCGGGCGCGGATGTCGCCCTCGACCTTGTCGGCGTCGAAGACGTGCAGCGGCCGCGCCAGGTCGTAGGAGATGTAGTTGGTGATGTCGACCAGCGCCGAGATGGGCCTGAGGCCGATGGCGGTCAGGCGGTCCTTCAGCCACGCCGGGCTGTCGCCGTTCCGGACCCCCTTGATCATCCGGCCGACGAACAGCGGGCAGGCCGACGAGGCATCGGGGGCGAAGTCCAGGTGGACGCCGATCGGGCTCTTGAAGCGGCCCGGCACCGTGGCGATGTCGAGCGGCTTCAGCGTGCCCACCCCGGCGGCGGCAAGGTCGCGGGCGACGCCGCGCACGCCCAGGCAATCGGCGCGGTTGGGGGTGATCGAGATGTCGATCATCGGATCGAAGTTCAGGATGTCGGTGAGCCTGGCGCCGACCGGGGCGTCGGCGGCCAGTTCGGCGATCCCCTCATGGTCCTCGCCCAGCTTCAGCTCGCGCCACGAGCACATCATCCCCTGGCTTTCGACGCCGCGGACGTTGCCCTTCTTGAGCGCCTCGCCGGTGACCGGGATCAGCGTCCCCGGCTGGGCGAGAATCACCTTCAGCCCAGCCCGCGCGTTGGGGGCGCCGCACACCACCTGGAGCACGGTGGTGCCGGTGTCGACCTTGCACACCTGCAACTTGTCGGCGTTGGGGTGCTTGTCCGCTTCCAGCACATGGCCGACGACGAAGCCGGCGAGGGCGGCGGCGGGATCGACGATCGCCTCGACCTCCAGGCCGAGCATGGTCATGCGGGCGCCGATCTCGTCGAGCGAGGCGTCGGTGTCCAGGTGCTCCTTGAGCCACGACAGGGTGAACTTCATCGCGTCAGCCCTCCGGAGAGCGTAGGCACATCGGTGGCCAGGAAGCCGTAATGCTTCAGCCAGCGCAGGTCGGAATCGAAGAAGGTGCGCAGATCGGGGATGCCGTATTTCAACATCGCCATCCGCTCGACGCCCATGCCGAAGGCGAAGCCCTGGTACTCGTCGGGGTCGATGCCGCAGGCCTTGAGCACGTTGGGATGGACCATGCCGCTGCCGCCGATCTCCAGCCAGCCGGCGCCGGGGCCGATCTTCAGCCCGCCGCCCTCGCGCGAGCAGCCGATGTCGATTTCCGCCGAGGGCTCGGTGAAGGGGAAGAAGCTGGGGCGGAAGCGGACGGGGACGTCGTCGACCTCGAAGAAGGCGCGGACGAACTCGATCAGCGTGCCCTTGAGGTGGCCCATATGGGTGGTCCTGTCGATCACCAGCCCCTCGACCTGATGGAACATCGGCGTGTGGGTCATGTCCGAGTCGCAGCGATAGGTGCGGCCGGGGGCGATGATGCGGATCGGCGGCTGGTTGGCCAGCATGGTGCGGATCTGCACCGGGCTGGTGTGGGTGCGCAGCAGGTGGCGCGAGCCGTCGGGGCGCTCGCCGAAATAGAAGGTGTCGTGCATCTGGCGCGCCGGATGCTCGGCGGGGATGTTGAGCGCCGAGAAGTTGTGGAAGTCGTCCTCGATGTCCGGCCCCTCGGCGACCTCGAAGCCCATGTTGGCGAAGATGGCGGCGATCTCCTCCATCACCTGGGCGATGGGGTGGACGCGGCCCTCGGCCTCGGGGCGGGCGGGCAGGGTGACGTCGACCCGTTCGCGGGCCAGGCGGGCGTCGAGCGCCTTGGCCTCCAATCCGCCCTTGGCGGCGGCGATGGCGGCGGCGACCTCGTCCTTGACCGCGTTCAAGGCGGCACCGGCGGCCTTGCGCGCCTCGGCGTCCATCTTGCCCAAAGTCGCCATCAGCCCGGAGATGCTGCCCTTCTTGCCCAGGGCGGCAACGCGGGCCGCCTCCAGGGCGTCGAGGCTGTCGGCCGCCGCGACGGCAGCCAGGGCCTCGGCGCGGATCGTTTCGAGTTGTTCCATCTGCTTCCCGCCTTCCGCTTCCACCCACATCCGTCATCCCCGCGCAGGCGGGGATCCATGGTTCCAACGGCAATGCGCCTGCCGTCGAATGCCGGCTTCGGCCCCACCATGGACCCCCGCTTCCGCGGGGGCGACGGGAGTGGAGGGACCACCGATACGGAAAAGGGCCGCCTTCTCAGGCAGCCCTCTCCGTTACGCTTGCGGCACCAAGCCTACTGGAGGGCCGCCTGGGCCTTCGACACCAGGGCCGCGAACGACGCGGGCTCACGGGTGGCGATGTCCGACAGCACCTTGCGGTCGAGCATGATGCCGGCCTTCTTGAGGCCGTCCATGAAGCGCGAGTAGGTCATGCCGTTCTGACGCGCCTGGGCGTTGATGCGCTGGATCCACAGACCGCGGAAATCGCGCTTGCGCACGCGACGGTCGCGGAAGGCATAGGTCAGCGCCTTCTCGACCTTCTGGATGGCGACCGTGAAACAGGTCGACGCGCGGCCGCGGTAACCCTTGGCCAGCTTGAGAATCTTGCGATGACGGGCGTGCGTGGTTACGCCCCGCTTGACGCGTGCCATGGATCAGCCTCCGTTCGGCAGGTAGAACTTCTTGACCTTGTCGGCATCACCCTTGAACAGGATGAAGGTGCCGCGGGCCTGACGCTTCATATCCTGGGGCTTGTTCGACAGGCAGTGGCGCTTGTAGGCCACGTTGCCCTTGACCTTGCCCGACGCGGTAAGGCTGAACCGCTTCTTGGCGGCGCTCTTGGTTTTCATCTTGGGCATTTTGTCGTTCCTTGTCTGGATGTTCGACCGAAGGCGGCAAGGCATGCCCGATAATCGAGCCTTGTCCGCCGGGAGGCGATGCTTATAGCGGTGGGGGCCGCCAAATGCAAGGGACGGCTTGATCCCCGTCCGCGAACTGGCTATTGCAGCCGCAGCCACTCACCAGGGACCGTCCGCCCCATGCCCACGCCCCGCAAGCGCTTTTATAAAGTCGCCACCGTCGCCACCGCCGCCGATGGGTTCGCCATTCTGCTCGACGGCCGGGCGGTGAAGACCCCGGCGCTGCGTCCGCTGACCCTGCCCAACGCCGCCCTGGCCGAGGCGGTGGCGGGGGAATGGCAGGCGCAGGGCGAGGAGATCCGGCCCCACACCATGCCCCTGACCCAGCTCGCCAGCACCGCGCTCGACCGCATCGGCACCGAACGGGAGCTGGTGGCCGAGCAACTGGTCCGCTATGGCGGCACCGACCTGCTGTGCTATCGCGCCGAGGCGCCGGTCGCGTTGGTCCGCCGCCAGGATGCGGGCTGGCAGCCGCTGCTCGACTGGGCCGAGGCGCGCTTCGCGGCCCGGCTGACGACGACCGCCGGGGTGATGGCGGTCGAGCAGCCGGAGGTTGCCCTGGCGGCGCTGGGCCGGGCGATCGCCGGCATCGACGACTGGCGGATGGCAGCCCTCTCGGTGGCCGCCGCCGCTTCCGGTTCGCTGGTCCTGGCCCTGGCGCTGGTCGAGGGCCGGCTGTCGGCGGCGGAGGTCTTCTCGCTGTCGCAACTCGACGAAAGCTTCCAGATCGAGCAGTGGGGCGAGGATGCCGAGGCGGTGGCCCGCCGCGCGGCGCTGGAGGCGGATATTCTCGCCGCCGGATTCCTTCTGGACTTGCTGTAATCCTGTCACCAACTGCAACATAACGTGAAGCCGGCAGCCCTCTTTTCGGTGGCATGGCGGCGGGGGATGGTGGTATCTCACCCCCCTGACCATTTGGGTGGGTTGAGACCCGACAAAGGGACTGGCCGGCGGGCCGGTTCTCACAGCAGGGGAACCAGGATGAAGGAAATCCTTCGCCAACTCGACGCGAAGCGCGAACGGGCCCGCTTGGGCGGCGGCGTGCGCCGGATCAAGGCGCAGCACGACAAGGGCAAGCTGACGGCGCGCGAGCGCATCGAGTTGCTGCTCGATCCCGATTCCTTCGAGGAATGGGACATGTTCGTCGAGCATCGCTGCACCGATTTCGGCATGGGCGACGACGACCCCGAGAAGCACATCCCCAGCGACGGCGTGGTCACCGGCTACGGCACGGTCAACGGCCGGCTGGTGTTCGTCTTCAGCCAGGACTTCACCGTCTTCGGCGGCTCGCTGTCGGAAGCCCATGCCGAGAAGATCTGCAAGATCATGGACAAGGCGGTCCAGGTCGGCGCGCCGGTGATCGGCCTCAACGATTCGGGCGGCGCCCGCATCCAGGAAGGCGTCGCCTCGCTGGCCGGCTATGCCGAGGTGTTCCAGCGCAACGTGCTGGCCTCGGGCGTGGTGCCGCAGATCAGCCTGATCATGGGGCCCTGCGCCGGCGGTGCGGTCTATTCCCCGGCGATGACCGACTTCATCTTCATGG
>JACRFY010000119.1 GCA_016212565.1 Magnetospirillum sp. | reverse complement strand
GGCTTCGGCCTTGACGGCGGCCTGAACTCCGATCCAATGCCCCGCCATCGCAGCCGATGGCACGAAAGGTCGTGAAGATGCTTGAGGGACTTGCAAAAAACGCCCCGATTAGAGAAGACACCAAGATGAAAGGTGCGACAAGTCTCCGAACCGGATCGATCTCCCTCGGTGTCTTGGTGTCTTGGTGGCGAATCGTCCCCCCTTCGCTCCGAACACGCGCCTCGTCTTCGCCGTAAGTCAGCGCCTATGCGCCTTCGCGGGGATGACGGACAGTGAGAAGGACTGCATTCCTTCACCCGATTGCCCTGACCCCTTCGTCCGGCCGTTGCCGCATCCGCTCTCCTCGCGCTAGTGTGGGACGCAATCTGCGACGGGGGGACGAGCGATGAACCAGAGCGACGACACGGCGACGGCGCCGTTCGCCTATCACGGCCGGGTGGCACCGCTGCTTGGCATCGCCCTGGTCAACGTGCTGCTCAACGTGGTGACGCTGTTCATCTGGCGGTTCTGGGGCAAGACCCGGGTGCGCCGCTACCTGTGGGGCCAGACCACCGCCTGGGATGATGCCATCGAATACACCGGCACCGGCGGCGAATTGCTGGCCGGATTCCTGCTGGCGATGTTGGTGGTGTTCCTGCCCCTGACCATTGTCTTCGGCGCGGCGCAAGCGCTGATCGAGATGGAGAATCCGCTCGGCTTCGTGCTGATGGCGGCTTTGCAACTGGGCACCGTGGTGCTGATCGGCGCCGGCCTCTACCGGGCGCGGCGCTACCAATTGTCGCGCACGGTGTGGCGCGGCATCCGCGGTTCGCTGGCCGGGAACGGCTGGGGCTACGGCTTCCGCCTGCTCGGCGTGGTGGTGCTGTCGGTGCTCACCCTGGGCTGGGCGTGGCCGTGGGGCGAGATGGCCCTGGCCCGCTACCGGATGAACCGCACCCGCTTCGGCGACCAGGTGTTCGACTGCACCGCCGCGGCCAAGGGAGTCTACGGCCGGTTCGCCGTCGTGTGGGGGGTGGTGGTGGCGATCCTGGCCGCCATTTCCATCCGGCTGGCGGCCGTTTTGTCATTGGCGCTTTGGGGATCGTCGGGGACCGATGCCGACAGCGCCGACCTGTTCGTCGGCCTGGTGCTCCTGGTTGGCCTGCCGGCGGTCGGACTCGGCTTGCTGTGGTATCGCGTCGGCGTCATGCGGGTGGTGGCCCGCGGGACCCGCTTCGCCGGAGCGTCGTTCGAGTTCACCGGCCGCACCTGGCCGGTGCTGCGGCTGATGTTCGGCAACCTGCTGATTTCGCTGCTCTCGCTCGGCATCGCCAAGCCGTGGGCGGCGGCGCGCACCCTGGCCTTCGCCGCCGCTTCTCTGCGGGTGGTCGGCACCCCCGATTTCGCCGCCATTCTGCAAAACACCGAGCGGAAGCCGGGAGTCGGCGAGGGGCTGGCGGCGCTGATGGACAGCGCCGGGGAGTTCTGAGCATGGACCTCGATGGCCGCTTCAACGACGGACGGTCCGCCGCCAGCCGCTCGGTGACGGCGCGTCTGTCGGTGGCGGGGGTGGAGATCCGCGACGGCGACGGGCTCCTGGTGGCCCTCTGGCGGCGCGAGGATATCAGCCCGCCCGAGCCGGCCGGTCCCGGGCGGGTCCGCCTGTCCTGCCGCGCCGACGGCGATGCCCGCCTGACCTTGCCCGACCATCCGGCGCTGAAGGCGTTGGGCGGGGCGGTCTGTTCCCGTCCCGCCGGCTTGCCCGGCTGGGTCAAGGGCGCCGCCCTGGCGGCGGCGGTGGCGGCGGCGGCGCTGGTGGCGGTGCTGGTGGCGCTTCCGGCCGGCAGCCGGTTGCTCGCCGCGGCGATTCCGCTGGAGAGCGAGCGCCGGCTCGGCACCGCCCTGGCCGAACAGCTGCACCGCCAATGGCGACGCTGCGACGGTCCCGGCGGCGAGGCGGCGCTGGGCCTGCTGATGGCGCGGCTGGCGGCTTCGCTGCCGCCCGAACGACGACCGCGCCGCGTGGTGGTGGTCGATCGCGGCGAGGTCAACGCCATCGCCCTGCCCGGTGGCGAGATCATCGTCTTCAAGGGCTTGCTGGCCCGCGCCGAAGGCCCCGACGAGGTCGCCGGGGTGCTGGCGCACGAGACGACCCATGTCGCCGCCCGCCACCCTCTCGGCGCCGTGGTGCGCGGTCTGGGGGCGGGAATGGTGGTGACGATGATCACCGGCGATACCTCGGGCGTGGCGGCAACGGCGGTGACGGTGATGATGGTCGGCGCCTATTCCCGCGAGGACGAGGCCGCCGCCGATGCCGGCGCCGTGCGTCTGTTGCGCGCGGCGGGGATCGGCACCGACGGCCTGTCGGCCTTCTTCCGCCGCATCGCCGGGGACGCCGATATCCTGCCGGCGTGGCTGTCGACCCATCCCGAATCGCTGTCCCGCGCCGCTGCGGTCGATGCCGCCGGGGCACCTGGGCGCGCTCCGGCCCTCGACGCCGGGCAGTGGGCGGCGCTCCGCGGGATGTGCGGGTAAGCGGAACCTCACCACCCATCACGTTGCAGGCCCAACCGGAACGGAAAATGAACCACAGAGATGGGGGTTTCGCCAAAATAGCCGAATCGATCTGGCGCAACTGACGGTTGGCGATTCTCAGGGGTAGGCCGGTCGGCTAGAATCGGCGGCATGATCGATGAAGATGAAATCCGCCGCCACTACGAACTGCTGCGCCCGAGCCT
>JACRFY010000114.1 GCA_016212565.1 Magnetospirillum sp. | reverse complement strand
TCACACATTTTGTCCATTTAGATCAAGGAATTGCCGTCATGGCCGGGCTTGACCCGGCCATCCACGTGGTGCCGCTTTCGACAACGATAGTCATGCGGAAAGACGTGGATGCCCGGATCAAGTCCGGGCATGACGATTATTCTGGGGTCGCGGCAAAACCTGAATGCCGTAGCGCGAACGCCCAGGCATCCGCGGGTGGTTCTTCGTCCGATTGATCACCACCCCCGGCCTTGACCTGCCCGGCCGGCAGCGGTAAAACTGAACCGTTCAGTTCACTTTTCCGGCGACCCCGATGACCCGCAAGCGCCTTCTCCCCGTCGTGGCCGCCGCCGTGCTGGTGGTCGTCGCCGTTCTCGCCCTGCGCTGGGCGACGGTGTGGCGCCACGTCGAGAGCACCGACGACGCCTATGTCGAGGGCGACATCACCGCCATGGCCCCCAAGGTGGCGGCGCATGTCGTCGAGGTGGCGGTGGCCGACAACCAGGCGGTCGAGCAGGGCCAGGTGCTGGTGCGCCTCGATCCCCGCGACTTCGCCGCCAAGGTGGCCGAGGCCCGTGCGGTGGTGGCGGCGCGCCGGGCGGCGCGCGCGCAGCTCGACGACCGGGTGGCGGTGCAGCAGGCCACCGCCGCCGGGGCCGCCGCCGGCATCGCCGCCGCCAATGCCGACCTCAAGCGCGCCCGTCAGGACCTCGACCGCACCCAGCGGCTGATCAAGGAGGACTTCGTCAGCCGCCAGCGCCTCGACCTGCAACAGGCCGATGCCGCCAAGGCCGCCGCCGGGGTCCAGGGCACCGGCGCCCAGCTCACCGCCGCCCGGCGGCAACTGGGAGTGCTCGAGTCCGAGCGCGCCGTCGCCGATGCCCAGATCGCCCAGGCCGAGGCGCAGCTGGCCCTCGCCGAGGCCGATCTGGAGGCCACCACCATCCGCGCCCCGGTCGCCGGGGTGATCGGCAACCGCGCGGTGCGGCTCGGCCAGTACGTGCGGCCGGGCCAGTACCTGCTGGCGGTGGTGCCGCTCGACGGGGTGTGGGTCGACGCCAACTTCAAGGAAACCCAGATCGGCACCATGAAGCCCGGGCACAAGGCGACGGTGATCGCCGATTCGTGGCCGGACATCGTCCTCGACGGCCACGTCGCCGGTTTCGCCCCGGCTTCGGGGGCCAAGTTCAGCCTGCTGCCGCCCGAGAACGCCACCGGCAATTTCACCAAGGTGGTGCAGCGGGTGCCGGTGCGCATCGCCCTCGTCCCCGGCCATCCCCTCGCCGGCCGCCTGCGCCCCGGCCTGTCGGTGACGGTCAGGGTCGACACCAGGGAGTGACGGCGGTGAGCGATCCCGCCTCGCGGATGTCCGTCGCCCCCCAGGACCGCGTGGTCAGCCTGCGCGACTGGATCGGCTTCCTGGCCATGGTGGTGGGGATGTTCATGGCCATCCTCGACATCCAGATCGTCGCCAGCTCGATCCAGCAGATCCAGGCCGGCCTGTCGGCCTCGGCCGACGAGATCTCGTGGGTGCAGACCGCCTACCTGATCGCCGAGGTGGTGATGATCCCCCTGTCGGGCTGGCTGGCGCAGGTGGCCTCGACGCGGTGGCTGTTCTTCGTCTCCTGCGTCACCTTCACCGTCGCCTCGGCGCTGTGCGCCCTGGCGTGGAACATCGAATCGATGATCGTACTCCGCGCCGTCCAGGGCTTCCTCGGCGGCGCGATGATTCCCACCGTCTTCGCCACCTCGTTCCTGGTCTTCCCGCCGCGGATGACCGCCGGGCTGTCGGTGGTGATCGGCCTGGTCGCCACCATGGCCCCGACCCTCGGCCCGACCCTGGGCGGATGGATCACCGAGCAGTGGAGCTGGCACTGGCTGTTCCTGATCAACGTCGTGCCCGGCACCGCGGTGGCCCTCACCGTGCTGGCCTGCGTCCATTTCGACCGCCCGCGGCCGGAGATGCTGAAGGGCTTCGACCTTGCCGGCGTGGTGCTGGTGGCCCTGTTCCTCGGCACCCTGCAATACGTGCTGGAGGAGGGGCCGGGCGATGACTGGTTCGATTCGGCCAAAATCGCCGTCTTCGCCACCCTGACCGCCGCCGCCGCTCTCGCCTTCCTGTGGCACGAGCTGACCGCCGCCCATCCGGTGGTCGATCTCAAGGCCTTCCGCGACCGCAACTTCGCCGTCGGCTGCCTGTACAGCTTCATCATCGGCATCGGCCTCTACGGCTCGGTCTACGTCATCCCGCTGTTCTTCGGCCGGGTGCGCGGCTGGTCGGCGCTGGAGATCGGCGTCACCATGATGGTGGTCGGCGTGTTCCAACTGCTGTCGGCGCCGCTGGCCGGCGCCCTGGCCCAGAAGATCGATCTGCGCCTGATGCTGGCCGCCGGCCTGGCCCTGTTCGGCGCCGGGCTGTGGATGAACAGCGCCATGACCGCGGAATGGGGCTACTGGGAGATGTTCCTGCCCCAGGCGGTGCGCGGCCTGTCGCTGATGTTCTGCTTCGTGCCGATCAATGCCGTCGCCCTCGGCCACCTGCCGGCCACCGAGGTGCAGAACGCCTCGGGGCTCTACAACCTGATGCGCAACCTGGGCGGCGCCATCGGCCTGGCGGCGATCACCACCCTGCTCGGCGACCGCATCGCCCTGCACTATGCGCGGCTGTCCGACGCGCTGAACGTGCGCAACGGGGTGGCGATGGAGCGCCTCGACGGCCTGACGGCGCGGTTCTCGACCCTGATCCCCGGCGATGCCGACCAGGCGGCGCTGCGGACGCTGGCGCAGTTGACCAAGCGCGAGGCGATGACCATGGCCTATGGCGACGTGCTGCTGGCGATGGCCGGGGTGTTCGCCGTCGGCCTGGCGCTGATGCCGCTGGTCCACAAGGTCAAACATCCCAGCGCCGGCGGCGGGCATTAGGTGTTTATTGCCCTCGCCGGGCGGGCGCGTCCGCGCCCTTGGCCGCGGCCTCAGTGGCCGCTGGTCGCGGTGTGCGCCAGATTTGGCGCACGGCGCTCCTGCGAGCATTGAGCGAGCGGCCAAGCGGGCGGACGCCCGCGCCCGGCGAGGGCTAAAGATGAAACGAGAGCTTCGTGCGCCAGATTTGGCGCACGAAGCTCTCGGGCGTATGGTGTGACGACGACCGCTGGTGAGGACCGCCCGATGACCAACCGCTTCTTCCTGTTCGGCCTCGGCTTCTCCGGCCGGGTGATCGCCCGTCGTCTGGTCGAGGCCGGCTGGCGGGTGGCCGGCACCACCCGCTCCGGCGAGGCCGTCGACCTGCCGGGCGTCGAGGTCTTTCCCTTCGACCGCGACCATCCATTGCCGGCGGCGGCGCTGGCCGGGACCACCCACCTGCTGTCTTCGGTGCCGCCCGACGCGGCCGGCGACCCGGTGCTGGACCAATTGGGCGAGTCCCTGGCGGCGCTGAAGCCCCACTGGGCCGGCTATCTCTCCACCACCGGAGTCTATGGCGACCGCGGCGGCGCCTGGGTCGACGAGGACTCGCCGCTGACGCCGACCCTCGACCGCTCGCGGCGCCGGGTGGCCGCCGAGGCGACGTGGCGGGCGAGCGGCCTGCCGGTGCACATCTTCCGCCTCGCCGGCATCTACGGCCCCGGCCGCTCGGCCATCGACAGCCTGCGCGAGGGCAAGGCGCGGCGGGGGGTCAAGCCCGGCCAGGTGTTCTCGCGCATCCATGTCGAGGACATCGCCGGCACGGTGATGGCCTCGCTGGCCCGCCCGCGGCCCGGCGCGGTCTACAATGTCTGCGACGACGACCCCGCCCCGCCGGATCGGGTCATCGCCCACGCCGCGTCCCTGCTGGGCATCGCGCCGCCGCCGGAAATCGCCTGGGAGGACGCCGAGGCGACGCTGTCGCCGATGGCCCTGTCCTTCTATGCCGACAACAAGCGGGTCTCCAACCGGCGGCTGAAGGAGGAGTTGGGGGTGACCCTGGCCTTTCCCAGCTATCGCGACGGGCTGAAGGCGATGTTGGGGTAAAACCCGGGCACGCAGGTACCGGATCTTGCCCATGAGGGCGTTCACTCAGGATGAGGGGCAATGCCCCCAGCCCCCGAGACCGTCATTCCCGCGAAAGCGGGAATCCATGCGTCGACAAAAAAGCCTTATATTTCAACGCATAGATGGCTCCACCATGGATCCCCGCTTTCGCGGGGATGACGGCCGGAGGGATCCGCGTGCTCAACCCAGCCCGGCCAGGGCGTCGTCGAGGACGCGGCCGTCGATTTCGGTCAGCGACGGGCCGTCGGTCCACACCAGGGCGCAGCGCACCGTGCGCCCGGGATAGAGGCAGGCCAAAGCCAGCCGGTAGGCGGCCATCTGCCGCACATAGAGCGGCGGAATAGCGGCGGAATCGGTGGGCGGGCGGCGGTTGGTCTTGTAGTCGACCACCAGCACCTCGCTGTCCGTCACCGCCAGACGGTCGACCACGCCGGCAATGGCGCGGTCGCCGAAGCGGCCGACCACCGGCACCTCGGCGCGGCTGCCGGGCGCGAACAACGCGGCGAAGCGGGGATGGTCGAGGACGTCGGTGACCTCGTTGGCGATGCCCAGCCGCTCGGCGGCCGGCAGGTCGGCGGCATGACGGGCGAGGAAGCGGGTGGCGGCGGCGGCGCGGCGGTCCACCGACAGGTCGGGCAGCGTCTCCAGCAGGCGATGGATCAGCCGGCCGCGGCGGAAGCGGGCGGCGCCGCCGTCGCCGGCCAGCGGCGAGCGCACCGGCGGTTCCTCGCCCTCCGGCCGCGACGGGGCCAGCGGACGCGGCGGCGCCGGCTCGGGGTCGGGCGGGCGCGACGCCCAGTCCGGCAGCGGCACCGGCACCGCCTCGGCGGCACCCGGCGCGACGATGTCGTCGGCCGGTTCCGTCTGCGGGCAGGAGAGGCGCAGCACGGTGGCGGTCTCGGTTTCGCCGGCCCGGGCGAGAAAGCCGTCCTCGACCGGCGCGGCCAGCGGCGTCAGGGCCGCGGCGACCAGATTGTACCAGCAGGCCTCCGGCGCCGCCTTTTCCCCGCCCCAGCCGCACACGACCAGGCGATCCTCGGCGCGGGTCATGGCGACGTAGAGCAGGCGGCGGTATTCGCGCTCGCGCGCCGCCTTGGCCGCCTCGCGGGCCTGCCGGCAGACCGGATCGGCGGCCTCGGCCCTGGGCGGCCAGGCGGGCAGCTCGTCCTCGTCCAGCCACAGCAGCCGCTCGCCGCGGGTCGGCACCTGCAGGGTGTCGGGCAGGAACACCACCGGCGCCTGCAAGCCCTTGGCGCCGTGCACGGTCATGATCCGCACCGCGCCGCCGCCGCCCTGGTCGAGGTCGCGCTTGATCTCCACCGCGCCGGTCTCCAGCCAGCGCAGGAAGCCTTGCAGCGAGGGCGGATGGGCGCGCTCGAAGGCCAGGGTCAGGGCCATGAACTCGTCGAGCGGATCGAGCGCCTCCATGCCCAGCCGCGCCAGCAGCTTGCGCCGTCCCGCCAACGGCCCCAACACATGGGCGTACAGGTCGTGCGGCGACAGCCGGTCGGCCAGCGCCGCCAGATCGGACAGGACCAGGAAGGCGCGCTCGAACGCCGGGTCGTCGGTCAGGCGGGTGCGCAAGGCCTCCCACAAGGTGCCGGGGCGGCCGTGGGCGAGGGCGAACAACTGCTCCTCGGCAAGACCGACCAGCGGCGATTTCAGCACCGCGGCCAGGGTCAGGTCGTCCTCGGGCAGCAGCAGGAAATTGCCCAGCGCCATCAGGTCGATCACCGCCATCTGCTCGGTCAGCACCATGCGGTCGGCGCCGGCCACCGGCACCTCCAGCGCCTTGAGGGCGCGGACCAGATCGTCGACGAAGCCGCCGCGGCGGCGCACCAGCACCATCACGTCGCCGGGCCGCAGCGGTCGGCCGCGCGATTCGAGCCGCTCGCCGTCGATCATGACGCGGATGCGGGCGGCGACCAGCTTGGCCAGCCGGGTGCGCGGCGAGTCGGCGCGCAGGCGCTCGACGGGCGGCTTCCACGGCGCCGGCTCGTCGATGGCGCGGGGCAGCACCGGCGGCCACAGCTCGACCAGCCCCGCCTGCCCCTCGCGGTTGGCGAGATGGCGGATGTCCTCGCCCGCGGGAGCCACCCGTCGCGACCCGGACCATCGCCGGCGAACACCGCATCGACGGCGTCGAGCACCGCGCGGGTCGAGCGGAACGAGACGTTGAGCGGCACCTCGTCCCAGCGCCGCCCGGCGGCCGGCGCGGCGGCGGCGAAGCGGCGGCGCATGGCCTCGAAGGCGCGGGGATCGGCGCGCTGGAAGCTGTAGATCGACTGCTTGACGTCGCCGACGGCAAAGACGGTGCGCACCACCTCGCGGGCGCCGCGGCCGGCGAAGAATTCCTCGGCCAGGGCGGCGACCACCGCCCACTGGTCGGGGTTGGTGTCCTGGGCCTCGTCGATCAGCACGTGGTCGATGCCGCCGTCGAGCTTGTAGAGCACCCACGCCGCCACCCCGCCCTCGGCCAGCAGGTCGCGGGCGGCGAGGATCAGGTCGTCGTAGTCCATCACCGCCCGGAACGCCTTGCGCCGCTCGTAGGCCGACAGCAGGGCGTCGGCCAGGGCCAGCAGCGCCGCGGTGGCGACCACCACCCCGGCGGCGCGCAGGCGATCCTGCACCGCATGGAGACGATGGGCCTCGGCCATCAGCGCGTCGTGGACACCGGGATAGCCCTCGCGCACCGCCTTGGTGCAGATGCGCTTCTCGTCGCGCACCTCGCCGGCGGCGGTGAGGAAGGCCGTGCCGTAGCGCTCGAACCCGGCCTGCCGTGCCGCCGCATCGCCGGACAGCCAGGGATCCATCAGCGCCGCCCGCTCCCGGTCGGACTTCGAACCGTTCAGCAGCGCCGCCAGCGCCCGGCGACAGCCGGCGGCGTCGAAATTCGCATCGTCGCAGGCGGCGGCGCGAATCGTCCCCGCATCCTCGCCGGGCTGCAACCCCAGCCGCATGGCCAAAGCCGCGACGGTGCCGCCTACCCCGCCATGACCGGCGAGCCGCCGCCGCAGCCGGCCGCGCGCGCGGGCCAGTTCGGCCATCAGCTCGGGGAAGGCGGTCTCGTGGATGCGGGTGGTGACGGCGTCGAGCGCCGCCGCCAGCCCGCCGTCGCCGCCGTCGCGGGCGGCGGCCAGCACCTCCTCCTGGGCGGCGGCGAGCAATTCGCCGGCATCGCGTTCGTCCATCACCTGGAAGTGGGGCGCCAGCCCGGCTTCGAGGGGAAAGCGGCGCAGCAGCGACTGGCAGAAGGCGTGGATGGTCTCGATGTGCATGCCGCCGGGGGCGTCGAGCACGCGGGCGAACAGGCGCCGGGCCCCGGTCAGGGTCTCGGCATCGGCCGCCGCGCCGCTCAGGCGCTCAAGATCGGCAGCCAGGGCGGCATCGGTGGCGGTGGCCCAGCGGGCCAGCCGCCCGGCGATGCGGTTGGCCATCTCGGCGGCGGCGGCCTTGGTGAAGGTCAGGCAGAGGATCCGGTGCGGCGGCGTCCCCGCCAGCAGCAGGCCGAGCACCCGGTCGGTCAGCACCTTGGTCTTGCCGGTGCCGGCACTGGCCGCCACCCACACGCTGGCCCGAGGATCGGCGGCGCGACGCTGCCGCGCGGTGGCCTCGGCGAGGAGCTGGGTCATGGAAGCCGCTCCCGCAAGCGGGCAGGGGGCAAAGCGTCAACCGTATTCATCGCGCCCCAACTATGGCAAATAGGGGAACCGTCCGCATCCTACACCGCCGCCCATGCCCCGCTACAGACTCCTGATCGAATACAACGGCACCGGCTTCGTCGGCTGGCAGCGCCAGAACAACGGCCTCTCGGTGCAGGGCGCGATCGAGGGCGCCGTCTTCGCCCTGTGCGGCGAAACGGTGGCGCTGTACGCGGCGGGGCGCACCGATGCCGGCGTCCATGCCACCGGCCAGGTCGCCCATGTCGACATCGTCCGCGACTTCGCCGCCAATACCGTGCGCGACGGGCTCAACTTCCACCTCAAGCCCCATCCGGTGGCGGTGCTGGCCGCCGCGGTGGTCGACGAGACCTTCCACGCCCGCTTCTCGGCGGTGGGACGCTCCTACCTCTACCGGATCGTCAACCGCCGCGCGCCGCTGACCCTCGACAAGGGGCGCGCCTGGCATGTGCAGCAGCCGCTCGATGCCGCGGCGATGGCCGCGGGCGCCCGCCACCTGCTCGGCCATCACGACTTCACCACCTTTCGCGCCGGCGAGTGCCAGGCCAGGAGCCCGATGAAGACGCTCGACGTCCTCGACGTCCGCCGCGACGGCGAGACCATCGCCGTGGTCGCCGCCGCCCGCTCGTTCCTGCACCATCAGGTGCGCAACATGGTCGGCACGCTGCGGCTGGTCGGCGAGGGGCGGTGGCAGCCCGAGGACGTCGCCCGCGCCCTGGCCGCCCGCGACCGCAAGGCCGGCGGCCCCACCGCGCCGGCCGCCGGCCTGGTCCTGACCGGGGTGCGGTACTGAGGTTGCGGGCCTCCCGCCGTCGGCGTAGGTTGACCGCAGCTGTCGTCACGAGGGTCCCATGCGCCGTGTTCCGCTCGCCCTTCTCGTCCTTCTCGCCGCCGCCCCGGCCGGCGCCGCCGAACGCCTGCTGGTGCCGCAATTCACCGGCTGGACGGTGGTCGCCAATGTCGTCGAGCCGGGCGCCGAACTGACCGATCTGGTCCCCAGCGGCGAGAGTGCCGCGGTGTGGAACCGCCGCACCACCGTTCAGGCCTTTCGCGGCTCGACCCTGACGGCGACCTCGGTGCTGGATCTGGTGGCGATGCGCGACAACGAAATCTGCGACGGCGTCGGCGCCGAGCCGATCCGTCCCGCCCAGGTCGGCGGCGCGGTCGAGGCCGCCTCGCGCCTGATCGCCTGCGCCCGCATCAAGGCCGACGGCCTGCCGCAGGTCTCGGTGATTCATGCCGTGCGCGGCCGCGACGCCCTCTACGTGCTGACGCGGGCGTGGCGGAGCGCGGCGGTGCCGCCGGGCGAACTGGCGGAATGGCACGGCGTGCTGACCATGGCCGCTCTGTGCGACACCCGCGACTCCAAGCGACCATGCGCGCGATAAGACCGGCGAACGCTCGAACCGACCCGTTCGCCGGTATTTGCGGCCAAGGGCGCGGATGCGCCCGCCCGGCGAGGGCAAACAGGCGAGTCGCTTCGGCGGCTCGCCGGTATAAGACAATTGCCCGCCGGCAGATTGCCGGCCCGCGACGGTTCGCGCCCCTTCCCGACGGCGCCGAACTGGATTATCACCGGGACACGAATTCTCAGCGGGGGCGATCATGAGCAACGACCTTTTCAGCCACGGCATCGGCCGCGCCGACGTCATCGCCGGCACGGTGCGCCTTGAACTCTACACCCTGGTCCCCGGCGAGGCCGGCACCGACCCGCGTCCGGTGGTCGACACGGTGGTGCACATGCCGCTCGAAGGCTTCGTGCGCAGCATGAGCGTGCTCGAAGGCATCGTGCAGCAGATGATCAAGGCCGGCGTGGTCAGCCGTCGCGAGGGCGGCGCCGAGACCGCACCCCTGCCCAACCTTCCCTAGAGGCAGACGTCCGCAGCGCGGGACAAGGGCGGCGGCGCCCTGTCCCATTGCGCGAAAACGTCCGTGCAAAGCGGACGTTCATCCGCTATTCTCCCGTGACTCTTTTGTTCGGGAGCGCGGATTTCGATGCGCCGTTCGCTGATTTTCGTCGCCGCGGCGCTGTCGCTGGCCGGCTGCAATACCGTGCAGAATGCGGCCGGCACGCCGACCACCTACAACGATCCCGGCGCGCTGGGGCCGGTCAAGGGCGTCGGCATCGAGAGCCAGGACGTGGTCGGCATGACCGACCAGATGATCCGCGACATGCTGGCCGAACCGCGGCTGGCCAATGCCCAGCTCGCCCCCAACGTGATCATCGACGCCGAGTATTTCGCCAACGAAAGCACCTCGCGCATCAACAAGAACACCATCACCGACCGCCTGCGGGTCGGCCTCAACCGCGCCGCCCAGGGGCGGATGAACTTCGTCGGCCGCCACTATGCCGGCATGGTCACCTCCGAGCGCAAGATCAAGCGCGCCGGCATCGCCGACAAGGGGTCGCTGCCCGAGGCGCTGGCCCAGAAGGGCGGCGATTACCGCCTCGGCGGGCGCATCACCTCGCTCGATTCCTGGGATCCCAAGTCGGGGATGATGAGCCGCTTCACCCAGATCGTCTTCGAGATGGTCGATCTCGAAACCGGCGAGATCGTGTGGACCGGCCTCTACGATTTCTCGAAGAGCGGCCAGGACGCCGTCATCTATCGCTAGGGGTCCGATCCGGCCCACAAAATCAGTGCACGAGGGAGCCGCGCCGATGAACAAAGTCCGCCTCGTCCCGCTGGTCCTGGCCCTGGCCGGCTGCGCCCAGGTGCAGGAACCGGCGCCGGTGTGCAACATGGCGGCGATCAACAGCCAGCGGCAGTTGATCGCCCTGCCCGGACTGGCCCCCGGCGATCCCTCGCCGGTGATCGAGATGCCGCTCAACAGCGTGTCGATCGTCGATCCCAAGATCATCAACAAGGTCTATGTCCGCCAGGTCGGCGCCCGGCGCACCGCCACCGGCACCGTCGAGGTCACGGCGCAGGTGATCAACTGCACCGACTTCCCGCTCAACGCCGAGGCGCGGACCCAGTTCTACGACCAGATGCAGGCCCCCGGCGAACCGGTCAGCGCCTGGAAGCGCGTCTCGCTGCCGGCGCGGACCTCGAACACCTATCGGGAAAGCTCGATGGGCAGCCGCAACGCCGCCTATTACATGGTCGAACTGCGGGAGACCCGCTGATGGTCCGCCGCCTGCTGGCCTTCGCCGCCGCGGCGGCCCTCGCGCTGCCCGGCGCGGTGGCGGCCCAGGGCAATGCCGTACCGGCCTACGAGCCGCCGCCGCCGGTGGCGCCCCCGGTGCGCAGCCAGGAGGTCCACAAGCGCAAGTCCGCCGCCGAGTCCGACGCCAAGGGCAAGGCCAGGACCGACGAGACCGCCGCCCAGTTCGCCGCCGCCTATGCCGCCAAGGGCAAACCGCGGCTGGCCTTCTTCTGGAACCGGGCCCTGTCGGACACGTTGAGCGACTGGTACGCCGACACCCGCGTCACCCAGCGCACCGAGAGCGGCAGCAAGCTGGGCGGCGACATCACGCTCGACACCCAGGGCAACGCCCAGACCTCGATGCAGGTCGAGCAGCGGGTCAAGGACCGCAACCGCCAGGATACGACCGAAACCTTCGAGTGGGAGTTCCAGGACGGCTTCCTCGGCCCCTTCCTCGACATCGGCGCCACGGTGGTCGACCGCGCCGCCATCGTCCGCCTGACCGGGGCGGACATGACCACCGACAACGCGCGTACCGTGGAGGTCCGCGCCCTCCAAGGCAAGGCCGACTACCTGGCCGAGGTGCTGATTTCGCGCAACGAGCGGTCGCGGACCGGCTACGAGCTGCGCGCCCGGGTGCTCGACGTCAGGACCGGGGCCATCGTCGGCTACGTCAACAGCAAGGGGCTCAAGGAGTGGAGTTCCGAAAACAAGCAGTGGCTGGCCGGCCCCGACGGCTTCACCGAGGACGATCCCGAGGGCGAGATGTTCGGCCCGGTGGGCGACGACCACTATACCGCCGACGGCTCGGGCTTCCACAGGAAGCGCAAGCCGCCCAAGCCCAAGGCGGTCGGGCAGTCGATGGCCTACAACCTGATGGCCGCCCTGACCCGGCAATGGAAATGAGGGACCTCATGTCGCGCCTCGCCGCCGCCGGCCTCGCCGTCCTGTCGCTGGCCGTGGCCGGCTGCAATGCCGAGCCGCAGCGCCCGGCCCCGGGGCAGGCCCCCGGCTGGCCGACCGACGCGCCGCCGCGCGGCGCCGGCGCCGTCCCCCTGCCCGGCACCGAGATGTACCTGTCGCAGCCCGAGCCGGTGTTCACCCTGCCGGCGGCCAAGCCGGGACGAAACGTTCCCTACGCCGTCGCCGCGCCCGACGGCAGCGGCTACCTCGCCGCGCCGTATGCGCCGGTGCCGGTTCCGCAGGCCAAGGCGGTGGAGGAGGGTAAGGTGACCGCCGAAGCCGAACCGGCCGCCCCGGTTGCCGCACCTCAGGCCGCGGTGGAGAGCAAGTAGGGACGGAGCCCCTTGCCCGCTCCTATCGTCCGTCATCCACGCGCAGGAGCGTGCGAAGGAATCGCGCGGACGCCTCCCCAGTCGTCATCCCCGCGAAAGCGGGGATCCACGGCAACGCAGCTTTGCCTTGAAACATAAGGCATTTTCGTTGATGCATGGATTCCCGCTTTCGCGGGAATGACGTTTCCTGGGGTATTGGCGACATTCCTTCACAAGCTCGAAGGCGGGAATCCACGTGTCGGCCAAAAGATCCCATGAAGTCAATGCGTTGCTGCGTCACCGTGGATCCCCGCCTTGCGCTACGGCATTCACACATCTCTATTTGGTTTTGCCGCGACCCCAGAATAATCGTCATGCCCGGACTTGATCCGGGCATCCACGTCTTTCCGCATGACTATCGTTGTCGAAAGCGGCACCACGTGGATGGCCGGGTCAAG
>JACRFY010000116.1 GCA_016212565.1 Magnetospirillum sp. | reverse complement strand
TGCTCCCTGCACCGCCAGCATGCCCAGCAGCGCCACGACACTGTAAGCACCAAGCGGGTTGTGCCCCAGGCCCGGCCAGGATTCGCCGCGGCGCAACGCCTGCAGGTAGGCCAACGCCGCCGCCGGGCCGCGAACGAAGGCGGCGAAGCGGGCGCTGGAGCTTCCCACCACGCCCCAGGCCAGGCGGAACAGCAGCAGGGTCAGAACGACCGGCCCGAGAACCAGATGCAGCGACAGGACATCGAACTCGCCGCTCACCCACAGCGCCGCCACCAGGACCACCAGCAGCCAATGGAACAGCCGGGTGGGCAGATCCCACAGCGGAACCGGAACGGGGGCAACCGCGCGCATCGTCACCTCTCCATGGTGCGTCCGGGCAGTGTTCCAGGTGGCACGGCGACGGTCAACCCACCCGCTGCATTCCGGGGGGCCCTGAGCCAAGGGGATGATTGCCCCAGAGACAACGAATCTGTACGGTTGCGCACTTTTTCGTTACATGCTTGGAACCCGCCATTGGTCACACGTCCCGCCGTCCTTGTCACCATCGGCTTCGCCGTCGCACTCGCTGCGGCCATGTGGGCGCTGGTCCTCGAACTCGATGAGCCGGCGTCGTCGTCGTCGCCACCGCCGGTGGTCGCCGTCGAAACCCAACTGCCCTCATCCGCTCCCGCCGCGTTCGATGTGGTGCGGATCGGTGCCCACGGCGACGCCATGATTGCCGGCCGCGCCCCGACCGGGGGCGAGGTGAGCATCTTCGACAACGGGTCCGAGATCGGCCGCGCCGCCGTCGATGCACGCGGCGAATGGGTGTTCGTTCCCAGCTTGCCGCTGGTCCCGGGCATCCACCGCTTCACCCTCGACAGCGGCGCCCTGGCGGTGGTGGTCCTGCCCGAAGACGAGCCCGGCGCCGCATTGGTGGTGAAAACCATCCCCGGCGAGGGCTGGCGGCTGATCCAAGCCCCCCCCGATGCCGCCGGACTGGGCCTGTCCATCGCCATGGTCGACCGCGGCCCGCGCGGGAGCCTGGGCATCACCGGCCGCGCCGAGCCCGGCTCTCTGGTCACGGTGTCCCTCGACCAGCGGCTGATCGGCCGCACCCGCACCGAACCCGATGGCTGGTGGCGAATTTCCGGCAGCGGCGCTCCGCGCCACGGCCGCCACGTCATCGGCGGCGAGCGCTTCGACACCCGCGGCCGCACCCTGGCACGGTCGGAGGTCCTGTGGGATGCCACCGCCGTCCTGCCGCACGATGGCGAGAATCTGGTGGTGACCTCCGCCGGATCGGGCGGGTCGGCCGGTTGGCGGATCGTTCATCGCGGCGACGGCGACATCGCCGATGCGGTGGTCTACCGCTCCGCCCGCGGCGAAGCCCACCCGCAGGAGAGCCGTTGACCGGACCGGGTCAGCGGGGACCGGCGGCGCGGCGCCATTGCGGCCGCAGCGCACTTTCTCCCGGCCGCGCCGCGGCCAGCGGCGGCCGCACCACCAGCGAGACCAGATCGAGATAGGGAACCGCCGGGATCAGCACGCGGGCAAAGGCGGTGACCAATTGGGTTGCCGACGCCGGCGCGGCAATGGCAACCTCGGACCCCAACAGGATCCGCCCCTGCACCACCTTGAGAATCGGTCCCAGCAGCGCGTTGGCGTGATCGACGATCTGCGCCAGGGTCGTCCGCGCATGCGGCGATTCGGCGGTAAAGGGCATCGGCCCCAGATCGGCAACCACCTTCAGCACCGCCGTGTTCCCGCCACTCTCGTTGTAGCGCCCGGCGACGCGAACGTCGCGATAGGCGAAATCGAAATGGACCGGCCCGTCGACGGTGGAGAGCGCCTGCACGCCCGCCACCCGCAAATCGTTCAGATCGATCGGAATCGGCTTGCCGCCGATCAACACGCTCTTGTTTTCCGGCATCGCTCCTGGCCTTCTGCCCACGGCCGCGACAGTAACACGCGGGCCCCACGCATAAAAAGAGTCAGACTGGGACTTATTCCAGGGTATTAACGTTACCGCACCGTCAGTTTACAATGCCCCTTCGACAACGAGGACGACGACCGTGAAGGTTCAAGAGATCTCCCTCTCCCGCTACCTGTGGACTCCGATCAACCGCGAAGGATGGCCGTTCATCGCCCTGTTCGCCGTGGCGGCGTTCCTGCTCGGACAAGTGTGGGCGCCGTTGGGATGGCTGGGGCTGCTGTTGACGCTGTGGTGCGTCTACTTCTTCCGCGATCCCGACCGCGTCACCCCCACCCGCCGCGGCCTGGTGATCAGCCCCGCCGACGGTGTGGTGTGCATGGTCGGCCACGCGGTGCCGCCGATCGAACTCGACATGGGCTCGGAGCCGCGGATGCGGGTGTCGGTGTTCATGAGCGTGTTCGACGTCCACGTCAATCGCGTCCCGGTCGACGGCCGGGTGGTGCGTCTCGCCTACAAGCCCGGCGCCTTCCTCAACGCCTCGCTGGACAAGGCGAGCGAGGACAACGAGCGCATGGCGGTGCGCATGGTCACCGACGACGGCCGCGACGTCGCCTTCGTGCAGATCGCCGGCCTGGTGGCGCGGCGCATCAAGTGCGATCTGGTCGAGGGCCAGGAGATGCCGGCCGGCCGCCGCTTCGGGCTGATCCGCTTCGGCTCGCGGGTCGACGTCTACCTGCCCGACGGCGTGGCGCCGCTGGTCGCCTGCGGCCAGCGCATGCTGGCCGGCGAGACCGTGCTGGCCGATCTTCTCTCCGCCGAGCCCGACCGCGACGGCGAGGTGCGCTGATGTTCCGCCGCCGCCGCCAGGGCCGCCGGTCGCCGCGCCGGCTGGTGCCGCGCATCGCCGGACTGTCGATCAACCAGTTGATCCCCAACATGCTGACGCTGCTGGCGTTGTGCGCCGGCCTGACGGCGATCCGTTTCGGCGTCCACGGCAAGTGGCAGGAAGGCGTGGTGGCCATCCTGCTGGCGGGACTTCTCGACGGCCTCGACGGACGGTTGGCGCGTCTGCTGCAAGGGACCTCGAAGTTCGTCGCCGAACTCGATTCGCTGTCCGACTTCGTCAGCTTCGGCGTGGCGCCGGCCATGCTGCTGTATTTCTGGACCATGCAGGGCGCCGGCGGCGTCGGCTGGGTGCTGGCGATGCTGTTCGCGGTGTGCTGCGCGCTGCGGCTGGCCCGCTTCAACACCATGCTGGGCACCGACCTGCCGCCCTATGCCTACAACTTCTTCACCGGCGTCCCCGCCCCCGCCGCCGCCGGGGTGGTGATGGTGCCGATGGTGGTCAGCTTCGAGTTCGGCGACGGCGTGGCCGCCCATCCCGCGGTGGCCGCCCTGTTCCTGGTCGGGGTCAGCTTCCTGATGGTGAGCAAGATTCCCACCTTCTCGTTCAAGAAGGTCCGGATTCCGCATGGCTGGGTGCTGCCGATCCTGCTGGTGGTGGGATTGCTGGCCGCCTTCCTGGTCACCGAGCCGTGGCTGACCCTGGCGCTGCTCGGCAGCGCGTATCTGGGCCTGATCCCGTTCAGCGTGCGCGCCTTCCATCGCCTGAAGGCGGAAGCCGATCGCGTCGCCGCGCCGGAGCTCTCGCCCGAGGTGGCCGCCGAAGCCGCGCCTCCGGCTCCCCGGGCGTAACGCACACCAGATGTTGCATCCTTGCAACGGTTGTGTCCCACGAATCCGGGCTAGCCATTGAGTCACTTGTGTTAGCGCCGAAGCTGCGATAGAAGTCGTGTCAATGAATTTGCCGAACATGGGGATACCGCAGTCATGCGCACGTTGAAGACCGTTCTCGCCGCCGCCATGCTGGCCGGCCTGCCCGCCGTGGCCAATGCCCAGTGGTATGTCGGCGCCGATGCCGGCGGCAACTACATGCAGGATCCCGGCAAGGCCGCCGATTCCGATTGGGGCTGGGTTGGCCTCGGCCAAGTCGGCTACAACTTCGGTGGCCCGAAGCTCGAACTCGAAGGCGGCTACCGCGGCAACGACAACATCGACTCGTGGAGCGCGATGCTGAACGGCATCTACGAGTTCAACCAAGCCGGCAAGTGGCACCCCTTCCTGGGCGCCGGTATCGGCTGGGCGTTCCTGGACAGCGATTTCAAGGGCACCGGCGCTCGCAACGACGACAACCAGTTCGCCTATCAGGGCATCGCCGGCGTCGGCTACGACCTGACCCCCAACTGGGCCCTGAAGGCGCAGTATCGCTATTTCGCCACCCTGGATGCCGATGTCGGGACCGCCACCTCGGGCGACGCCGATTATCAGAACCACTCGGTGCTGCTCGGCTTCACCTACAAGTTCGCCAAGCCCACCCCGGCGCCGATGCCGGTCGCCGCGGCCGCCCCGGCCCCGGCTCCGGTTGCCGCTCCGGCGGTTGTCCCGGCCAAGCCGGCTCCGGCCCCGCAGAAGAACTTCATCGTCTTCTTCGACTTCAACAAGACCGACCTGACCGCCGAAGCCCAGCGGATCGTCGGTGACGCCGCCAAGGCCGCCAAGGCCACCGGCAGCTCGCGCGTCAACCTGACCGGCCACGCCGACCGCTCGGGCAGCGACAAGTACAACATGGCGCTGTCGATGAAGCGCGCCAACGCGGTCAAGACCGGCCTGATCCAGCAGGGCATCCCCGCCGACCAGATCGCCGTCGTCGCCCGCGGCGAAGGCGAGCCGCTGGTTCCGACCGGCGACAACGTCCGCGAGCCGCAGAACCGTCGCGTCGAGATCGTCCTGCCGTAAATCCCGGCAACGGTCGAAGCTTCGAGAGGCCTCCCGGCGCCAGCCGGGGGGCCTTTTCGTTGGCTGTTGCCGAGGAGGCCACCAAGGCACCAAGGAGGTGAATGCGCGGCAGCGGCGCCCCCCTTGGTGGCTTGGTGGCAAATGGCTCGGCGCTACCGCGCCGGAGCGGCGTCGTCGATGAAGAGTTGGACGCTGGTCGCCCCCTGCCAGGTATCCGCCTTCAGCGTCCCGGCGAAATGGAAGCTTTGCCCCTGCGAGGACAGCAGGGCATGGCCCAGTTCGCTGTCGGCGGCGCGGAAGGCGATGGCCTTCAGCCGCTGTCCGCCCGCCCCGACCAACTGGCAGCGGACATGGCCGGAGCCGACCACGTCGACGCGAACGATGCGGGCGGCGGTGACGGCGAAGCGCGGCTCGGGATTGCCGGATCCGAACGGGCCGAGCATCTTCAAGGTCTCGATCAAGGCCACGGTGCAGCCGCCGCAATCGACGGCGCCATCCAGTTCCATCACCGGCACCAGTTCGCCGGCCAACTGGGCCTGGAGGCGGGCGGCGACGAAGGCGGCGAAGTCGGGCAGACGGGGGCGCGAGACGGTGAAGCCGGCGGCCATGGCATGTCCGCCACCGGCGCTGAGGATTCCCTCCTGGCGGGCGCCGATCACCGCCGCGCCGAGATCGAGGCCGCTCACCGATCGGCCCGAGCCCTTGCCCACCTCGCCCTCGAAGGCGACGACGCAGGCCGGGCGGTTGTAGCGTTCCTTGAGCCGGCCGGCGACGATGCCGATCACCCCCGGATGCCAGCCGTCGCCGGAGGCGATCAGCAGCGGCAGCCCATCGTCGGGGCGGGATTCGACCTGCTCGATGGCCTCCATCAACACCGCCGCCTCGATTTCCTGGCGGTCCTTGTTGTAGCCGTCGAGGCGCTGCGCCATCGCCAGCGCCCGGTCGGCGTCGTCGCAGGACAGCAGCCGCATCCCCAACTCGGCCTCGCCGACCCGGCCGCCGGCGTTGACCCGCGGCCCCATGACATAGCCGAGGTGATAGGCCTCGGGCCGCTCGCGGACTCCGGACACGTCGGCCAAGGCGGCGAGGCCGACATTGCCGCGCCCGGCCATCACCTTCAACCCCTGGGCCACCAGGGCGCGGTTGACTCCCTTCAGCGGCACCACGTCGCACACCGTACCCAACGCCACCAGATCCAGCCAGCGCATCGGATCGGGTGCCGGACGCGAACCGCCGAACCAGCCGGCCTGCTTGAGGCCGCGATTGACCGCCACCACCAGCAGGAACACCACCCCCACCGCGGCGAGATGGCCGTGCGGGCTGTCCTCGTCGAGGCGATTGGGATTGACCACCGCCAAAGCCGGCGGCAGTCGCGCCTCGGCCTCGTGGTGGTCGACGACGATCACCTCCAGACCGGCGGCGGCCGCCGCCTCCAGCGGCGCAAACGCCGAGGTGCCGCAATCGACCGTCACTACCACCCGGCAGCCCTCGGCGTGCAGACGCAGCAGCGCCGGGGCGTTGGGACCGTAGCCCTCGGCGATGCGGTCGGGAATCACCACCCGGACCTCGGCACCGACCGCTTCGAGGAAGGTCTTCAGCACTGCCGATGAGGTGGCGCCGTCGACATCGTAATCGCCGAACACGCCGATCCGCTCGCCGTTGGTCACCGCCGCGACCAGCCGCCCGGCGGCGACATCCATGTCCTTGAGATGAAAGGGATCGGGCAGCAGGGCCTTCAGCGTCGGGGCGAGAAACAGCTCGGCCGCGTCGAGACCGATGCCGCGGTTGGCCAGCACCCGGCCGACCACCTCCGGCAGCCCCAGCCGCTGGGAGAGAGTCAGCGCCAGCCGCTCGTCGCCGTCGTGCCGTTGCCAACGTCGCCCGCCGAGCGAGCGCTCGACGCCGAGAAAGGCGGGCGGGACGACGGCGGTCGCGGTCATCGCAAGTGGAGACCGTCGCTCTTGGCCAGATCGTGATGGGCGGTGAGATGGCGGATGGTGCCGGTGCACGAGCGCATCACCAGCGAATGCGAGGTCGCCCGGTCGCCCTGCATGCGCACGCCGCGCAACACATGGCCGTCGGTAATGCCGGTGGCGGCGAACATCACCTCGCCGCTGGCCAGATCGTCGAGGGTGAACTTGCGGGCGAAATCGGTGATGCCGGCGCGACGGGCGCGCATCTTCTCGTCCTCGCCGCGCAGGAAGAACCGGCACTGCATCTGCCCGCCCAGGCATTTCAGCCCCGCCGCGGCCAGCACGCCCTGGGCGGCACCGCCGGTTCCCATGTAGACGTCGATGCCGCTGTCGGGCAGACCGGCGGCGATGGCGCCGGACACGTCGCCGTCGTCGATCAGCGACACCCGCGCGCCGGCATCGTAGAGACGCCCGATCAGATCGGCATGACGCGGGCGGTCGAGGACGCACACGGTAAGGTCGTCGATGGACACCCCGCGCACCGCGGCGATGCGGGCCAGGTTTTCCTCCGGCGTGTTGTCGAGGTCGATGACCCCCAAGGGCAGGCCGGGGCCGACGGCGATCTTGTCGAAATAGAGTTGATCGGGGACGGCCAGGAAGCCGCCGGCCTCGGTCAGGGCCACCACCGACAGCGCGTTGAGCGCCCCCTTGGCGCAGATGGTGGCGCCTTCCAGCGGCGTCAGGGCGATTTCCACCCGCGGCCCGCCGCCGGCACCGACCCGTTCGCCGGTATGCAGCGGGCGGTCGGGGCCCTCGCCCTCGCCATTGACGATCAATCCGTCCATCACCAGGGCATTCAGCGCCTGCCGCATCGAGGTCGCCGCGGCATTGTCGGCCGCCTTCTCGTCGCCCCGGCCGGTCCAGCGGGCGGCGGACAGCGCGCTGGCCTCGGTCACCCGCACCACTTCGAGGGCGAGATTGCGGTCGAGCGTCGTCGGCGGCGCGACGGTCTCACTGTTGGTCATGGTCGTCCCCCCAAGCGTCTTAGACCATCCTGCGTCGAAGATGACGCAGGATGGTCTAGGGTTACATTTGGCCCTCGCCGGGCGCCGCGGCCAAGC
>JACRFY010000112.1 GCA_016212565.1 Magnetospirillum sp. | reverse complement strand
TCGCGCGCCTGGAAGCGGCCGGCCAATTCCCACACCGGGTCAAGCTTGGCCTCAATCGTGTCGCGTGGCTGTTGTCCGAGGTGGACGCAGGGGTGAGCGAGCGTATCGGCATTCGTGATGCGTCCGTTGAAAACTGACGTTTTCCCTTCTGAGGGGCGGGGGATGGCCGAGGTGCACACTCGGCCATCCCTTTTTTTATTTATCGCTCGCTGAGCGGGGTGTTGACTGCAATTGCCGGTTCTTACCAAGACCATCGTTTGTCGACATCAGGCATCCCAACACGCACTTACGGCAGCATCGTCCCAGACATCAAACTGCGTGCCAAACAACCTTAGGTAGCATGTGAGGAATGACGCAGCATCGTGGAGAACCTCCCCCACATGAAATGGGGTGGCGCGTTGCGTAAAAGTGAGGCCGTTTGGCCGCAGTCGCAAGAACTGATTTGCAGATAACACGTCAATATGTGTAAACGATGATAGCTTTGAATAGAATATATCGTAGGCGGCCTCGTGCCCTGTTGCGGTAGCAAGGTCGCGGATATTCTTTCCTGACCAGTTATTGAATATGCAGTCCTTGCCGTCGCGTCTCTTTTTTGTGAAGAGAGCTTTAACGGCTTCATACTGTTTATCTATCTCGTGCTCTCGCTGTTCCCATTTTCCACGCCACTCATTATCCATCGCCTCGCGCGATAAAGGGTCGTCGCTTCTTCGGTGTCTCTTGCACGCGTCCATCGCCTTTTTGTTAAGAATGTGCTCAAATAGTATGTATTGACTGACTCTCTCTTGTGGTTCCAGAGCAATGTAATGAGCTGTGACATCGACTTCGAATATCGTGCGAGCAATGCCATAGCCAACCGCTACGGGAAACCAGTCCGTTCCCATGTTTTCACACAAAGAAAGCAGTGATTTTGCAGCCGAAACATTGTGCACCAAAAAACTAGACATGATCGACGTATATTCATGGCCGGCGGAGTGGGGGTGAACGCTCTTGATGCTTTGGCCGAGCGCGGTGAGTGCGTGCAGCGCGCGTCGGTGGTAGGGAACCCACTCTTCTTCTGCAAGGCCGATCATGGCTACCACTCCAATTAACGCCATTCCAACGTGATATGCGCTACGGTCAAAATAAACTTATTGCTCGCGTATCCCCGATCTTCCGCCACCCGTTACGGAAATCCGCCATGAACCCCGGCAACGTCTGGAAAAAGAAGAACGGGAAAAACTCCGCCCCGAAGTCCGCCCGCTGCGACAGGTGGCGCTGGGTCAGTTCCAACGCCTTGTCATCCTCGAACACGGCGAGAATACGCGGGCTGTGCGGGTACTCGAACTGCCGCTCTATCGCCTGCTCCCCGATGGCATGGCGGTATTCCGCCAGCTTGTCGGCCATGCGCTTGGTGCGCCACTGGTTGTACATCTCCAGCACGAACAGGCGCGGGTTACCCTCCGGGTCGGTGAGGTGGAAGACGGCATCCGGGATGATGCCCGTCCCGTCGGCAAGATCGATCTTGGTCAATGCCCGGCGGCGGGGCATGGTCTTGTTGCTGCGGTTGGCACCGCTCACGTCAAAATAGAATGAGACATCGTCAACGCTGTGACCGTGCTTCGCCGCCGCGTGCGCCGTGGCCGTGGGACGGCCGGGTGGTGTAGGATAGCGCCCGTGTTCGACGGCCAAGCCATCCCCGGCACCTCTTGAGCGGTTTCCCCATGGACGATGACGACGACCAGCCCCTGCTTCCCCCCGGAACCCGCAACCTGATCACCCCCGCCGGGCTGGCGCGGATGCAGGACGAGCTGCGTCATCTCAGCCGGGTCGAGCGGCCGAAGGTGGTCGAGGTGGTGTCGTGGGCGGCCGGCAACGGCGACCGCTCGGAGAACGGCGACTATCTGTACGGCAAGAAGCGCCTGCGCGAGATCGACCGCCGCATCCGCTTCCTCAACAAGCGGATCGAGATCGCCGAACCGATCGATCCCGGGGCGCAACGAGCCAGCGACCGCGTCTTCTTCGGCGCCACCGTCACCTATGCCAACCAGCGCGACGAAGCGTTGACCGTCACCATCGTCGGTGTCGACGAGATCGATACCGACCGCGGCCGCATCAGCTGGATCTCGCCGGTCGCCCGCGCCTTGCTCAAGGCGCAGGTCGGCGACTGCGTCACCGTCCGCACCCCCTCGGGCAACGAGAGCCTCGAAATCCTCGCCGTAATCTATAAGGCCTGAGCTACTTCCGCGCCTTGCGCGCCGCATAGCGGGCATCGCGGGCGGCCTTGCGCTGGGCCTCCAGGGCCACCGCGGCAGCGGCGGCTTCCACCGCGGCGGCCTCGCGGGCCGCCTCTTCGGCAAGGACCGCGGCCTCGGCCGCCTCCGGGGCCGCCTTGCGGTCGGCGATGACCTGGGCCTTGGCGGCGTCCTTCTCGGCCCGACGCTGGGCGTCGCGCGCGGCGCGCGCGGCCTCGGCGGCCTGGCGGGCGGCCTGCTGTTCCTGGTAGGCGGGATCGTTGACGTCGACCTTGTTGGCCTGAAACTTCTCCAGCATTGCTCTCTTGGCGGCGGCGGCGCTGCTCATGCGGTCGCCGAACCCGGCGGTGCCCTTGGCGGCGTTCCGCTTATCAACCTTCTGCATTCTCTCTCCGCAAACGATGATGCCGAACGATCCGGGCATTCGGCGCTCGGGACGGGCTTCGGCATCGGGAAGCGGCAGTATCGTCGATCTGCGGTCCCGATGCCACCCTTCAACGGCGAGGCCCGAAAGCAGTTGCGCCCGCCCGTCCGCGTGGGTATCACCGGGCCATGAGTGTCCTTCGCCGCAACTCCTTCGACTCCGCCGCCGCGGCCTCCCGCTGCCGCCGCTATCGACGCCGGGTGCTGGAGATTTCGCGCCGGGTCGGGGCCCTGCACATCGCCACCGCCTTCTCCTGCACCGAGATCGTCGACGCCGTCTATCACGGCCTGATGCGCGGATCCGGCGAGGGACCCGACAGCTTCCTGATGTCGAAGGGCCACGGCGCCATCATGCTCTATGTGGTGCTCGAAGATCTGGGCGTGCTCGGCCGCGCCGATCTCGATGCCTATTGCACCGAGGGCGGCCGGCTCGGCGCCCATCCCGATTTCGGCGTCCCCGGCGTAGCGGCGGCCTCGGGCTCGCTCGGCCACGGGCTGTCGATGGCCCTGGGCATGGCGCTGGCCGAGCGGGTAAGCGGCGGCGGCGGCATCGTCCATTGCCTGCTCGGCGACGGCGAATTGCAGGAAGGTTCGACCTGGGAGGCGGTGGCCACCGCCGCCTCGCTGGGAGCCGGCAATCTGGTGGCCGTCGTCGATGCCAACGGCTTCCAGAGTGCCCCGTGGCGCACCCGCGACAGCTTCCCGGCCTTCTATCCGCTGGGCGCCAAATTCGCCGCCTTCGGTTGGGAGGTCGCCGAGGTCGACGGCCATGACGGTGCCGCCCTGGTCGCCGCCGTCCACGGCCGCCGCGGCGACCGGCCGCTGATGGTGGTGGCCGAGACGGTCAAGGGCCGCGGCGTCTCGTTCATGGCCGATTCCACCGCCTGGCACTACAAGGTGCCCAAGGACGACGAATACGCCCGCGCCCTGGCCGAACTGGAGGAGCCGGCATGAGGAGCGCCTTCTCCGAGACCCTCTATGGCTGCGCGCGCGAGGACCGGCGCATCGTCCTGCTCGGCGCCGACGTGCTGCCGCCGGGCGGCATCGGCCGCCTGCGCGAGGAAGACCAGGCCCGCTTCGTCAATGTCGGCATCGCCGAGCAGGCGATGATCGGCATCGCCGCCGGGATGGCGCTGAAGGGGTTGCAGCCGTTCGCCTACACCATGGCCACCTTCTCGCTGTTCCGCCCCTTCGAATTCGTCCGCGACGATCTGTGCTACCAGAATCTGCCGGTGACGGTGGTCGGCATGGGCGCCGGCATCGCCTACACCACCCTCGGCGCCACCCATCAGGCCCAGGAAGACGTGGCGGTGGCCGGGGCCCTGGCCAACATGCGCATCCTCGCCCCCTGCGATCCCGCCGAGACCGCCGCCGCCACCGCGTGGTGCGCCACCCAGCGCTCGGGCCCGGTCTATCTGCGCCTGGGCAAGGCGGGCGAGCCCGATCTCACCGCCGCGGCCGACGAGCCGTTCGCCTTCGGCCGCCTGCGCTGGCTGCGCCGGCCGACGCAGGCAGCACAGGCGGGGGCGGCACAGGCGGGGACGTCGGTGGCCATCCTCTCCTATGGCCCGATCCTGGCCAAGGCGGCCGCCCTGGCGGAGCGGCTGCGCGATGCCGGCCGAACCGTCTCGCTGGCTTCGGTCCACACCCTCAAGCCGCTCGACGAGGCGGCGGTGGTGGCGGCGCTCGCCGCCCACGACACGGTGGTGGTCATCGAGGAGCACGTCGCCCGCGGCGGTCTGGCCGCCGAGGTGGTGCGGCTGGCGTGGGAAAGCCGCGCCACCTGCGCGCTGCACCGCTTCACGCTCAAGGACGAATTCGTCCACTGCTACGGTACGCCCGACCAGGGACTGGCCGCCCACGGCCTCAGCGTCGAGGCCTTCGCGACGGCGTTGGGAGTCTGATAGCGGTGAACGCTCGAAATGACCTGTTCGCCGGTATTCGGCGGCCATTGAGGCCGCGGCCGTGCCGCCCCGTCGGGGCAAACGACGCCCGTCAGGGCGGCCCGGAGCAAAGCGACGGGTGGGCGGAGCCCACAAGGGCGCGGACGCGCCCGCCCGGCGAGGGGCAATCCGCCGAGTCACGTCAGTGGCTCGGTGGTATAAGGAGCACACCATGACCAGCCTTGCCGAACCCCGCTGGCAGCGCCCTGCCGCGCTGGTGCTCGCGATCCTCGGCGCCGCGGGCGGCCTGGGCATCGTGCTGACCTACCTGATCTATCCCGGCTATCTCGAATACAACGAAGCCAGCATGGTGGCCCTCGGCCTGCGTATGTTGGCCGGTCAGGCGGTTTATTCCGGGGCCGATGCGATCGAGCGAATCAGCCACGCTCACGGCCCGATGACCTTCCTGTGGAGCGCCTGGCCGATGGCGCTGTTCGGCACCGCCCTGCCGGTCACCCGCCTGTCGACGGCCCTGGCCGGCGGACTGATCTTCGCCGTCCTCGCCCTGATCGGCCGCCGCCAGGGGCACGTGGCGGTGTGTTTCGCCGTCGCCATGGCCGCGGCGACCATCCTGCTCCACCTCAACATGTCGATCGTCGTCCGTCCCGATGCGCCGCTGACGGTGGTGGTCGGTCTGGCGGTCCTGGCGGTGCTGTGGGGCGAGGCGCGCAACGGCGAGGTGGCGCCGTCGCTGCTGCTGGGACTGGCCTGCGGCATCGCCGTCAATTTCAAGATCAACAGCGCCCTCTATCTCTTGCCGCTGGCCCTGTACTGGGTTGCCGGCGGCTGGGTGCGCCGTGTGCCGGCGGTCGGCGCGGCGGCCATCGGCGCCGTGCTCGCCCCCTTCGCCGCCACCGGCATCTTCCCCCTCGGCGATTACCTGATGATGATGGCGCCGATGGCGGCCAAGGAAAACGTCTGGAACGGCTTCACCACCCTGTGGTGGAAGTTCGCCATCTACCTGGTCCTGCCGCCGCTGCTGTGGGCGTTGGGCGGACAGGCGGCGCGGCAACGGCTCGACGGGCGGATGAGGCTGTATCTCGGCAGCTACGTGGCCTGCGTGGTGCTGACCCTGTTCTCGGCGACCAAGATCGGCGCCGGCAGCAACCACTACATGCCGTTCATGCCGCTCACCGTCGATCTGGTGGTGCGCGCCCTGGCGGCCGGCGGCGCACGACGGCAGCGCACGGCGCTGGTGATCGTGATGGCGCTGGTGCTGGGCGCCTGCTGGCAGCCGGGACGGCGCTTCGCCAAGGCGCTCGACTGGGCCGAGGCCCGGGGCATCAACGGCGAAATCGCCGCCATCATGGCCGACAATGCCGGCAAAAGCATTCAGATGGGGGTCGGCGGCGTCACCGTCGGCGATCCGCTGACCTTCCGCTACTACAATTACCGCTCGCTGCTGTTCCTGGCCGGGAACCCCTATACGCTCGATACCGGCACGGTGATGGAGCAGACCAAGCTGGGCATCGCCCTGCCCGCCGAGGTCATCCGCCGCATCGCCACCTGTCACACCGAGCTGTGGCTGGTGCCGAAGGGCGAGGAGCCGTTCTCGCTGTTCGGCTATTATTTCCAGTACGTCTATCCGCCGGAATTCCGCCGCACCTTCGCCGCCACCCACGCCAAGGTCGACAGCCGCCGCTACTTCGACGTCTGGGCCTGCCGCGGCAAGTAGCCGGCGCGGTCCAGGGCCAGGCGGATGTTGGCGGCGATGGCTCGGTTGCCGGCCGCGTTGGGATGGGCGTCGTTGCGGGCGCGGGTGACGGGATGGACCGGCTCGGCGAAGGCGATTCCCTCGGCGGCGGCGAAGGCGCGCAGCCGGTCGTTGGTCGACAGGTAGCGGGCCTTGGTGGCGGCATCGTCGGGAACGTGGTGCCACGAGCGCTCCCACTGCCAGCGGCCGTCGTCGAAATCGGTCGACAGCACCAGCGGTGCCCCGCCCGAGGCGGCGAGGATCTTGGCTTCGCGGAACAGGGCGAACAACAATTGCCAGCGGTCGTCGCTGGCTTCGAAGGCGCCCTCCCAGGTGCCCTGGACCAGCCCTTCCTGAACATTGACCCGCTCGGCGATCCGCAGCAGCGCCGCGCGGGCGTCGGCGAGGCCATGGCGGTCGATGGCCGCCGTCAGCGTCGCCTCGTCGAGAGCGGAGGTGCCGATCAGCCCGCGCATCTCGGCGAGAAACGCCTCGTGGCCGGGCCCGAGGTTGAGGGCCATGAAATCCACCTGCCCCGGCGACAGCGCGTATCGGCCCAGGCGCAAGGCCAGCATGGTCTTCCAGCCGGTGTGCAGGCGCTTGGCCAACTCGACGCGGCGGAGAAAGAACTCCTGCACCCGGGTGCCCAGCGGCGCCGCGGCATGAGCCGGGTTGGGGCGGCGGACGGCGCGGCCCTGCTCGTCGAGGGCATAGATGAACGGCCGGCGGCGGGCGAACTTGCCGCCCATGGTCCACATCACGTTGTCGGTAAGGTCGTTGCCGCAATAGTGGATCACCACCACGTCGGGACGAAAGACCAGCCCGTCGCGTTGCAGCGCCTCGACCTCCTGATCGGTGCCCCAGCCGGAATGGGCCAGGGTGATCACCTCGGCGTCGAGGCCGTCGGCCTTCAGCGAATCCTCAAGCTGGCGGCCGAACATGTCCTCGCCCGCCACCGCATAGCCGAAGGCGTTGGAATCGCCCAGCACCAGGACGCGGAACGCCCCGTCGCGCTTGGCCACCACCCGCTCGCGGTCGCGCCAGCCGGCGCCATTGACCCGCTCCAGCGAGAAGCGGCCGCTGTCGGGATCGCGGACCATGATCATCTCGTGGGGATCGAAGCCCCAGCCGTAGCGGCGGCCGTTGACGCTGTCGCCCCAGCCGATGCTGACCACCGCGGTGGGCGCGAGCAGGCGCAGCCCGGCCTCCACCACACCCAGCAGCAGCAGCGTCACGGCCAGCAGGACCGCCGCCGCGACCAGGCGGGGATGGCGAAGTGCGGGGGCCGGCTTGGTCATGGACATCCTCGTTCAGCGGCGGCCGGCGGCGCGCGCCAGTTGCATCAGCGCCCGCGAGCAGATTTCGGGATTGGGCATGCCGGTGGTCTTGCAGTCGGCCTCGGCATGCAGCAGCAGCTCGACGGCGCGCCCCAGGGTATCGGCGGACCAGCGGCCGAGCTGGCGCTTGACCCGGTCGGCGACCTTGAAGATCGGCGGCGGCTTCAGCGCCCCCACCGCCTGCTCGACCGAGCGCCCCTGACCGACCAGGCCGGCGGCCAGGTGCAGGCGAAGGAAATGGCGCGACAGGGCGCGGAGCACCGCCACCGGATGCGTTCCCTCGGCCAGCAGGCGGTCGAGCACCCGCTGGGCGGTGGCGTGGTCGCCGTCGGCCGCGGCCATGGCCAGGTCGTCCATCGACAGGGCGGCGGCATCGCCGATGCACGCCACGGCATCCTCCAGCCGGACCCGCCCCTGCCCGCCCATGTAGTGGGCCAGCTTGCCCAGGTCGGCGCGGGTAACCCGGCGGTCGGCGCCGAGATGGCCGACCAGGAAGGCCAAGGCGTCGGGCTCGGCGGTCAGGCCGGCGCCCTTCAACTCTTCCTGGATGATGGCCGCCAGGGACCCGCCTTCGTCGCCGTAGCAGGCCAGGGTGGCGGCGTTGTCGGCCCCCTCGACCAGTTTGCGCAGCGACGAGCGGGCCCCGAGATCGCCGCCCTCCAGCACCACCATGGCATCGCCCTTGGCGGCGGCGAGAAACGAGCCCACCGCCTGGGTGATCCCGTCGCCGGCATCGCGGACCACCACGGCCCGCCGGCCGCCGGTCAGTGCCATCGCCGCCGCCTCGTCGGCAAGGCGGGCGGGATCGCCCCTGACCGTATCGGCGGCCAGTTCGGCGACGCGAAAGGGATCCTTGAGGTCGGCGACCGCGGTGCGCATCAACTGCGTCACCCGCTCGCGCACCAGTCCGGCATCGGGACCATAGACGAGGATGGCCCGGGCCGCGGCATCGGGCGATTTGAGGAAAGCGGCAACCCGCGCACCGGCGATCTTCACGGCGCGCCGGCGTCGTCGGCCCGACGCCGCTCCCCGCGATTGAAGTAGATGCCAAGCTGGTTGCGGATGTCGTCGGCGAGATCGTGAAGCGCCCGCTCCTCGGCGTCGCGTTCCATCGCCACGCTGCCGTAGCGGGGGCCGAGGAAGTTGAAGCTGGTGGTCGAATCGGCGGTCCCCGTCCACAACGATCGGCCCGCCAGATCCGTCAGCGTGAAGGTCGCCCGGACGACCATCCGTCCCAGGCTGGCGGTCGAGTCCTTGCGATAGCCGCTGCCGGAGACCGACTCGACGAGAGCGACATTGAGCAGGTAGGCGGGGGCGGCCGGCTCGCCGAGCGGGGTGACGCGGTCGAGCAAGGCGTTGCGCAACTCCTGCCCGGAGCGGTCGGGAATATTGCCGATGCGGACGCGGGCCATGTCCGAGGCGGCGCTGCCGCCATCGCCGCGCTTGCCGTACAGGGGCCGGAAGCCGCAGCCCGCCGGGCCCAGCGCCAGAACGACAACCAATACCAGGGCTCTAGACCACCACATTGACGATCCGATTCGGCACCACCACCACCTTGCGGGCGGGTTTCCCCGACATTGCCGCGATCACCGGGGCGAGCGCAAGCGCCGTTTGCTCGGCGAGCGTCGGATCGGCGTCCTTGGGCAGGTCGACGGTGGCGCGCAGCTTGCCGTTGACCTGCACCGCCACGGTCACCGTGTCCTCGACCAGCAAGGCCGGATCGGCCTCCGGCCATGGCGTGTCGACCAGCAGGGTGGCGTGGCCGAGGGCCTGCCACATCTCCTCGGCCAGATGCGGCATCATCGGCCCGGCCAAGCGGGCAATAGTTTCCAGCCCTTCTCGCATGACCTTTCCGGATCCCGGTTCAGTCGGCGGCATGTTGTCCAGCGCATTTGTCAATTCGCGGATCCGTGCCACCGCCTTGTTGAACGCGAAGCGGTCGAGATCCTCGCTAACCAATGCAATGGTCTTGTGAATCATGCGCCGCCGGGACAACGCTCCTTCGCCGAGCTCGCCGACGTCGGTGTAATTTGGCAATATCTGAGCCACCATCCGCCACAGGCGGTTGACGTAGCGCCAGGCGCCGTCGATGCCCGATTCGGTCCATTCCAGGTCGCGTTCGGGCGGCGAGTCGGAGAGCATGAACAGCCGCGCGGTGTCGGCGCCGTAGGTGGCGATGATATGCGCCGGGTCGACGACGTTGCGCTTGGACTTCGACATCTTCTCCGAGCGGCCGGCACTGGCCGGCTGGCCGGTGGCGGCATGAACCAGGGTGCCGTCGGGATTGCGCACCACCTCGTCGGGATAGAGCCAGGCGCCGGCCTGATCCTTATAGGTCTCGTGGCAGACCATGCCCTGGGTCAGCAGGCCGTCGAACGGCTCCTTGACCGACAGGTAGCCGCATTCGCGCATCGCCCGGGTGAAGAAGCGCGAGTACAGCAGGTGCAGCACCGCGTGCTCGATGCCGCCGATATACTGGTCGACCGGCAGCCAGCGGTCGGCGGCGGCGCGGTCGAAGGGAACGTCGGTGCGGGTCGGGGCGGTGAAGCGGGCGAAGTACCACGACGATTCGAAGAAGGTGTCGAAGGTGTCGGTCTCGCGCCGCGCCGGCTGGCCGCAGGCCGGACAGGCGACGTGCTTCCAGGTCGGATGATGGTCGAGCGGATTGCCCGGCTTGTCGAAGCCCACATCCTCGGGCAGCGTCACCGGCAGTTGCTCGGCCGGCACCGGCACCACGCCGCAGGCGTCGCAGTGGATGATCGGGATCGGGCAGCCCCAGTAGCGCTGGCGCGACACGCCCCAATCGCGCAGACGGAAGTTGACCGTGCGCTCGCCCAAACCCTCGGACTCGATGCGGTCGATGGACGCGGCCTTGGCGGCGGGAACGGCGAGGCCGTTCATGAACGCGGAATTGATCAGCACC
>JACRFY010000115.1 GCA_016212565.1 Magnetospirillum sp. | reverse complement strand
GTCGACGACGCGCTGCATGCCACCCGCGCCGCGGTCGAGGAAGGCATCGTCGCCGGTGGCGGCGTGGCCCTGCTGTTCTCGATCAAGGCGCTGGACGCCCTCAAGCCGATCAACAACGACCAGAAGGTCGGCTTCGAGATCGTCCGTCGCGCCCTCCAGGCGCCGCTGCGTCAGATCGTCGAGAACGCCGGCTGCGACGGCGCCGTGGTTGCCGGCAAGCTGATGGAGTCGACCGATCCGAACTTCGGCTTCGACGCCCAGACCGGCACCTATGTGGACATGATCAAGGCCGGCATCATCGACCCGACCAAGGTCGTGCGCACCGCCCTGCAGGACGCCGGCTCGGTCGCCGGCCTGCTGATCACCACCGAGGCGATGATCGCCGAGAAGCCCAAGAAGGACGCGGGTCCGGCGATGCCGGGCGGCGGCGGCATGGGCGGCATGGGCGACATGGACTTCTAAGTCCGGTCGCTCTCGCGCTTACGCGGTTCGAGCCCCCCTTCCCGGTCGCGGGGAGGGGGGTTTCGCGTGTGCGCCCGGCATGGGCGCGATCTCGTCGGGGAACGTCCTGCGGTAAGCCGGCCACGGCGAACCACGCGAACCGAGCCTGCCCGACGGGTATACCCCGAACTTCCTGGATTCGGCCGTCAAAATTAGGCAGGCTGATCCCCGATGTCCGATCATAACGGGTGATCCAAGGGTAGGTTCGGGGTGATGCATGGCAACGTTGACCATTAAGACCCGCCTGTATGCGCTGGTCGGCCTGATGACCTTCGCCTTTCTTGCCGTTGCCGGCTTCAATTATTGGAACGCAATGCGCGTCGACGGCGCCGCCCGGGTGCAGCGGGAGAACGCCGCCCAGGGCGAGACGTTGAGCGGGGCGATGCAGGCGGCGAAGGATTTCCACCTTGCCGTCCTCATGGCGATGGCGGCCACCGACCCCACGGACATGGCGGACCATTTCAAGGCCATGCATGCCGCGGGCGGCGAAGTGGCTCGCCGGGTCGCGGCCGCGGCCGCCAGCGCCGTCGGGCCCGACCAACGGTCGGCGCACGCCCGGGCGTCGGAGCAGGTGGGCAAGATGCTGGCCGGCGGCCGGGGCATCGAGGCGGCGCTGGTCGACAATGTCGGCCTCGAGCGCCTGCCCGATTTCGCCGCGGCGGTTCAGGCCGGAGAGGCCGCGATCGCTGCCGGCTATGGGGCGATGGAGCGGGAATTGCGCCGCGAGATCGCCGAGGCCGACGCCAACCTGATCGCGGCGCTCGGACGCAGCATCGCTTTCGCCGCCGGCTCCGCCGCCATGGCGACATTGATCATCGTCGGCCTTGGGGTGCTGCTGTTCCGCAGCCTGGTGGTGCCGTTGCGGGAAATGGCCGATGCGATGCACCGGCTGGCCGATGGCGACACCGCCGTCTCGGTCGCCGGCGGCGAGGTTCAGGACGAAATGGGCGAAATGGCGCGCGCGCTCGACGTCTTCAGGCGCCATGCGGTCGAGGTGCTCGCCTTGCGCGACCGCGAAGCCGCGATGGCGCGCCGGACCGACGAGGAGCGCCGGGCGCGAACCCAGCAATTGGTCGATCAGGTGCTGGCGACCTTGGCCACGGTCAACCGCGCCAGCTCCGAGGCGGTGGTCAGCCTGGAAAAGATCGCCCTCACCATGGGCACGACCGCCGATCGGGGCAGCTCCGAGACTCATGCCGCCGCGCAATCGGCGGAAATTACCGCGGCCAACGTCGAAACCGTCGCCGCGGCGGCCGAGGAACTGTCGGCCTCGATCGGCGAGATCAGCCGTCAGGTCGGTTCCTCGACCGAGATTGCCCGCAATGCCGCCACCCAGGCCGCCCACGTCACCCAGACCATCGCCGACCTGCGCTCGTCGAGCGCCAGCATCGGCGAGATCTCCGATCTGATCCGCGACATCGCCAATCAGACCAACCTGCTGGCGCTGAATGCCACCATCGAGGCCGCCCGCGCCGGCGACGCCGGCAAGGGCTTCGCCGTGGTCGCCGGCGAGGTCAAGTCCTTGGCCAGCCAGACCACCAAAGCCACCGAGGAGATCGGCACCCAGATCGAGGCGGTGCAGCAGGCCATCGGCGACACCGCCGCCGCCATCGATTCCCTGGTGCGCGAAATCGCCGAAATGCAGCAAATCGCCCGGGTGATCGACGAGTCCATCCGCCAGCAGTCCGAGGCCACCGACGCCATTGCGGGAAACGTCGTCGCCGCCACCGGCTCGGTTGCGCAGTTGGCCCAGAGCATCCGCCATGTCGACGCCACGGTCAGCGGCCTGAAGGACCTGTCGCACACCGTGGGCGCCGCGGCCTCGCAGGTGCGCGACCAGGTCGAACTGGTGCAGACCGAGGTGGTGCGGCAATTGCGGTCGTCCGTGTCCTGACCGATCGAAGAGGAGGATTCACCATGAAGCATGCATTCGTCGCCGGCCTTGCGGCCGTCCTGTTGGCGTCGCCGGCCCTTGCCGGCACGCCTCTGAAGTGCGTTGGATCGACGACCATCACCGGTGCGGTCTTTACCCCCGAGGTCAAGGCGGAGATCGCCCAGCAGGCCGGGGTCGATGTCGAGGCCGTCGGCACCTCCTCGGGCGCCGGCTTCAAGGACCTGCTCGAAGGCCGGACCGCCTGCGCCATGAGCACCAACACCCTGGAAGGCCTGATGGGCAAGGCCGGCCTGACCGCCAATCCCGGCGTCAAGGTCTATCCGCTGGGGGGCGACAAGGTGGTGCCGATCGTCCATCGCAACAATGCGATCAAGACGAAGAGCCTGACCAAGGCGCAATGGGCGGGAGTCTATTCCGGCAAGATTGCCAATTGGTCCGAAGTCGGCGGTCCCAATCTGCCGATCGTGGTGGTGATTTCCGCCGACGAGGGCTCGGCGACCCGCCAGGAGGTTCAAAAGGACATCATGGGGGGCGCCGCCTATCCCGAGAACGCCCGCAAGTCCACGACCACCCGGGACGAGGTGTTGGCCGTGGCGGCAACCCTGGGCGCGGTCGGCGCCGTCGGCAAGGGGCTGGCCAACAATCCCGGCATCGCGGTGATGCCGGACGTGCTGTTGAAGCGGAACATGATCCTGTTGGCCAAGGATCCGGTGCCGCCCGGATTCGACGCGGTGCTCAAGTACATTGCCGCCAACAAGGCCAAGATCGGTCTGGAATAGGCCATGTCGCCCTCGGGGCGGGGGGAATCGAGGGGCTGAAAATAAAATTGTTTTCCGCGCCCCCGTGCAGGCGGAGGTGGCCTTTCGCGTCCTCTCCGCCCGCCGCCTTGCGGCCGAAGCGGGCGCCGCCGACGCCAATGGCCCGCCCCGGGGAGGAGCGGGCCTTTGCGGCTAAGGCATTGGCAACACGGAAGAAAAATGGCGCGCCCGAAGAGATTCGAACTCCTAACCCTCAGATCCGTAGTCTGATGCTCTGTCCAGTTGAGCTACGGGCGCAGCCTTGTCCGGTGGCAGGTGCCGTCCGGAGAGGGTGCGGACCTTAACCGAACCCCCCCGATCGTGCAAGCATCATTTTTGCCTCGGCCAACCGTCATGGGCTGTTCATACAATTCGATGGCCCCTATTGCAAAAGCGGCTTGTGGAGCCATTGCCGTTTGCGTAAAATCCGCCTTCGATTGGCGGGGGGCAAATCGATTTTTCTTATAAATCACAAACTTTGCGACCCGGCGGGTATCTACCGAACTGGCGACGAAAAAGGTAAGCACATCCAATGGCCCTGAAGACGACACATGCCGCTGCCCTGTGCGCGGTTCTCCTGGCGGGCGGATGCTCGTTCGCCGAGGACGCCCTGTTCCCAACCTCGAACACGACGGCACAGCCCGCGGCGGCCGCGGTGCCGGCCGGGCAGCAGCCGCTGTCGCTCAACACCGGCAGCTTCGAGCCGCCCGGCGTGACTCAAGGCGCGGCGACCGGCACCTTCGTCGGCACCAAGGTTGGCAACCTGAGGAACGACCTCGGCCAGCTGCAGGGAACGCTGTCGAAGCAGAACCAGGCGCTGCAGGCCATTCGCAACGACACCGTCCAGGATAGCCAGCGCTATCACGGCACCGTCGCGGCCATCAATGCCCGCCTCCAGGTCGGCACCACCCCGGGCAACCCGATCCTGGCCCAGCAGTGGAACGCCGCCCAGGCCGAGCTGGACAAGATCAACGAAGACGTCCTGAAGATGAACCGCCTGGCCAACGACGTGACCTCGTCGTCGGCCCTGGCCGCTTATCTGCTCGAGTCGGTCCGCGCCGCCCGCCAGCTCTCCGGCGCCGTCGACGAGGACCACCGCCAGCTGCGCATCCTCGAGGACGAGACCAACCGCACCGTGGTGCTGATCGAGCGGCTGCTCACCGAGCTGTCCGACGACGTCACCCGCCAGCAGCGCTACGTCTCCAACGAGCGCCAGAACCTCAACACCATGGCGCTGGCGATCAAGAACGGCCAGCTCTACGGCACCTCGCTGTCGGCCCGTGGCGGTCTGTCCCCGGCCTCCTACGAAGCCGCCGCCGCCGCCGCTCCGCGTGCCGCCGTTACCAGCGACGGCCCGTTGGTGACCATTCGCTTCGACAAGCCCAACGTGAACTACGAAGGGGCCCTGTATTCGGCGGTGAAGAGCGCGCTCGATCGCCGCCCCGACTCGACCTTCGACGTCGTGGCCGTCGCCCCGGCCGGCGCCACCCCCGGTCAGCAGGCGCTCAATGCCTCGACCTCGCGGCGCAATGCCGAGGCGGTGGTGCGCTCGCTGACCAACATGGGCCTGCCGGCCAGCCGCCTGCGCATGTCCTCCGCCGCCGGGACGGGGTCGACCGGTGAGGTGCAGGTGTTCGTGCGCTGACGCACGCCGCTTTCGTCGTTACGGATACCCCCCGGGCCGCGAGGTCCGGGGGTTCTTTTTCGGACCTATAACCCAAAAAAAGGGCTGCCACGTCTTCGACGCTGCGTTCACACCTACGGGTGACAGCCACAGCTATCACCCGTAGGATGTTCGATAGCTGGAGTAATGTGGTTTGGTGCCGTAAATGCCGATCAGCAAGCAAAGCATCTTGGAAGAAATCAAGCGCACGGCTGAATCAAACGGCGGGACACCCCTTGGGCGGTTGAAATTCGCGACTGAGACGGGCATTAAGGAATCTGACTGGAAGAAGCATTGGGTGCGCTGGAACGACGCCGTTCGAGAGGCTGGACTAGCGCCAAACGAACAGACCGTCGCCTATGACGATGACTTTCTCATTGAGCAGTATGTCGAACTAATCCGCGAGCTTGGGCATTTTCCCGTAAGCGCAGAACTTCGCATGAAGGCGCGCACGTCTGAATTTCCGTCAGAAAAGACGTTGAGCCGCCTTGGCGCAAAGCCCCAACTCGCGGAAAAAATCGCTGAATATTGTGCCAAACGCAATGGATACGAGGATGTAATCGCCATTTGCAGCGTGCTAATGGAGGGTGGATTACAAGCACCCGAAGAATCGGCTACTTTTGATGATGCGATTGGCTTCGTCTACATGTTGAAGTCTGGAAAGTTTTACAAAGTCGGACGAAGCAAGTCCTTCGACCGTCGAGAGCGGGAACTAGCAATTCAACTGCCTCAAAGAGCGGACACCGTTCATGTAATACGAACGGACGATCCTGTTGGCATCGAGGCATATTGGCACAAGAGGTTTGAGGCAAAGCGGAAAAACGGCGAGTGGTTCGAACTTAGCGCCGTGGATGTCAAAGCCTTCAAACGCAGGAAATTCATGTAGTGACGGGACGAATGCCGCCCACGCGGGATCGCCTCACCTGACGCCCGAACGCCGTTGATAGGAGCGCACCCATCTGTTCGATGATGGGCAGCGTTTCCATGACGACCTTGCGCTCGCCAGTCTTGGACGTTTTCTCGACGGCGCGGCGCTGGTTCCAGCGGAACACCACCTCGTTGACATACCGCTGGATGTGGTCCTTGGACAGCCAGTGGAAGACGCCCTGCTTGGCGCGCTCAAGCTGGCTGTTGAAGCTCTCGGCGGTGTTGTTGTGGACGCCAGCGCGGGCGTATTCCTTGTTGCCGTGGTTGACGTAGGAGTGGGCGGCAAAGCCCTTGCCGACGATCTGGTACGCCGAGTGCTGGTCGGTCATCAGGTGGGCGTCGGGACGGACGAACCGCTCGGTCAGCCCCTTGATGGTCGGCACGGTATCGCTGTCGAAGGTGATGGCGCGAACCTGCCCGTGGCGCTCCACGGCGACGAAGATCGGCTGCTTGTCGGTGCCGTGACCGCGCTTGTGCTTGACCACGTTGCCGTCGTTGTCCCGCTTGAAGCGCGGCTTGCCACCAAGGTACTTCTCGTCAAGCTCGACCACGCCCGCTAGCGCGGGGGCGAACTCGCGAATCTCCATCATCTCACGGATGGCGTGCCCCATCTTCCAAGCCGTCTTCTGGCTGACGCCGATCCACTTGGCGAGGAAGACCGACGAGACGCCCTTGGACGAGTTGAGGATGAAGTAGAGGGCTTGAAGCCACGTCCACAGGGAAAGCTTGGTAGCATGGAACGGCGTCTTGGTCGTGACGGTGAACTGCTGACCGCATTCCCCGCACTCGTACAGACCAGCGCGGGCGGACTTGCCCTTGATCGTCCAAGACTTCATGCCGCCGCAGTGCGGGCAGAAGCGACCATCGCGCCAAATGATTCGTTCGAAGAACGCACGACAGGCGGTTTCGTCGGGAAATTCCTTTCTCAGCCTGTCGATGTCCATGGGGATAGCCTCAGCTTGTGAAGCCATCTTGGCATGTCAACTGCAAAAAGTCAATAAACGTGCCGCATTATGCTTGACAATGCTGGATTGTATTTGGACATAGGCGGTCGGTTAGTGTTCGCAATCCTGATTTGTATTGATGGACACTATGGAAAGGGGCGCTCCCGCTGGCTGCGGGAGCGCCCCTTTGTTTGGGTTATAGGTCCGTTCTTTTTTGCCCGGCCGGCGCCGCGCCTCAGAACGCTTCGAGCGGCGAGTCCCAGTAGAGAAAATCCCGCCACGACCGGTGCAGGTAGTTGGGGGGGAAGGCGCGGCCGTTTTCCTGCAACTGGTAGCTCGACGGCTCGGCGGGGGCGGTCAGGGGCAGCATCCCCGCCTGGCGCGGCAGGCGGTTGCCTTTGCGCAGATTGCAGGGGGCGCAAGCGGTCACCACGTTGGCCCAGGTGGTCCGCCCGCCCTTCGAGCGCGGCACCACATGATCGAAGGTCAGGTCCGGGGTGGGATACGGATGGCCGCAATACTGGCACGAGAAGCGATCGCGCAGGAAGACGTTGAAGCGGGTGAAGGCCGGCCGGCGTTTGGCCGGGATATACTCCTTGAGCGAGATCACGCTCGGCAGTTTCACCGACCATGTGGGGGAATGGACCTCGCGGTCGTACTCGGACACCACGTTGACCCGTTCGGCCACGACGGCCTTCACCGCTTCCTGCCACGACCACAGGGAGAGCGGAAAATAACTGAGCGGACGGAAATCCGCATTGAGTACGAGGGCGGGATAGCTCTGCACGGCACCCGTAACCTTTACCTCACACCATGGTGAGCAAAATATAGTATCCCTAACGGCAATTCCATCATCGTTCCGTGACAGTGGCGGGGGCTTCGGCATCCCGCGCTGCCCCGATTATGGTAGTGTCGCGGCCATGGACCAAGCCCGCCCCCCCGCCTGTGCCGGCGTCACCCGATTTGCACCCAGCCCGACCGGCCTGCTGCATCTCGGCCACGCCCATTCGGCGGCGGTCGGGTTCCTGGCCGCCCGTAGGGCCGGCGGGCGGTTCCTGCTGCGCATCGAGGACATCGATGCCGGACGCTGCCGTCCCGACTTTACCACCGCGATCCTCGCCGACCTCGCCTGGCTGGGCCTGTCGTGGGAAGAGCCGGTGCGTCGGCAGTCGGAGCATGGCGACGACTATCGCGCGGCGCTGGCGCGTCTGGAGGCGCTGGGGCTGCTGTATCCGTGCTTCTGTACCCGCAAGGACATCGCCGCCGAGATCGACGGGGCCGGGGCGGCGCCGCATGGGCCGGACGGCCGCGCCTATCCCGGCACCTGCCGTCGCCTGAGCCCGGCCGAGCGGGCGGCACGGATGGCCGCCGGGCAGCCCTATGCGCTGCGCCTGGACATGACGGCGGCGCTGCTGTGCAGCGGGCCGCTGTGGTGGCACGACGCCGCCGCCGGGCGGGTCGCCGCCGATCCCGCCCCTTTCGGCGATGTGGTGCTGGCGCGCAAGGACACTCCGACCAGCTACCATCTGGCGGTGACGGTCGACGATGCGTTACAGGGGGTGACGCTGGTGACCCGCGGCGCGGACCTGTTCGCCGCCACCCATGTCCACCGGCTGTTGCAGGCGCTGCTCGACCTGCCGGTTCCCGCCTACGCCCACCACCGTCTGCTCACCGATGCCGCGGGCAAGCGCTTCGCCAAGCGCGACCGCAGCCTGACCCTGGCGGCCCTGCGGGCGGCCGGGCATTCGCCGGCGGAGGTGCGACGGATGGCGGGGATCGACGCGTGACCCGCTCCGCCCCCCTTCCGCATGCGGAAGAGGGGCAAACGCTCAAGCGATCTGCGGCGCAGTCTGTTAAATCAACGTGCTGCGCCACGCTTCAAATCAACGTGCTGCGCACAGTCTTAAATCAAGGTGCTGCGCCACGCTTCAAATCAACGTGCTGCGCACAGTCTTAAATCAAGGTGCTGCGCCACGCTTCAAATCAACGTGCTGCGCACGTGGCACATCAGCGACACCAATTCGTCGACGGCGACACCGTCGCGGGCCATGACGCGATGAATCACTTCGTCGGCCATCATCTCGTCCAGGGTCGGCTCGCAATTGCCGAGGAAGCGACTGGGAATCCGTTTGGTGGAGACGCCGATCGGGAAGAAGGCACCGGCTCCACCGCGGCCTTCGGCCATAGCGGACGAAGGGGGCACGGGGGCGGGCTGGCATGCACTGGTCATCATGGGAGCCCCTCATGTTAAGTCGACCGTAAAGTATCCTACAACAAATAAGCTGCTAAATGTCACCCGCCCATTCGTAGCAGATTCAACCGCTTTCAAATGTTCTTGCGCTGCAGCAAAATAATGGTGCTTCGCAAAATGACGGCCGCATGTCCGGCTAGCCCATTCGTCATGAGGTAAGCATGCCCCCGACCGGCGGCAAGAGGGAAGAGGTCAAATAGGTGAGTCCGGCAGGCGCAAAAGGCGGAGGACGTCCCCCCTTGGTCAGATCCAAAGGGATAGTCGCCATCGGGTTGATGGTGGCGGCGACCACCCTGTTTGCCACCCTCGATGCGGTGATCAAATGGTTGATGGCCGATTACCATGTCGTCCAGGTGATGTTCTTCCGCTCGGCGTTCGCCCTGGTGCCGCTGGTGCCGCTGGTGGTGCGCCAGGGGCCGCGTGTGCTGGCGACCCGGCGGCCGTTGGCCCATGGCTTGCGCAGCCTGGTGGGAGTGGTGGCGGTGGCGTCGTTCTTCATCGCCTTCGGGGAATTGCCCCTTGCCCAGGTGATCGCCGTGTCCTTCGCGGCGCCGCTGATCATGACCGCACTGTCTGGCCCGGTGTTGGGCGAGGCGGTGGAGGCGCGGCGCTGGGTGGCGGTGGCGGTGGGCTTCGTCGGCGTGCTGATGATCGTGCGCCCGGATGCCGCGGCGCCCTCGGCGGGGATGATGGCGGCGCTGGTGGGGACGGTTCTCTATGCGGTGGTGATGGTGATGATGCGCGACCTCGGCCGGACCGAGCCCAGCGTCACCACGGTGTTCTGGTTCACCCTGACCTGCACCGTGGTCACCGGCCTGCTGCTGCCGTGGCATTGGCAGGCCCCGGGGTGGGGCGATCTCGCCCTCTTCGCCGCCTCGGGCATCGTCGGCGGGACCGCCCAACTGCTGGCCACCCAGGCCCTGCGCCTAGCCCCGGTGGCGGTGGTGGCGCCGTTCGACTACCTGCACCTGGTGTTCTCGGTGGCGCTGGGCTGGGCGGTGTGGGGCGACCTGCCGACCGCCTGGACCCTGGCCGGGGCGGCGGTGATCGCCCTGTGCGGCCTGGTGGTGGTCAGGATGGAGGCATCATCGCCAACTCTCCCAGCAGCGAATCCGACAACACCGGATAGTGGGCGCGGGCATTGAACAGCTGATAGTGCCACCACTCATTGCGATAGAAGTCCCAGCCGGCGGTGGTCATGAGGCCGAGCAGGAGGTGGCGGTTGCGCTGGGCCGCGGCGGGAATGTCCTGATTGCCGTGATGGGACAGCGGGGTGAAGGCGTCGAAGCCGGTGCCCATCTCCAGGGGCCGGCCACTGGCCGCGTCGATCAGGGTGAGGTCGACCGCCGCCCCCATCGAATGCGGCGAGCCGCGGCGCGGATCGGCGAGGAAGGCGGGATCGGGGGTGTGGGTCCACAACACCCACTGCGCCTCGGCGGGGCGGAAGGCATCGAGCACGCGCAGCCGCAGGCCGAGCGGGCGGGCCAAGGCCCCCGCCCGTTCCAGCAGCCGGGCGGCCTCGGCGTTGAGGAAACAGCCGGCGTCGGCGCGGTAGACCGGGGTGCCGGTGAAATTGTCGGCGCGGGCATAGGCAAGCGCGATCTCGCCCCCGAATTGGTCGGCATCGATGCGTACCAGCGGGAACATCCTTGGTCCTTTCCATTGGCGGCGGCGGGCGGCAGTATAGCGGCCTTCGCCAGCCAAGGGACCAGCGCACGATGAGAGTTCTGGCCATCGATTCCGCCACCTCCGCCTGTTCGGCGGCCCTGGTCGCCGACGGGCGCCTGCTGGCCCGGCGACTGGAGGCGATGGCCCGCGGCCAGTCCGAGGCACTGATGCCGATGGTGGCGGCGGTGATGGCCGAGGCGGGCCTGACCTTCGCCGCTCTCGATCTGCTGGCGGCGACGGTCGGTCCCGGTGCCTTCACCGGTATCCGCATCGGCCTGGCGGCGGCACGCGGACTCGCCTTGGCGACCGGATTGCCCCTGGTCGGCGTTTCCACCCTGGAGGCGGTGGCCCACGGCGTCCCCGAGCCGGACCGCCGCGGCCGGCCGCTGCTGGTGGTGCTCGAGTCCAAGCGCGAGGAGCTGTGGGTGCAGCGCTTCGCCGCCGACCTGTCGCCGGCCGGCCCGCTGCTGGCGCTGCCGCCGGATCGTGCCGCGACTCTGGCCGAAGCCGGGGACCTTCTGGTCGGAGACGCCGCCGCGGCGGTCGCCGTCCATATGGCGGCGCCGCACCTGTCGAGCGCGCCCGGCTGGCCGGATGCGGCGGTGGTGGCGGCGCTGGCGGTCCGCCATCGCGCCGCCGGAACCGCCTTGCCGGCCGAGCCGCTCTATCTGCGGGCCGCCGACGTGACGCTGCCGTCATGCCCGTCGCCCTGATTCCCGCCGCCCGGGTGCATGCCGAGCTGCTGGCGGCCCTGCACAAGGTATGCTTCGCCGCGCCGTGGAGCGTCGCGGCGATGGGCGAACTGCTGGCCATGCCGGGCGCCGCCGGACTCATCGCCGTCGCCGAGGATTCGCTGGTTCCGGCCGCCTCCGGCTCGGGGCCCTGCGGGCTGGTGCTGTGGCGGGCGGCCGGGGGCGAGGCGGAGGTCCTGACCATTGCCGTCCTCCCCCCCTGGCGCCGCGCCGGGATCGGCGCCCGTCTGCTCGACGCGGCGATGGCGGGCGCGCGGGCGGCGGGGGCGGAGGCGATGTTTCTCGAAGTCGCCGACGGTAACGCCGCCGCCCAGGCGCTCTATGCCGGCCACGGCTTCGCCGCCGTGGGCCGGCGGCGCGGCTATTATGCCGATGGCGACGCCGTGGTGATGCGCTGCGGCCTGCTTGCTCCAAAGGGCGATTTGGTCTAACAACCCCCGACGCATTTCGGGGAGGCATGACCATGGGCGAGGCGGTTCTCGGCATCATCGGCGGATCGGGCGTCTACGACGTCGACGGCCTGGTCAACAAGGAATGGCGCCGCGTCGACAGCCCCTTCGGCGCCCCGTCCGACGAGCTTCTGTTCGGCGAGTTGGACGGCCAGAAGCTGGTGTTCCTGCCCCGCCACGGCCGCGGCCACCGCATCCCCCCTTCGGAGTTGAACTACCGCGCCAACATCGACGTGCTCAAGCGCGCCGGGGTCACCGAGATCGTCTCGGTGTCGGCGGTGGGCTCGCTGAAGGAGGAGTTGCCGCCGGGCACCTTCGTCATCGTCGACCAGTTCATCGACCGCACCTTCGCCCGGGTGAAGAGCTTCTTCGAGACCGGTCTGGTCGCCCACGTGTCGATGGCCCATCCGGTGTGCGCCCGGCTCGGCGATCTGATCGAGCAGGCCGCCGAGGAAGCCGGCATCGTCGCCGTGCGCGGCGGCACCTATCTGGTGATGGAGGGGCCGCAATTCTCCACCCAGGCCGAGAGCAACCTCTACCGCCAGTGGGGCTGCGACGTGATCGGCATGACCAACATGCCCGAGGCCAAACTCGCCCGCGAGGCGGAGATGTGCTACGCGACGGTGGCGATGGTCACCGACTACGATTGCTGGCACCCCGATCACGACGCGGTGACCGTCGAGCAGGTGGTCAAGGTGCTGGTCGAGAACGCCGGCCGCGCCCGCGCCCTGGTCAAGGCCATCGCGCCCAAGGTCAAGGGACGCCACGGGGCCTGCGCCAAGGGCTGCCACACCGCCCTCGATTTCGCCGTCATCACCCATGGCGACACGCGCGACCCCACGGTCGCCGCCCGGCTCGATGCGGTGGCGGGGCGTGTGCTCGGAGGTTGAATTTTCCGATGGGGGACGGCCTGTGGCCGGCCATCGAGGGCGTCGCGGGTGCGGCGCCCTTTTGCTTTTCCGGCGTCCCGGATACCGCTAAGGTAATAGTCCCTGTTGTGGATGAGGACGCGGACGGATGGCGGTGTTGGAGTGGAGTGCCGATCTCGAAGTCGGCATCGCCTTCATGGATGAGGATCACCATGAGGCGGTCGAGCTGATCAACGCCATGGCCGAGGCCACCGGGGCCGAGCTGACGGCGCTGTTCGCCCGCTATCTGGCCCACAGCGAGGCGCATTTCGCCCGCGAGGAACGCCTGATGCGGGACACCGGCTTCTTCGCCTTCGAGCCCCACCATGCCGAGCATGAGCGGGTGCTGGGCGAGTATCGCGCCGTCCTGGCCACGCTCGAAGCCGGCGGCGAGGCCGACGTCCACACCTACCTCCGCGCCGGCCTGGCCGGCTGGCTGCTGGCGCATCGCAACACGATGGATTTCGTCACCGCCCAGTTCGCCCGCGGCCAGGGCAAGGAATAGACGTCATACCCTGTCTCGCCGCTCGTGACCGATCGGCGGCGCCCTCAGGCGGCGGGCGGGTTTCTCCGAAACCCTTGCCTCACGCGGCACGAGCCGCGCGTCGCGTTGCTCCTAGCCAAATCCCGATGAATTTCATTCACCGGGATTTGGTATTACCCCTTGCTGAGGACGAACAATCCCTGGTCGGCGAACAGGTTGGCCAGCGGTCCGCAGCCGTCGAACGGCAGCACGCGGCCGTCGCGGTTGAGCGCGATGCCCTTGACCACCTTGACGCCGATGGTCTGGCTGAGGACCAGGAAGTCCTCGATGGTGCAGAAGTGGATGTTGGGGGTCTCGTACCACTCGTAGGCCAGGGTGTCGGTCACCGGCATGCGGCCCTTGAGGCCGAGATGGGCGCGGATGCGCCAGTGGCCGAAATTGGGAAACGAGACGATGGCCCGGCGCCCGATGCGCAGCATGTGCGACAGCACCGTCTTCGGCTCGTAGGTCGCCTGGAGCGTCTGGCTGAGGATCACGGTGTCGAAGGCACCGGTGGGGTAGTGCTTGAGATCGGTGTCGGCATCGCCCTGGATCACCGACAGCCCTTGGGCCACCGCCGCCGACACGCCGGCCATGCTGAGTTCGATGCCGCGGCCGTCGACCGCCTTGTGCTTGCCCAACCACGCCAGCAGCGTGCCGTCGCCGCAGCCGACGTCGAGCACCCGCGAGCCCGGCTCGACCATGTCGGCAATCAGCTTCAGGTCGACGCGAAGCGCGCCGTTGCCGACCGACATCATCATCGGCTAGCTCCGCTCGTGGTGCGGTTGACCGCTGCGCGGCAGGCCGCGATGGGCGGCGGCGCCTTCGAGGAAGCCGGTCAGGGTGGCGTGGAATTCCGGTTCGTCGAGCAGGAAGGCGTCGTGGCCCTTGTCCGAGCGGATTTCGACGAAGCTGACATTGGCGGCCACCGCGTTCAGCGCCTGGACCACCGCGCGGCTTTCGACGGTGGGGAACAGCCAGTCGCTGGAGAACGAGACGATGCAGAAGCGGGTCTTGGTGCCGATGAAGGCGTTGGCCAGCACGCCGCCGTTCTCCGCCGCCAGGTCGAAATAGTCCATCGCCCGGGTGATGTAGAGGTACGAATTGGCGTCGAAGCGGTCGACGAAGGTCGAGCCCTGGTGGCGCAGGTAACTCTCCACCTGGAAGTCGGGGCCGAAGCCATAGGAGAAGACGTCGCGCTCCTGGAGATTGCGGCCGAACTTCTTGTGCAGCGTCGCTTCCGACAGATAGGTGATGTGGGCGGCCATCCGCGCCACCGCCAGCCCGCGATGGGGCCGCTTGTCGAATTCCAGATAGTTGCCGTCGCACCAGTCGGGATCGGCGATGATCGCCTGGCGGCCGACCTCGTGGAAGGCGATGTTCTGCGCCGAGTGGCGGGCGGCGGCGGCGATGGGGATGGCGGCGAACACCCGTTCGGGGTGATTGGCGCACCACTCCAGCACCTGCATGCCGCCCATCGAACCGCCGACCACCGCGAACAACTGGTCGATGCCCAGATGATCGAGGAGGCGCGCCTGTACCAGCACCATGTCGCCGATGGTGATGACGGGAAAGGACAGCCCCCACGGCTTGCCGGTGTCGGGATTGACGTCCTTGGGCCCGGTGGTGCCCATGCAGCCGCCGAGCACGTTGGAGCAGATGAGGAAATAGCGGTCGGTGTCGAATACCCGCCCCGGCCCGACCAGTTCGCTCCACCAGCCCGGCTTGCCGGTGATCGGGTGGGGATCGGCGAGGTAGTGGTCGCCGGTCAGGGCATGGCAGATCAGGATGGCGTTGGAGCGGTCGGCGTTGAGCCGGCCATAGGTCTGGTAGGCGACCGTCACCGGCCCCAGCTCGATGCCGCAATCGAGGCGGATCGGCCGGTCCCGCCCCAACTCGACGGTCAGGCCGAGCGGATTGCGGGCTTGGCAGGGAGGTGGAGGCTCGGAACTGGTCATCGGCTGCGTAGAGCCACCCTGGGGAGCGAGGACACGATTAGCTATGGCGGGGCGTCGGAGCTGTCAACGTTTTCTTTGATTTCGGAGCGCCGCCGCACTACACCTATGCGTCCGCCCCCCTCGCTGCGAGGGTGGGCCAATGACGTGTGCAAGATCAGAGGCCATGACCACCGACAACACCTCTCTGGACGCCCTGCGCCGCGACATCGATCGCATCGATGACCAGTTGCACGACCTCCTGATGCAGCGGACCGCGGTGGTGGCCCACATCGGCGCCCTCAAGTCCGTCGGCGAGATCGCCCTGCGCCCGGGGCGCGAGGCCGATATCCTGCGCCGGCTCGCCGCCCGCCATCAGGGCGCGTTTCCGCGTACCGCCCTGTCGCGCATCTGGCGTGAAATCCTCGGCGCCCTGGTCGGGCTGCAACAGCCTTTGACCATCGCCGTCGCCCAGCCGGAGCGCGGTGCCGGCTTCATCGAGCTGGCGCGCAACCATTTCGGCGTGGTGTGGCCGGTGGTCACCAATGCCAGCGCCGGTCAGGTGCTGAAGATGGTTTCCGACGGCCAGGCCGGCGTCGGCGTGGTGCCGCTGCCGGGGCGTGGACCGGGCGGCACCGAACCGTGGTGGGTGGCGCTGGCCGCCGACAGCAGCGGAATTCCCAAGGTCATCACCCGCCTGCCGTTCTTCCCCGTCGAGTCGAATGCCGGCGGCCGCACCGAGCCGCTGGAGGCCCTGGTGCTGGCCCAGCGCGGCCATGACGACACCGGCAGCGACCGCACCCTGCTGGTGCTGGAATCCGGGCCCCAGGTCAGCCGCGACCGGGTTCGCGCCGTCCTCGCCGCCGGCCGCTTCGAGCCCACCGAGGTCCTGGCCTCGCACAACGTCGGCGGCACCTTGCTGCATCTCGCCGAGGTCGAGGGGCACCTCAAGCCCGACGATCTGCGCCTGGAGATGCTGGTGGCGGCCAAGGAGCCGATCCGCCACGCCCGCATCATCGGCGGCTATCCGGTTCCCCTGCCCGAATAGCCCCTCCCTCCCCGTCCGTTTGAGGAGCCACTGCGTTGACCGCACCCTGTCCGCGTCCCGGCATCATGGAAATCAAGCCCTACGTCGGCGGCGAGTCCGCCATCGAGGGGGTGAGCCGGGTGATGAAGCTGTCGTCCAACGAGGGCGCGCTCGGCCCCAGCCCCAAGGCCATCGCCGCCTATCGCGAGACGGCCGCCGAGATGCACCGCTATCCCGACGGCGGCGCCACCCGCCTGCGGGCCGCCATCGCCGCCCGCTATGGCCTCGATGCCGCGCGGATCGTCTGCGGCGCCGGCTCGGACGAGCTGCTGGGCCTGCTGTGCCGCGCCTATGCCGGGCCCGGCGACGAGGTGCTGTACTCGAAGCACGGCTTCCTGATGTACCCCATCGCCGCGCGGACCTGCGGGGCTACGCCGGTCGCGGCGCCGGAGACCGATCTGACCGCCTCGGTGGACCATCTGCTGGCGGCGGTGAGCGAGCGGACCCGCATCTGCTTCCTGGCCAATCCCAACAACCCCACCGGCACCTATCTGCCCGCCGAGGACGTGCGCCGCCTGCGCGCCGGCCTGCCGGACAACGTGCTGCTGGTGGTCGATGCCGCCTATGCCGAGTTCGTGTCCCGCAACGACTATTCGTCGGGCCTGGAGCTGGTCGAGGCGGGCGCCAACACGGTGGTCACCCGCACCTTCTCGAAGATCTACGCCCTCGGCGGATTGCGCCTCGGCTGGGCCTATTGCCCGCCGGCGATCGCCGACGTGCTCAACCGGGTGCGCAATCCCTTCAACGTCGGCTCTCCCGCCCTGGCGGCCGGTCTGGCGGCGTTCGAGGACAGCGCCTACATGGAGCTGTGCAAGGGCCACAACGACTATTGGCTGGCGTGGCTGCTGAAGGAAGTGCGGGCCTTGGGCCTGGAGGCCACCGAAAGCGTGTGCAACTTCGTCCTGGTCCGCTTCCCCGGCGGGGCAGGCAAGGATGCCGCCGCGGCCGATGCCGACCTGCGCGCGCGCGGCGTGATCGTGCGGGCGATGGGCGGCTACGGGTTGGGCGACTGGCTGCGCGTCACCGTCGGCACCGGCGAGGACAATCAGGCGGTCGTCGCGGCGTTGGCGGCCTTTCTGGCCGAGGGACGGTAGGGGCAACCCGAGGAATTCCCTTCGCGGCGTTCCCCGATCCGTCATCCCCGCGAAAGAGCTTGTGAAGGAATGTCGCCAACACCCCAGGAAACGTCATTCCCGCGAAAGCGGGAATCCATGCATCAACAAAAATGCCTGATGTTTCAAGGCAAAGCTGCGTTGCCGTGGATCCCCGCTTTCGCGGGGATGACGACTGGGGGGCGTTCGCACGATTCCTTCACGAGTTCCTTCGCGGGGGTGTATGGGCAATGCAAAGGATTGCAGTCCTCCACCCGATTG
>JACRFY010000113.1 GCA_016212565.1 Magnetospirillum sp. | reverse complement strand
TGGTGGACAGCGCCACCATCCCCGGCAGCGACGAAGCGCGCTGGCTGGCGGCCATGGTGGTGCGGCGCAGCCTGAAGCCGGATCATCTGTGGCAGGATCTGGGCTTGGCCGATCGCTCGGACCTGTCGGGTTTGCTGCTGAAGCATTTCCACCCGCTGGCGGTGCTGAACGACCGCGACATGAAGTGGAAGAAGTTCTTCTACCGCCAGCTCTGCCTCGCCGAAGAGGTGCTGGTGTGCAAGAGCCCGGTCTGCGACGCCTGCACCGACTTCGCCCACTGCTTCGGCGACGAGGCGGGGATGAGCCTGCTGGCGGGACGGGGATAGCTACGCCGCCGGGCGTGTCCGCACCGTCATGTCGCCGTGGCCCGCCAACAGGGCGGGGACGGAGATATCCTCGTCGAGGTCATCCCAATGCAGGCCACTGCCGGTGGCGCTGATGCGATAGCGTTGCCGCTGCTCGGCGGAGGCATTCAGCAAGCGGGGAAACCAGGCCAAGGGAACGCCGAGAGTGCGGCCATCGGCCAGTTCGACCCACATCGTATGCTCATCGAAGCGAAGCGATTCAGCCGAAATGCTCATGCCATGCCCTTTCGATGGTGTCCTTGCGACTGTCGACGACGGCAACCAACTCGGTCAACTCTTTGCGGGAAAACCCGACGCTTGCGGCCACACGAACGTCGGGGACAAGCCAGATCTTGGCTTCGGCGCCATCTCGGTCGGCATGGATGTGGAGTGGCTCGCGCGGGTTTCCCTCGTTGGAAAAGAAGAAGAACCGAACGCCCTGCCACCGGAACACCACCGGCACTGTGGCCCTCCCCGTCTGTGACCGCACCGCAATGGTAGCACAATCGCCGTGAGGCGCGGCTCCGATTTCGCCGGTGGCGACATTGTCGCAAAGGCGACAATCCCCCTGGCCTAACCCCGTCATGCCCGGACTTGATCCGGGCATCCACGACAGTCCGCACTTCGACGCTCGGTGATGGCGCGACCACGGGACTGGTCACGGCTCGACGGCACCCTATTGTTTTTCCGAACACTATCGGCGCCTCCCTCGCTGCGCCCCATCCGTCCCGCACCGCACATCGAACTGGCATCCCCCTTGCTTCTCCTCCCCTGAACGCCAGGAGGAGACTCGCCATGCTGACCCTCACCGATCGTGCCGTCGCCGTGCTCAAGACCGTCTGCACCCCCGACACCCCGGCCGTGCGCATCATGGCGCTGTCGGGCGGCTGTGCCGGGGTGCAGTACCGCATGGGCCTGGAGGCCGCGGCTTCGGCCGACGATGCGGTGATCGAGTGCTCCGGACTGCAAGTCCTGGTCGACCAATCCTCGACCCTGTGGCTGACCGGCGTCACCGTCGATTTCGTCGAGAGCGAACAAGGCGCCGGCTTCGTCTTCGACAATCCCAGCCCCAAGGCCAAGTGCTCCTGTTCCGGATCGTGCGGCTGAACGGGAGGAGGCGATGGCCGACACCATCATCGTCAACGACACCACGCTGCGCGACGGCGAACAGACCGCCGGCGTCGCCTTCTCCTTCGACGAGAAGCTGGCCATCGCCAGTGCCCTGGATGCCGCCGGGGTGCCGGAGATGGAGGTCGGCATCCCGGTGATGGGCGACGAGGAGCGCCAGGCGATCCGCGCCGTCGCCGGCCTCGGCCTCAACGCCCGCCTGATCGCCTGGTGCCGGATGCGCGACGACGACCTCGCCACCGCCGCCGGGTTGGGCATCGACACCGTCAACCTGTCGATCCCGGTCTCCGACCTGCAACTGGCGGCCAAGCTGGGGCGCGACCGCGCCTGGGCGCTGGGGCACATCGCCGCCACCGTCGCCAAGGCCCGCGACGCCGGCTTCGCCGTCTCGGTCGGTGGCGAGGACAGCTCGCGCGCCGATCCCGACTTCCTGCTCCGGGTGGTCGAAACCTGCGAAAGGGCCGGCGCCCGGCGCTTCCGCTTCGCCGACACCCTGGGAATCATGGACCCCTTCGCCACCCACGACCTGTTCGTCCGCCTGCGGGCCGCCGTCGGCATCGAACTGGAGGTGCACGCCCACGACGACCTCGGCCTGGCCACCGCCAATTCCCTGGCGGCGGTGCGCGGCGGCGCCACCCATGTCAGCACCACCGTCAACGGCCTGGGCGAGCGCGCCGGCAATGCACCGCTGGAAGAAGTGGTGATGGCCCTCGAACACCTCTACCGCCGCGACACCGGAGTGTCGAAACTGGCCCTGGGCAAGGTGTCGCGCCTGGTCGCCGAGGCCTCGGGACGGCCGGTGCCGGTCAACAAGAGCATCGTCGGCGAGGCGGTGTTCACCCACGAATCCGGCCTGCATGTCAGCGGCCTGCTGCGCGACCGCCGCACCTACGAGGCCTTTGATCCCGCCGAACTGGGCCGCCGCCACCGTCTGGTGCTGGGCAAGCATTCCGGGGTCACCGCGGTGGTCCATGCCTGCCACGAAATCGGCCTCGACGTCGACGGTCCCGGCGCCAGCACCCTGCTCGCCCGCGTGCGGCGCCATGCCACGGCGACCAAGACGGCCCCGACCACCGACGAACTGCGGCGCTTCCATCGCGAGATGAATGCGGAACGGCTGTGCTGAGGTGGAATGGGCCACCGTGGCATGGCCCGAAGATCCTCCGTCATTCCCGCAAAAGCGCATCGGCGCTGACTTAAGCCTTTTTCTCGCCACCAAGACACCGAGGGAGATCGATCCGCTTCGGAGATTTGTCGGCACCTTTCATCTTGGTGTCTTGGTGGCGAATATTTCCCCGTCGCTCCGAACACGCGCCTCGTCTTCGCCGTAAGTCAGCGCCTATGCGCGAAAGCGGGGATGACGGTTCCGGTCGCCGTGGTGGCCGAACCTCACCGCGGCGGCAGCAGCGAGTCCAGCGGCACGAAGCCTTGTTGCTGCTTGAACACCTTGAACACCTTCTCGGTCTGCGCGTCCGACGTCAGGAAGTCGGCATAGGCCCGCGTCAGGCAGGCGCGGCAGCGCTCGACACACGCGGGCTCGTCGGCAAGGGCGGCAACGCCCTCGCTGCGCATGTACTCATTGAAGCGCTTGAGAATATGCAGGCGATTGACGTCGAGGCGTGCCTGTTCGAACGGCACCTCCAGCACCGAAAAGAACTCCTCGGCGGCGGACAGACGGCGCAGATGGTCGAGAATCCCGGTCATGGTGGCGGCCTTTCCCTGGTGAACCGCTCTCCCCCTTGCACCCCCCATGCCAATCAGCCGCGGCGGACCCGGGCGACGAAACCGTCCACCGCATGGCGCATCCCGGCGGCATCCGCCGACAGCCCCTTGGCGGCGGTGACGACGTCGCTCGACACGATGTAGGCCTCCTCCGCCGCCTCGCGCACCGCCGCGATGGTGTCCGAGACCCGTTCGGTGCCTTGGGCGGCGTGCTCGACGCTGCGGGCGATTTCGCGCACCGTCGCCACCTGCTCCTCGACCGCACCGGCGATGCCGGCGGCGATGCCGTCGAGGCGGTCGATGGTGCCGCCGATGTCCTGGATCGCCTTCACCACCCGGCCGGTTTCCGTCTGCACGGTCTCGATCTGAGCGGTGATCTCCTCGGTGGCCCGCGCGGTCTGGTTGGCGAGGTTCTTCACCTCGTTGGCGACCACGGCGAAGCCCTTGCCGGCTTCGCCGGCCCGCGCCGCCTCGATGGTGGCGTTCAAGGCCAGCAGGTTGGTCTGCGAGGCGATATCGTTGATGATCCGCACCACCTCGCCGATCCGGGCCACCGAATCGCGCAGGCCCGAGACGGTGGCGTCGGTGGCACGGGCCTCGTCGGCGGCGCTGCGCGCGGCGTGCGAGGTCTCGGTGACCCGCGATGCGACCTCGCTGAACGACGACGACAGTTCCTCGGTGGCCGAGGCGACGGTGGAAACGCTTTGGCTGGCTTCCTGCGAGGCCTCGGACACCGACGCCGCCTGTCCCGAAACGCGCGAGGCGATCTCGGCCATCCGCGCCGCCACCCCTTCCATGCCGCCGACCGCGGTGGTCACCTGGCCGACCAGTTGCCCGACCTCGGTCTCGAAGGCCCCGGCAACCTGGTTCAAGCCGTCGCGACGCGCCGTCTCGGCCCGTTCGCTGGCCTGGGCGACGTCGGCTTCCATACGCTGCTTGTCGAGGGCGTTGCGCTTGAACACCGCCACCGCGCGGGCGATGGTGCCGACCTCGTCGCCGCGAGTCTCGCCCGCCACGTCGACCGAGGTATCGCCCCGGGCCAGCCGCTCGACCACCCGGGCGATGGCGTTGAGCGGGTTGGTGATGCTGCGGGCCAGCACCAGCACCAGCGCCGCCAGCACCGCGGCGGTGATCAGGAACGCGGCGATCGACAGCGTGCCCGAAGCGCTCATGGCCGCGCTTTCCTCGGCCAGGGCGGCGGTGACCTCGGCGGCCATGGAGGTCTTGATGACGCCCAGCGCCTCCTGCACCTCTTCGCCCATGGCGTCGATCCTGTCGTCGAACGCGGCGATCCGCGCCTCGTCGCCGACGGCGATGGCCGGAACGAACTCGGTGTTCATCAGCGCCAGGATGGCGGTCAGGCGCTCGGCGGCGAACGTGGCCTTGGCCCCCTCCTCCGGGGTGTCGACCGCAGCCTTGAGAGCGGGAATGCCGGCCTTGATGCGGCGGTCGAGGGCATCGATCTCCCGTCGGCGGGCGTCGGAGATCTTGCGCTCGTCCTTGTCGACGATGGCATCCATGGCCACCAGCACCAGACTCAAGGCGTCGAGCTGCATGGCATCGACCACCTTCTGCTGTTCGAGGCGCTCGTGGACATAGGCGACCCCGGCCTCGATGCGTCGCTCGTTGACCATGGTGAGGGCCAACTGCACCGTCAGCGCCACGGCGCTGAGAATTCCGAGAAGGACGAGTTTGACGGCGATGGTCAGGCGCATGGGACGCTCTCCGCAGGCGTGGTAGGACCATCATGGCCGTTGTCCAAATAAAAGGACAATTCAAAAGATAGGGGGGACCCCACCCAAAACGGTGGCCCCGCCCCTATTCGCCCTCCTCGAGCGGCAGCGGTGGGGCGGCGCGTGCCTCCTGCACCCTGAAGCCGGGGACCGGCAGGTCGGCGAGGAAACGGGCCTGACCCAAGGCCGCCTGCAATTTCATCAGCAGCGCATGAACCAGGATCAGCGCCACCAGATCGACGCCGAACAGCATGGTGGCGATCTGCACGGCCTCGTCGCTGAGTCCGGCCATCAGCGGAATGGCGAACAGCAGCGGCACCAGGGCATAGGCGGCGCCATTGCGCCACTGGGTGCAACTGTAGACCTGCAAGGCCTGGGCGGCGGCCGGCGACGCCATCACCAGCTTGACCCCCGCGCGGCGCACCGCCATCGCCGCCTTCTCCGCCGCTCCATCGGAAAGGACGTCGAAGCTGGCATGGAGGAAGGCGCCATTGGGCTCGGGAACGAACAGGCCGCGCATGTTTTCGGGCGGCCAGTATTCCCGAGTCAGGACCTGGGCAAGTGCCTTGAACACCGCCCGCGAAAACGCCGAACCGGTCGGCAAGGGCTGGATGGGCATGGTCATGACACTACCATACAGCCCCCACCGAACCGTGCAAGGTCCTACCCCGCGGCCCGCCCCTCCCCGCTGCGGCCGAGGCGCGCCGCGATGTACACCAGCAGTTCGGCGACGCTGTCGTCGATGCTCTTGCCGGCGGTATCGAGCACCAGTTCCGGCGTCGACGGTGCCTCGTAAGGAGCGTCGATGCCGGTGAACTCGGGGATCTGCCCGGCGCGGGCCTTGCGGTACAGCCCCTTGGGGTCGCGCCGCTCGCATTCGGCCAGATCGGTGGCGACGTGCACCTCGGCGAAGCTGTCGGGGCCGATCGCCCGCACCCGGTCGCGGTCGGCGCGGTAGGGGGAGATGAACGCCGTCACCACCACCAATCCGGCCTGGGCCATCAGATGGGCGACCTCGCCGACCCGGCGGATGTTCTCGGCCCGGTCATCGGGGGAAAAGCCGAGATCGGCGCACAATCCGTGGCGGACGTTGTCGCCGTCGAGCACCGCCGCCTGCCAGCCCTTGAGGAACAGGCGCCGCTCCAGCTCCATGGCCACGGTCGACTTGCCCGAGCCGGACAGGCCGGTCAGCCACACCACCCCGCCGCGATGGCCGTTGGCGGCGGCGCGCGACTCGACCGTCACCTTGTGGTCGACGGCATGGATGTTGGTCGACTTGATCTGCCCGTGCGCCGACAGCGCCTCGGCGATCACCCCGCCGCCGACCACGTCGTAGCCGTCGACGAGGACGAAGCGGCCAAGGCGGGGATTGGCGAGGAACGACTCGATGGCCATCGG
>JACRFY010000017.1 GCA_016212565.1 Magnetospirillum sp. | reverse complement strand
TTCTCGCCGCCGCCCGCGCCCACGAGCCGGCGGGGACGGCTGGAGTCTATACCCTGGGCAGCAACCGGCCGGTGAATTTGCGCGCGGTGGCCGCGGCCTTCGCCGGCCTCGCCGGCCCGCCGGCGGCCATCGAGTGGGGCCGGCTGCCCTATGCCCCCGATCAGGTGTTCCGTCCCTGCCCCGCCGACCGCCCGCCGCCGGGCTGGTCGCCCGCCATTTCCCTTGAGCAGGGTCTCGCCGAGGTGATTGCCCATGCCTGATGCCAAGCCGCTGATCTCGCTGATCGTCCCGGCCTTCAACGAAGCGGATACCATTCCGCTGCTGCACCGGACCTTGACCCCGATCCTCGATGGCCTGGCGGATCGCTACGACTTCGAGATCGTCTTCACCGACAATCACTCCACCGACGATACCTTCTTCCTGCTGCAGGCGCTGGCGCAGCAGGACCCGCGGGTGCACGTGCTGCGGTTTTCACGCAATTTCGGCTATCAGCGCTCGATCCTCACCGGCTACCAGTGGGCGCGGGGCGCGGCGGCGATCCAGCTCGACTGCGACCTCCAGGACCCGCCGGAGCTGATCCCCGCCTTCCTCGCCAAGTGGGAGGAGGGCTTCCACGTCGTCTATGGGGTGCGCAAGACCCGCCAGGAAGGCCCGGCGATCAACGGCCTGCGCAAGGTCTTCTACCGCCTGATCAACGCCCTGTCCGAGGTCGAGCTGCCGCTGGATGCCGGCGACTTCCGCCTCGTCGACCGCCGCGTCCTCGACATCCTGCGGAACTGCCGCCACGCCAACCCGTACCTGCGCGGCACCATCGCCAAGGCCGGCTTCCGCCAGACCGGCATTCCCTACGACCGCCCGGCGCGGGCCGGCGGGACCAGCAAGTTCTCGCTGGCCGGCTATTTCGCCATGGCCGCCGACGGCATCGTCAGCCAGTCGATCATCCCCCTGCGCTTCGCCACCTATGTCGGGCTGGGGGTGGCCGGGCTGACCCTGCTGACCGCGCTGGTCTACATCCTGGGCCACATCATGCACGGCGACGACTGGCCGCGCGGTTTCGCCACCCTGGCGATCCTGATGCTGTTCTCGATGGCGCTCAACGCGCTGTTCTTCGGCATCTTGGGCGAATACGTCGCCCGCATCTACCGCAGCACCCTGGCCGACCCGCTGACGGTGATCGAGCAGGCGGTGCCGCCGGTGTTTCTCGATGCCGGACCGGAGTGGCGGCGCGAGCCGGCCAAACCGGGACCGCAATGAGCGGCGCGGCGGTGTGGTGATCTGAAATGTCGGCGCCGGATTCCCATAGGGCGGTTTCACGCACGGAATTTCCGAACGAGCACCAATCAGCGTATCGCCTCGCTCAATCACCCGATTGCCCTGGCGGGCGAAACGCCAGTGTTGATTCCCAGTCCATGATCGCATATATTTGCGCGCTGATTTTTTGATATGGGTCGCGGAACCTCCACACGAACAAGATAATGGCGTACACTTTTGACCAAATAGTTTCTGCTTATCGCGAGGCCGGGGTCGAGGCGGGACGCACGGTCTATGTGGGGTCCCAGTTATGGCGCCTGATGGAATTCGACGGCCCGACCGATGGCGCGGCGGCGGCGCATCTCGATGCCCTGACAGGGCTGGTGGGTGACAGTGGCACGGTCGTGACTTTCGCGGGAAGCATGAATCTCGTCAATACGCGCATCCCCTTTGATCCCGCCTCCACCCCCAGCTATCAGTGCGGTGCTTTCGCCGAGTGTGTCCGTCTTCATATGCACGCATTCCGCAGCTTCCACCCTTTCGGTTCTTTCGCGGCGATTGGGGGCCGGGCTGCCGAAATCACCCGGAACACGTCCCGCCATCCCTATGGTGGTGAAACGCCGTGGGATCGGATGCTCGACGAGGACACGCTGATTCTCAGTATCGGGGCACCGCCCAACACCACCAGCAACATCGTTCATCACGTCGAGATGACGATGGGAGTGCCGTACCGCTACACCAAAGAATTCATTCATCCGGTCCTGCGCGATGGCGCCGTGAGTGATGAGTTGTACTATTTGTTCGTCTGGTATCGCGATACGGACATGCTCTACGGTGACAACCGTCGCCTATTCGGCAGGCTCGAAGGACGGGTCGACATCCGACGGGTGCCGCTGGGCCGCGGCGCGGTCTACGCCTATTCCGCCCGCCCGTTCTTTCGCGAGGCCAAGAAGGTCATCGCCGACGACATCTATGTTTGGTGCAAGCAGGCGCCGACGATCCGCCCCTTTCGCGAATAAGCAGATGCAGCCTCCCTTGGACCCCCTCGATCGCCTATTTACGGTTGCCACCCGCTTTCCCGACCACCCGGCGGTCGTCGGCGAGGCCGAGACATGGAGCTATCGAGACTTCGTCCGCATGGTGCGCACCCTGGCCGGGGCGATCGCCGCCGGAGTGCCGGGACAGCATCCCCGCGTCCACATCCATCTTCCCCAAGGCGCTCACAGCTACGCGGCGATGTTCGCCACCCTGATGGCGGGCGGCTTTTACAGCACCACCAATCTGTGCGCACCGGCGATCCGCCAGCAGCAGGTGGTCGACCTGTTCGACCCCGACGTGGTGGTGACGGCCACGGACGTTCCCGCCCTCGATTTCGGACGGGCGGCGGTGGTCGCCGCAGAATCGCAGCAAGGCGGCGAGCTGGAGGCCGCGTTGCCGGCCCATGACCTTGCCTATGTCTTTTTTACCTCGGGATCGACTGGCCAGCCCAAGGGGGTGATGATTCCCCGAAGCGGATTGGCCCACTATACCGAGTGGGCGATCACGTCGATGGCGGTAACCCCCGACGATCGCTGGTCCCAACACCCCAACATCGCCTTCGACCTTTCCGTGCTCGATATCTACGGCGCCCTCTGCGCCGGAGCGAGCCTGCATCCGATCGTGCGCCGTGGCGACCGCCTCTCGCCGGCCGAATTCATCCACCGCCGCGGGCTGACCATCTGGGATTCTGTGCCAAGCGTCCTCGACATCATGCGCCAGCGCAAAGAGATTACCGCCGAGCGCTTCGCCAGCCTGCGCCTGCTGACCTTCTGCGGCGAGCCCTTGTTGCCGGATCATCTCGACGCCATCTTCGCCGCCCGGCCGGACGTGGTGGTTCACAACACCTACGGCCCGACCGAGGCGACGGTGTCCTGCACCTTGCTGCGGCTGGAGAGGGAGACCTACAAGGCCGCCTGTGCGGGGCCGAGCGTCGCCTTCGGCGATCCGATCCCCGGCATGGGCTTGACCCTGATCGGCGGAGAATCGGCCGACGAGGGTGAAATCGTCCTTACCGGCCCCCAGGTGGCGCGGGGCTATTGGGGCGACCGGACGCAGACCGCCGCCGCCTTTCGCATGGCAATGATCGACGGCAACTTGCAGTGGGCCTACCATACCGGCGACTGGGCCAAGCGCCGCGACGGCCACACCTACTTCGCCACCCGCATCGACCGTCAGGTGAAGATCCACGGCAACCGCCTCGAACTCGGCGACGTCGATGCCGCCCTGCGGGGGGCCGGGGTGATCAGCGGTGCGACCGTCGCGGTATCCGGCCAGCTTCACGCCTTCATCGAGGCGCAGGAGGGGTTGGACGTCGGTCGGTTGCGGGTGGCGCTGGCCCGGACCCTGCCGGCCTATGCCATTCCGACGGCATTTCATGTCGTCGCAGAATTGCCGCGCAACGCGAATGACAAGGTCGACAGCCGCGCCCTGACGGCGATGGTGGAAAGCAAGGGAGGGATCGGATGCTGACGATTGCTGAGTTGCGGGACCTCGTCGCGGAGATCCTCGCCCCGGACCTCGAACGAGTGGGGATGAGCGCGAAAGCCATTACTGCCGACACAGACTTGATCAAGGGGGGCTATGTCGACTCGATGGCCTTTATCGGGCTTGTGACGGCTGTCGAGGAGAAGCTGGGGTGCCACATTGATCTGGCCGCCATGGAGGACGAGGACTTCGCCACCATCAGTGGCATTGCCAGGGCAGCCGGGCTCGCAGGTTGACCGGGCTCAGTCTACGGGGCGGATCATCGCCCGGTAGCGCCGGGGGGAAACGCCGGTCTCAGCGTCGGCGAAGCCGTGCCGCCGATAAAAGCGGATCGCCCGCTCGTTGTCCGTCTTGACATGCAGGCTGGCCGGCCGCGTTCCGGCCTCGGTCAGGAACTCCGCCATCAGGCAATCGGCGATCCCCATGCCGCGAGCCGCTGGGGCGACGGCGATCCGCGCCAGATAATAGGACGCTGTTCCCACCAACTCGATCTGTGTTGCGAAATCGGTAATGTCGGTCTGGCAGCGGGCCCGATGGTCGGCAGCCACCTGCCGCAGCAGTGCCAGCGTCGCCAGGATATGGGCGCGGCGCAGGCCGGCGGCGGGAATGCCGGCCAACACTCCCATCGGCCGGCCCTCCACCATGGCGACGCGGACGCGTTCCAACTCGGTGCCCCTGGTCCCGACCATGTCGGCGATCGCCGCCAGTCGCATCTCCGCTGTCACCGGAAGTAAATCGTAGTATTCCGGCAGCGAGGCATGGATCAGCCTGGCGATCTCCATGCGAAGCGTTGTCGATGTGTCTCCCGCATCAACGATTGCGATCATCCGACGCGCATCCTCCGATCATTCAGGCAGCGGGAAATGCCGTCGAACACGATGTCCCACAGCGGCTTGTCCGCGGCCTCGGGCGCCTTGAGATAGTCGTCAACGAAGCGCTCATAAGCCGCCGCGTCGATCGTCAACTCGGCCTCAAGGTCGATGGCTGGAATCGCGTCGAAATCGGCCAAGCGCCGGCCAAGGGCGCGGGCGTAGCCGTGGGCCATCGTCGCCATTGGCGGATAGGAGGCCCGGATCATTTCCCCGGTGATCACCAGTACCGGCCTGCCAAGGGCGGCAGCGAAGCCGATGGCGGTGCTGTGGTGGGCAATCACCAGACGGCAGTCGCGGATGGCGGCAAGGGTATCGCGAACCAGACGCCGGCCACCGAAGCAGTCACCACCCCGGCTTTCGTAGTCTGAGCGTGGATGGGCGGCGATCACCACCTCGAGCCCCTGTTCCCGCTCGATACGGGTGAACAGGGCGGACAGGGCTGCAAAATAGGGGCCGGGAGGTATACGGGCGGCGCCGGTTTCCATGAAGTCGGGATGGAAAGGGAGGAACTGGTCAAGAAACACGGCGGTCCGCGCCGCGCGACTGGGGCCACCGCGCAGGCCGCGGATTGTTTCCCAGTCAGCGCTGTGGGCGGGAATGACCATCGTCCGCGATCCGATCAGGGGGCCGGCGACCCGGCTTCGCCGCCCGCCGGTGACTACCGCCGCCGCTGGCGTCACGCCCAGCCAGGCCGGCGGAAGTCGCCCGACCAAGCTGTCGACAAGGGTTCCAGAGCGCAGTTTGCGGATCGTGCGGGCAAGCAGGGATTCCGGGGCCGCCGGCTGCCCAAGACCGGGAACGGCGGTGTTGTGGAACAAGACGTAAGGAATCCCCAGGCGGGCGAGGCTGCGCATCGGCCGCAGAATTCGTGCCGACAGGTGATGGCCGGCAATCAAACACACCGCGAAGTCGACCTCGCCCGCCAGCCCATCCAGCAGATCCGATACCACTTGCGAACGATCGCAGACGATTACCCGCAAGCCGCTGTGGTCGGCGCAGCGTAGCGCACGTCGATCAATGCGTGGGAGAAGGACCAAGCCGAGATCAAGCACCGTCACCGCGATTCCCCGCTGCAACAAAGCTTGCATCCCAAAGCGGATGACATCGCGCTCGGTCGGAACCGCCTGGACGAGATAAAGGACGTGCTTCACAATACCGTCCTGGTGACACCGCCGCCGCGCAGATCAAGAACCGACGTGACCGCCGCTCCGTTGGGAAAGGCGGTGCCGACGCCGATGCGCTCGATGCCGTCGAGCGGCACCGTCTGCTCATCGAAGACATAGCTCCAATGCAGAAACGGTTCCTGGATATCGAAATTATCGTGAGCGAACTGCCCCGCCCGCGTCTGGATCGCCAGGAACGGCTGCGGGCCGAAGGTCGGCCGATCGGCGAGGACCGTCAGGCGGTTGCCGTCAAGCGACATTGACAGGCTCCCCGGGGCGTCGTCCAGCCCCAGTGCCAGGCGCATCGCCTCGCGTGCCTCGCAATAGCGGAACTTCACTCCCGAAAAACGGCGGGCGGCATCGGCAATCATGGTGCGTACCGTCTCGATATCGGCAGCCATGTCGCGGAAATCGTGGTCGGTGAAGCTCAAAACGACCGGTTTGCCTTCGCGCGCCTCGGCGAAAGCCTGATCGACGTCGGCCTGTTGCAGCAAATCCTTGCGCGTGCCGACGTTGAGGCAGCGCGCCAGCCAACGGCGGCAACGGCCGGAACTCTGATGGTCGTCGTGGGCGGGATGATATGGCTGCCAGGTCGCGGGGGCGCGGCGCCAGTCGCCCCAGCGTCCGTCGGCCATGTCCGGAGCAGCGGCGGTGTGGACCGCCAGGGCTTGGTTGGCAAAGTCAAACGGAATGAACTGCTCAAGAAACCAGTGGGACTCGGCCCGCTCGACATGAAAGCCCGGACGATTGACCGCGGGAAACCAGTTGCGTTCGATGATGCGCCTGGCCAAGACCTCGAACAGCGACCCGCCATTGGCAAACCAGTGTGCCGCGTTGTGATTGGCCTGACGGCTGAACGGCATCGGATGGAAATGGAAATGCAGACCATCCCTCTCCCCGCTTTCGGCGATCCGCTCGCGGTAATGGTCGAAAATATTGTGCCAGCCGATATCGCGCCGGCGTGGGTTGGCCGCATAGCCGACATGGGCAACGCAATGCCAATTGTAGACCCAGCCTTGGCCGAACGAATCCAGCGTGCCGTCCCGAAATTGCGGCGCCATGATGCGGTCGAGCATGGCGTCGACCGCACCCCAATCTTCCTTGTATCCCAGCACATGAGGATCGACGACCCGAGCAACCTCGTCCTCAAGCCCATTCAGGTCAATTTCCCGGCGCTGCAACTGCGTCAAGGCAGCCAATGAAGGTGGGATGTCGATCCCGAAAATAGATTTAAGACGCTCGAATGTTGCTGAAACCGGCTCAGACAATGGGCCCTCGGTATCAACGCAGTGAACTACGAAGACCACTGGGTTCATACTCTCTCCATCACACTCTGAAGAAAACGGTAATGCCGGGTTAGGGCCAAAACGGCGTTCCCAATGCCACCTTGTCCCGCCTATCCGTCGCAGAAACGGCGGCAAGACGAATTATACCGTGAAGCCCCGACCGCATCCATCAGGAATGGTGCCTCCGACGCGGAAGGTCATCCAGCGTGCGCGCCCGCGGCTTGCCTCACGCTTTTGGCCGCCCTAAACGCAGTGCCGCGACACGTCGACATCGCACTGTGGCCGATGGCCTGGCGGTCCTGCCGCCATGGTTCGCGACACCGCTTCCCGGATTGCCTGCGGATGGATTCCGGCGCCCTGCGGTCTGTCCCTGTCGAGGCCCCCGTTGACGCGCAAGGACCGAATGCCCCCGACGGTGATCGATGCTGGCGTGACGGCAGACGGAGTCGGGCGGCGGAGTCGCGCCACCGCCTGTCCCGGCTCTCCCGGAGCGTCGATTGCGATCGGTGGCGAAGCCTTCATTTTTTCCGTTCCCGCGCGCCCGCCCTTGGCGTAAGTGTTGCCGATGTCTGACTCCAGTTCCGTTCTGGCCGTGATCCCCGCCCGTGGCGGCTCGAAGGGCGTGCCGCGCAAAAATCTGCGCGCGGTAGCGGACAAGCCGCTGATCGCCTGGACCATTGAGGAAGCGCGCCGCTCGACACGCATCGATCGCCTGGTGGTCGACACCGACGATGCCGAGATCGCCGAGGTCGCCCGCGCCTGGGGCGCCGAGGTACCGTTTCTGCGCCCACCCGCACTGGCCACCGACACCGCCCTGATCGCCGACGTACTGCTGCACCTGCTCGACCGCATCGGCACCGGCATCAGCCACCTCGCCCTGCTGCAATGCACCTCGCCGCTGCGCACCGCCGCCGACATCGACGGTGCCCTGGCCCTGTGCCTGGACGGCGGCGCCCCGGCGGTCATCTCGGTCTCTGCGACCGCGCACCCGCCGCAGTGGATGGTGACCATCGACGCCGCCGGCCGTCTGGTGCCGCTGCTCGGCTGGGAGGACTTGCGCAAGCGGCGCCAGGATCTGTCGCCGACCTTCATCCCTAATGGCGCCGTATTTGCCGGCGAGGTTGGTGCCTTCATTGCCAACCGCAGTTTCTACGCCCCGGAAACCGCGGCCTTCGTCATGCCGGCGGAACGCGGCCTGGACATCGATACCGAGGATGAATTGCGCACCGCCGCCATCGTGCTGAAGCGCCGCAACGAGGAGGAACGGACATGATCCCCAGCGTCGCCATCGACGGGCGCGCCATCGGCCCCGGCCGGCCCTGCTACGTCGTCGCCGAGGCCGGGGTCAACCACAACGGCGACTGGGGCATGGCCTGCCGGCTGGTCGAGGCGGCCAAGCAGGCCGGTGCCGACGCGGTCAAATTCCAGACCTACCGCACCGACCGCCTGATCGTCGGCGACGCGCCCAAGGCCGGCTATCAGTTGCGCACCACCAATGCCGGCGAAAGCCAGGGCGAGATGCTGCGCCGCCTGGAGATGCCCGAGGACTGGCACCACCGCCTCGCCGCCCGGTGCCGCGAATCCGGCATCCTGTTCCTCTCCACCCCCTATAGCTTCGAAGACGTCGACTTCCTCGACGCCATGGGGGTCGCCGCCTTCAAGCTGGCCTCGCTGCACTGCGCCGAGCCGGCCTATGTCGCCTATGCGGCGCGCAAGGGGCGGCCGCTGATCATGGCCACCGGCATGGCCACCCTGGCCGAGGTCGACGCCTCGGTGCGCGCCGCCCGCGAGGTCGGCAACGACCAGGTGGTGGTGCTGCAATGCACCACCGACTATCCGGCGCGGATCGCCGATGCCAACCTGCGCACCGTCGCCACCATGGAGGCGGCCTTCGGCCTGCCGGTCGGCTATTCCGACCATACCGAATCGCTGGTTCCCTGTATTGCCGCGGTGGCCCTGGGCGCCTGCATGATCGAGAAGCACCTGACGCTGGACCGCACCCTGCCCGGGCCAGACCATGCCGCCTCGTTCGACCCCACCCAGTTCGCCGCCCTGGTCACCGCCATCCGCGACACCGAAGCGGCATTGGGCAGCGGCCTCAAGCAGCCTTGCGCGGTCGAGATCGAGAACCGCAAGACCATGCGCCGCAGCCTTGCCGCCCGGCGCGATCTGGCCGCCGGCGAAACCCTCGGTGAAGACGCCATTGCCCTGTTGCGTCCCGCCTCGGGCCTCAAACCGGCCTTGCTGCCGGAATTGCTCGGACGGCGCCTGACCCGCAACGTGGCCGCGGGCGCATTGCTGGCGCTGGGAGATTTCGACGATGGCGGCTGAGGCGGTGACGTTCCGCCCGCTGGCGATTGCCGATGCCCCGGCGCTGGCAGCACTGCTGGCCGCGCATCTCCCGGCGTATATGCGCGGCTTCTTCCCCTTCGCCTTCGACGCCCGGATCATCGCCGCGCTGCTGGCGGAGGCACACGCCGACCGCTATTGGGCGATCGAGGTCGAGGACACGGTGGCCGGGCTGGTGATGCTGCGCGGCTTCGATTCCGGCTACGCCCGCCCCAGCTTCGGCGTCGCCGTGGCCGAGGCCCATGCCGGCGCCGGATTGGGACGGGCGGCGCTGAACCATGCCTTGGACTGGTGCCGGCGCAACGGTGTTGCCGAGGTGATGCTCAAGGTCGCCGATGACAATGCGCCTGCCCTGCGTCTCTACCAGCAGGCCGGCTTCCGTCCCGGCGAGCGTTGTCCGCAAACCGGCCAACGAATTTTCACCCTCAGCCTGGCGGGTACCTGATGGCGATCTATGTCTCCAGTGGCGCCTTTCGTGTCCGCACCGTGCCCGGGGTGCTGGAGGCGGCGACGCGACTGGGTGTCACCCACCTGGAACTGAGTTCGGGACTCGATCCCATTGCCGACATCGAGGCGGTGATGCCGGCGCTGCTCGCCAGCGGCCTCGACCTGCTGGTGCACAATTACTTCCCCGCCCCGGTCGTGCCCTTCGTCCTCAACCTCGCCGCCCTGGACGAGGCGACGCTGGAGCACAGCCGCCGGCACGTGCGCGAGTGCCTGCGCCTCACCGGGCGTCTGGGCGGAGGCTATTACAGCGTCCATGGCGGCTTCGCCCTGGCCTTGAAGCCCGAGTTGCTGGGACGGCCCGAGGCACAGGCCGAACTGGCCCGCAGCCAGGGCATGCCCGACCGCGAGGCGGCCTTCGCCGTATTCGTCGAGTCGCTACGCCTGCTGTGCGCCGAGGCGAAGACGATCGGCAAACAGATTCTGGTCGAAAACAATGTCATCGCCCCCAAGCACTTGGCCATTCATCCCCACAACCCGTTGCTGATCTGCGAGGCCGGCGAGATCGAGCGGCTGTTCGCCGCCGTGGCCGCCGACAATCTGGGCCTCTTGGTCGACGTCGCCCACGCACGGGTCTCGGCCACCGCGCTGGGCTTCGACCCCGCCGACTTCCTGCGCCGCCTGGCGCCGCTGACGCGGGCCTATCACCTCAGCGACAATGACGGCCGCGAGGACAGCAATCTGCCGATTACCGAGTCGGCGTGGTTCTGGCCTCATCTTGCCAAAGGCCGCGACATCGTGATCGAGGTCTACCGACTGGATGACGACGCCATCCGTTCGCAGTGGGCACTGGCGCACCGCATACTGAAACCGTGACCGGGAGAACCCTCTCCATGTGGCAGATCTACGAGCGTCTGAAGCCGATAACGCTTGACCCCAACGCGACCCTCAGTCAGGCGATGACGGCAAACAACGTCACCGGCAGCGGCGTCACCTTCTTTCTCAATCCCGATGGACGTCTGGTCGGCATTCTCACCGACGGGGACCTGCGCCGGGCGTTCTTGAGCTCTGCCGCTCTGGATGACCGCTGTTCCGCATGGTTCAACCGCACCTTCGTCGCCGGACGCATCGACGCGCCGCGGAGCGACAATCTGGCGCTGATGTCGGAGAAGATCTTCCACCTGCCTCTGCTCGACGCCGAGGGGCGTTTGATCGACTTCATCACCTGGAAGGACATGTGGCATGTCCCGCTGGTGACTCCATCGCTATCCGGCAACGAGTTGAGCTACGTCCAGGACTGCATCGCCACCGGCTGGGTGTCGTCGCAGGGTGCCTATATCGGTAAGTTCGAGACCGCGGTGGGCGAATTCCTCACCGCCCGCCATGCACTCAGCACCGCCAACGGCACCCTGGCGCTGCAGCTCGCCCTCCAGGCACTGGATATCGGCCCCGGCGACGAAGTGATCGTCCCCAACTTCACCTTCGGCGCCTCGGCCAATGCGGTGATGCAGCGCGGGGCCAAGCCGATCTTCGCCGATGTCGACCCCGAGACCTGGACGCTCGACCCCGCCGCCACCGAGGCGTTGCTGACCCCGCGCACCAAGGCGATCATGCCGGTGCACATCTACGGTCATCCCTGCGACATGGATCCGCTGATGGATATCGCCCGGCGGCATCAACTGCGGGTGGTCGAAGATTGTGCCGAGGCGCTGGGCGCCGCCTATAAGGGCCGTCCGGTCGGCACCATCGGCGACATCGGCTGCTTCAGCTTCTTCGCCAACAAGATCATCACCACCGGCGAAGGCGGCATGGTCACCACCAACGATCCCGCCCTGGCCGACCGCCTGAAGGTAATCCGCGACCACGGCATGCGGCCCGAGCGGCGCTACTGGCACGTCGAGGCGGGAACCAACTGCCGCATGACCAACCTGCAGGCGGCGGTGGGCCTGGCGCAGATGGAGCGGATCGCCACCTTCCTCGACTGGCGCGACGGTTTGGCCAGCCGCTACGATGCCGGTCTGGAGGACATCCCCGGGATTCGGCGCCATGTCGGCCAGTCCTGGGCGCGGAAGGTGTGCTGGCTCTACACCATCGCCGTCGATCCCCAGGTCTACGGCATGGACCGCGACGCGCTGTTGGCCCACCTCAAGACGCGCGGCATCGAAGGGCGACCGGTGTTCGCACCGCTGCATATCCAGCCGGCCTATCCCGGCTGCGGCACCGGGGCCTATCCGGTCAGCGAACGATTGGGCGCCCACGGCCTCAGCCTGCCGACCGGCAACGACACACCACTGATCGAGGTGATGCGCGTGGTGCAGGCAATCCGCGAACTGGCGGCCCCGGCGTGACGCTGCTCGACATCACCCTGACCCTGGCACCGACCCTGCCGGCCTGGCCGGGCGAGCCGCATGCGCGGCTGGAACGGCTGCAGGACCTGGCCAACGGCGATCCCTGCACCGTCACCCGCCTCGATACGGTGGTCCATTGCGGCACCCATGTCGATGCGCCGGCGCACTTCATTCCCGGCGGTGCCGGCATCGACGCGGTGCCGCTCGACGTCCTGATGGGGCCGTGCTGGGTTGCCGATGTCGCCGACAGCGTCGACTCGCTGACCCCTCGGGTCCTCGACGGGCTGGGCATCCCGGCCGAAGCGCGCCGGGTGTTGTTCCGCACCCGCAATTCGGCGCTGTGGGCGCAGCCGGCCCACGACTTTCACACAGACTTCGTCGCCTTCGATCGGGCGGGCGGCGACTGGGCGGTGGCCCGCGGGCTGATCCTGGTCGGCATCGACTATCTGTCGGTCGAGCCGTTCCACCACGCCGAGCCGTGGGTGCATCGCACCCTGCTGGCGGCGGGCATCGTTCCGGTCGAGGGCCTCGATCTGCGGGCTGCCACGGCGGGATGGTGGCAGTTGGCCTGCCTGCCGCTGAAACTCCCCGGTGCCGACGGCAGTCCGGCGCGGGTGGTGCTGACGCGCGACGCCGATTGACGCTGTGAGGACTATGGTTCAGAACTCGCCCATGCTCGATAACGCACCCGACGCCCTTCTGTTCGATTTCGACGGCGTGATCGTCGCCTCCGCTTCGATCCGCGACGACGGCTTCCGCACCATCTTCGCCGACGAGCCGCCGGAGAATGTCGAGCGCCTGCTCGCCTACCATCACGCCAATGGCGGCCTGTCGCGCTACCACAAGATCCGTTGGTACTTCGAGACCGTGCGGAAAGAACCATGCGGCGAGGAGAGGCTGCAGGCGCTGGCGCAGCGCTTCAAAGCCATCATGCTGGCCCGAATGGCCGATCCGGCGCTGCTGATTCCCGGCACCGTCGCCTTCATCCGCGCCCTGCATGGCCGGGTGCCGATGCATGTGGTGTCGGGCTCGGACGGCGAAGAGTTGCGCACCCTGTGCGGCCGGCTGGGGCTCGCCGCGTTGTTCGTCTCCATCCTGGGATCGCCGACTCCCAAGACCGAGCTGGTGCGCACCTTGATGGCCGAGCATCCCTACGCTCCCGCCCGCACCGCCTTCATCGGCGACGCCATCAACGATCACGACGCGGCACGGGCGAGCGGGCTGGTGTTCTGGGGCTTCGGCAACGAGCGCCTGCGGCCGATTTCCGACCGCTACATCGACGATTTCGCCACATTCCCACTCTATCCCAGCGGCCGGGCAGGCGGGTGGACCGCTTGCGGACAGGAGTAATACGGTGACGAAGGTCCTCGACTGCACCCTGCGCGACGGTGGCTACTACAACAATTGGGATTTCGCCCCCGATACCGTCAGGCGCTACCTGGAGGCGGTGGGTAACGCCGCCATCGACGTGGTCGAGATCGGCCTGCGCTCACCGGCTCAAAAGGGCTATGCCGGCCCGTTCGCCTATTGCTCCGACGCCTTTCTCGACACCCTGGCGGTGCCGGAAACGGTGACGCTGGGGGTGATGATCAACGCCTCGCAGTACCGGAACGGCGACGTCGCCAATCTGGGCCTGATCGACCGCCTGTTCGGCGAGCGAAGCACGTCGCGGGTCGGCTTGGTGCGCATCGCCGCGCATTACGACGAGGTCGACGCCGCCCGCGGCATTGCCGAGCACCTGAAGCATCTGGGCTATACGGTCGGGTTCAACCTGATGCAGGTCGGCGGCCGGCCGCAGTCCCACGTGAGCGATGTGGCCCGGCGGGTAGCGGCGTGGGAGACGGTCGACGTCCTCTATTTCGCCGATTCACTGGGCAACATGGGCGTCCGCGACGTCGAGGATATCGTCGCCGCGCTGCGCACCGATTGGACCGGCGCGCTCGGCATCCACGCCCACGACAACATGAGCGCCGCCCTCGGCAACACGCTGCGGGCGCTGGAACTGGGGGTGGAGTGGCTGGACGCCACCATCTTCGGCATGGGGCGCGGCGCCGGCAACACCCGTACCGAATACCTGCTGATCGAACTGGAGCGCCGCGGCCACCGGGGCTACCATCCCGACGCCTTGTTTCCCTTGGTTCTGGGGCCGTTCAACGAGCTGCAGCGGGCTCACCAATGGGGCCCGAACCTGTTCTATTTCCTGTCGGGCGCCTACAAGATCCACCCCTCCTACGTCCAGGAGATGCTGTCGAGCACCGAGGGGGCGAGCGACCACGCCTTGCACGCCATGAAACAGTTGCGCGACGGCGCCGCGAATTCCTACAGCCTTGACCGACTGCGCACGGTGTTGCAGCCACAGACCGTGTCTTATCCGGGCCGATGGAGCGCCAAGGGCTGGGCCGATGGTCGTACCGTGCTGATCGTCGCCAACGGCCCCTGGATCAAGCTCAACGCCCGCTATCTGGCCGATTACATCGACCGCACCCGCCCCCTGGTGATCAGCCTCAACACCAACTCGCCGCTGCCGGCCGGCCGCATCTCGGTCTATGCCGCCTGCCACGCCTTCCGCTTCGCCATGGAGGCCGATCATTACCTGGAGCTGGATGCGCCGCTGGTGGCGCCAAGCGCCGCCCTTCCCACCGAGGTGACCAACCGTCTCGACGATAGCGCGGTCCTCGACTACGGCATGACCGTCGGCGGCGACCGGTTCGCGTTCGACGACACCGGCTGCACGATACCCCGCCGGCTGGCGGCAGCCTATGCCCTGGCCTTGGCCAATGCGGCGGGTGCCCGCAACATTCTGCTGGCCGGCTTCGACGGCTACGGCGCCAGCAATCCGTTACAGGACGAAATGGAGTACGTTTTCGCCTGCTATCGCGCCACCGCCGGAACCGTACCGGTCACGGCGGTGACCCCCACCACCTACAGCATCGAGCAATCCTCGCTGTTCACCCCCGAGCCCTGGGACGCCCCGGAGCGGGCGGGACACCGGCCATGAAGACCGTCATCGTCATCCCTGCCCGCTTCAAGTCGTCGCGCTTTCCCGGCAAGCCGCTGACGATGATCGCCGGCAAATCCCTGCTCCGCCGCACCTGGGAGCGCTGTACGCTGGCGATGCCGGCCGCGGCAATCTGGATCGCCACCGACGACGAACGCATCGCCGTCCACGCCCGCGACTTCGGCGCCCAGGTGGTGATGACCGGCGCGGACTGCCTGACCGGTACTGACCGCGTCTACGAAGCCAGCCTAAAGATCGACGCCGACCTGTTCCTCGACGTCCAGGGCGACGAGCCCTTGATCGAGGCGGCGGACATCCTCGCCGTCCAGGCCTTCGCCGAGGCCCATCCCGGCGCCGTGGTCAACGGCATGGCACCGATCCTCGACGAGGGCGACTGGTACAGCCGGATGATCCCCAAGGTGGTTGCCGCTCCCGACGGCCGTCTGCTGTACATGAGCCGGGCGCCGATTCCCAACAACAAGGCCGATGCCCTGGTGTCAGCGATGCGCCAGGTGTGCGTGATGGCCTTCGACAAGGCGTCACTGGCCGCGTTTGCCGGCGCTGCCGGTAAGACGCCTCTGGAGGAAATCGAGGACCTCGAAGTCCTCCGCTTCCTCGAAATGGGCATCGACGTGCGCATGGTGCGGGTCTCCGCCGCCTCCATTGCCGTGGATCTTCCCGACGACGTCGCCAAGGTCGAAGCGGCTCTACGGGTGAGGGGCCTGCCATGACCGATGCACCACGCGCCTTCGTTCTCAGCGAGGTGACGCTGCCGCGTTTCCTGGTCGATGTCTGGTCCGGCCACCGCCCTGTGGTGCTTGCGGTCGAGGCGATACTCCCGCCCGCACAGGGGCTCCTCGGCCTGGTCGCCGCTTGGGCGCTTAACGGCAAGCGAGCACGTCGGCCCGGGGATCTGCTGCCGCAGCTGAAATTCCTCGATCATTATCCGACTAGAGTGATGCTTCATAACGTGTTCGGCGAATTGGAACCGTTTCACGACAGCCATTTCCGCTATGCCGAAGCCGATCACGCGATTCCCGCCGATGCCTTCGCCTATAAGCAGGTTACCTGCAATCATGTGCGCTGGAAGCACCACACCGTGGTCGAGGCCAAGGCCATTCTTGCCGAATGCCCGAATGTCCGCCTCGTGGGGCTGTCACCCGATACCGCCGCCCTTTTGGAAGCTTATGCTGGCCGATCACCCGATGATCGCGTCGACGTCGCCTGGGTACCGCGTCGTTTGATCAATCTGCTGCTTGGCCTCGGCCTCGGCCTTTATACCGTCTTGTGGACGCTAACGCGGACGCGGGCAGCGGTCAAAGCTACCAAGGTGTTCCTTGCCGCCGACTGCATCGCCGATCGGCGGGACGTGGCACTCTATCAGGAGCTGGAAGAGGGGGGGCCAATCCTACTGGTTCGGCGTGGCCCCACCCACCCCATTCCGACTGAACTTGCCGCCCGCTATCCCGTTGTCGGCTCTCGTGACGGATTGCTGCCGTGGCCGGAGACGCTGGCTCTGCTGCCGCTATTGTTGCGGCAGGCAATCCGCCTGTTCCGCTTTGCCGGCGGTGTCGAACCCGCCCACTTCTACGCCATCGCGGCGCTACCCTTTCGCCGTGCTATCCTGCGCGCCTTTTTTTGCCGCTACCACCCGCGGTATTTCTGGGGCCGCGACGATTACAACATCGAGCACGTGATCCGCCGCGAGGAAATCGCCCGGGTCGGCGGCAAATCGTTTGGGATCATCCACGGCTATCCGGTCTATTCCAACCGCTTCCCCATGTGGCGCTATATCAGTTTCGACCGCTATTACGTGACCGGGCGCGCCATTTACGAACGTTACCTCAAGGATCGCTGGGCGGCGGACATGGAGGTAAAGGCGGTCGGAACCTTCGGAGCGGCCCGCGCTCAGTATCCGCTGCGGCTGGCCGAGCGGCCGAACAATATAGCCGTCTGTGCCGCCGTGTGCATCGGCGAACCCGGCCTGATCGCCTTCATCCGCGGGCTGGCCGAGGCGTTTCCTGATCGCACCATTTGGCTGCAAACAAAGCCCTATTTCGCCGACACTGATGCCGGCCGTTTACTGCTGGCCGAAGCCGGCCGTGGTCTGGCCAACGTTGTGCCCACTCGCGACGCGCTACTCACTCTTTGCGGCAAGGCCCGCTACTTCTTCTCGGATCCATCGACGGCAGTATTGGAGGCCATCCAGTTCGGTTGCTGCGCCTTCAATATCGATATCCTTGCCGAGCAGCGGGTCAGCATTTTGCGAGAATTCGATGGCTTGTGCGTACATTCCGCCGCCGAGGCAACGTGCCGCATCCGCGGCATCGAATCGGGGGAAGCGCCGTATCGGCGTGATCTCTATGCCGACCTGGTCGACCTTTCGGGCCGTACGTTCTTCGACATCGTCCGCGAGGATATGGGCTTAGCCGCGCGTGAGCCGGCCCATCCACTGCCCGCATCCTACCCCTGAGACTACGCCCACCCGAACGAGAATAGGCGTCATTTTGCTGACCATCCTCGCCAAAATCTTCGCCCTGATCGACCGCCGGGACCGCCTGCACTTCTTGCTGCTGCTGGTGCCGATGGCCCTGGCGGCAGTGATGGAGATGGCCAGCATCGCCCTGGTCTTTCCCATCATCAACGGCATGCTCGACGGCCCCGGTCACAGCCCCGGCCTGCTCGGCCGCCTGGATCTGCTGGTGCCGGAGGGATTGCGCGCATCCACCCTGGGAATGACGGTGTTCTTCGTCGCCGTATTCGCGATCAAGAACCTGCTGTTCCTCGGCGCCACCTATCTCTCCAACCGGGTCACCGCCGCCAAGCAGGGCAAGTTCATGACCCGGCTGTACCGTCACTACCTCTGCCGCGGCTATAGCCGCCACCTGACGGTCAATTCCGGCCAGCTGCTGTTCACCCTGGGTCAGGCGGCCCCGGCGGCGTTCGAAAGCATCGTCGTTTGCCTGGCCATCGTCCTCGACGTGCTGATGGGTCTGGCCGCCTTCGCCATGATGGTGGTTGCCGCGCCTGCCTTCACCTTGACCGCCTGCGCCGTCCTGGTGGTGGCCGGCGGCCTGTTTCATCTTGTCGTCGGTCCGTTCTTCCTGCGCTGGGGCGCCGCCGCCTATGCCAGCGAAATGGGCGCCGTCGGTGTCGCCAAGGAAAGCTTCGGCGTCTTCAAGGACATCCAGCTATTCCGCTGCCAGCCTCACTTCATCGCCGCCTACGGTCGCCATGTCCTGCGTCTGGCGTTCTACAAATCGCTGGCGGCCACCAACCTGCACACCTCGCGGCTGTTCATGGAGCTGCTGATGGTGATCGGCGCCTTCACCGCCGTCGGCGCCCTGCTCGAAAGTACCGGATCGGTGGCGGAGACCGCCTCGGTCGTCGCCATGTTCGGACTGGCCGCCCTGCGCCTGATGCCTTCGGCCAACCGCATCCTGTCGGCCTTGGCGGAATTGAAGCGCCGCAGCACCATGATCGGCGCCCTGCATGCCGACCTCGTCGAGGCCGAGGGCGATGCCGGCCGGACCGCCGCCCCATCGCCGCCGCCCCGTCCGTCGCTGGCCGAAGCCATCCGCGTCGACGGCGTTTCCTTCCGTTATCCCGGCGCCGAGACCGACGCCCTGCACGCTGTGACCCTGACCATTCGCAAAGGCGAGTCGGTCGGCCTGGTGGGGCCATCGGGATCGGGCAAGTCGACCCTGGTCGACGTCCTCCTCGGCCTGCTGCCGCCGCACACCGGCCGCATCCTCGCCGACGACTGGGAGACCGGCGCCAATCTGGCCGAGTGGCAGCGCCGCATCGGCTATGTGCCGCAGCAGATCAACCTGCTCGACGACACCGTACGGCGCAACGTCGCCTTCGGCCTGCTCGACGAGGATATCGACGACGCCCGCGTCTGGCAGGCCCTGCGCCTGGCCCATGTCGAAGCGGTGATCCGCGCCCTGCCGGCCGGGCTCGACACCACTCTGGGCGAGAACGGGATCCGCCTGTCGGGCGGCCAGCGCCAGCGCATCGGCATCGCCCGCGCCCTCTACCGCGACCCCGAGGTGCTGGTGCTCGACGAAGCCACTTCGGCACTGGACAGCGAGACCGAGCGCGAGATTACCCGGGTGATCGAGGAATTGGCGGGCAACCGCACCCTGGTCCTGGTCGCCCATCGCCTCAGCACCCTTACCCACTGCGACCGTCTGGTGTTCGTGCGCGGCGGCGCCATCGCCGACGTCGGCAGCTTTGCCGAGCTGGAATCCCGCGTCGCCGATTTCCGCAAGATGGTCCAACTGGCCGATCTCACCGGGGCACAGGAGGGCCGATGAATCTCGCCGTTTCCAACATCGGCCTGCCGGCCTTCGATCACCACGCCTTGCTGCCCCGGGTCGCGGCGATGGGGGCCACGGGCCTGGAGGTGGCGCCGAGCCGGGTGTGGGCCGAGACCTGGGACGGCCTCGCCGCCGCCGCGGTCACCGCCTATCGCCAGGCGGTCGAGGCCGCCGGTCTGACGGTGGTCGGCCTGCATTCGCTGTTCTTCGACCACCCCGAGCTCGGCCTGTTCAAGGGCGCCGAGACCTTCGCCCGCACCGTCGCCTTCACCAAGCACCTGTCGGCGCTGTGCCGCGACCTCGGCGGTACGACGCTGATCTACGGCGGCGGACGGCGACGCGGCGACATGCCGGCCGCTCAGGCCCAGGCCGAGTGCGAGGCTTACCTCTCCGCCGTTCTGCCCTCCTGCGAAGCCCACGGCACCGTATTGTGCTTCGAGCCGCTGGGGCCCAAGGACACCGATTTCCTCAACACCGCCGCCGAATGTCTGGCGCTGATGCGGCGTTGGAACCATCCGGCGCTCGGCTTCCAGATCGACGCCAAGGCGCTGGTCGACAACCATGAGGACAATCCGGTGGTCTTCGAAGCGGCGCGCGGTCGCATCGATCATGTCCATGCCAACGATCCCGGTCTGGTGGCGGTCGGCTCGACCGGCGCCGTCGACCACGCCGCCCTCGGCGGCTATCTGCGCGCCACCGGCTATCGCGGCTGGGTGTCGGTCGAGCAGCGCATGCTGCCCGACGTCGATCCATTGACCACCCTGGCCGCCAGCCTGGCCACCGTCACCTCATGCTACGGAGTCCGGTCGTGAGCTCTCCCTCGCCGTTCGTCCGCCCCGGCTGGGTGCCCCAGGTCCCCCCCGGCAGCCGCATTCTCGTCACCGGCGCCACCGGCGGCCTCGGCCGCGCCCTGGTGGCAATGCTGCTGGAAGGCCCGGATTGCGTGATCGGCGCCCACGGTGCCGGTACGGTGTTCGATTCCGAGGACCGGCGCGTCCTGCCGCTGCGCCGCCCCTTCGCCGGCGAGGCCGATTGCATCGCCGTGGTCGAGGACTTCCGTCTCCGCGCCGGCGGCCTCGACGCCCTGGTGTGCCTGTCGGGCGGGCTGCACTTCTCCGGCCACTGGAAGGACATGCCCGAGGCGCTGTGGGAGAAGGACATCGACGTCAATCTCAACCAGCCGTTCTTCCTTGCCCGCGCGGCGATGGCGGCGATGAAGGTGCAGGGCAGCGGTGGGCGCATTCTCTTGAACGGCACCGAATCGGCGCTCCACGGCGGCAGCGCCATGAGCTTCCCCTACGCCATCGCCAAGCGCGGCACCGAATGCCTGGTCCAGGGCCTGGCCCGCGAGGGTGCGGCGGACGGCATCCTGGTCAACGGAGTGCGCTTCGGCTACATCGCTTCCGGCTTCCATCAACGCTGGCATGCCAAGACTGCCGCGCAGATGGCCGAGCGGGCGCAACTGGTGCCGCTCAAACGCGGCGGCGATCCGGCCGAGGCGGCGGCGCTGATGATCTGGCTGCTCTCGGACTGGAGCCGCTTCGTTACCGGCCAGATGGTCGCCCTGACCGGCGGCGACTGGCTGTGACATGAGCGCCGCCGTCATCCTGCTGATGGCCGGCGGTGCCCTCGGCTGGGGGGCATTGGCGCTGGCCGCCTGCCGGGTTCGCTCCCGGACATGGATCGAGCATGTCGCCTGGGCCTTCCCCCTCGGCGCCGGACTCATCGGCTGGCTGGCGGCGGTGCCGCCGCTCTTCCATCACGTCGCGCCGTGGAATTTCGCCCTCATTCCCGTCGCCGGCCTGCCCGGACTGCTGCTGGTGCGGCCGCGGCGCCCGCAACCGCTCTCGGCGCTGACCTGGATCCTGCTGGCCATCGCGGCGGCAGTGGCGCTCGGCGACCTGTTCGAGGCCCTGGCGCCACCGACCGACGCCGATTCCCTGGCCTACCACTACGCCATTCCCCGCCAGATCCTGCGCGAAGGACATCTGGTGTTCATCCCCAGAGCCCTCGACGGCGCCATTCCGTTGTTGCAGCAGATGACCTCGCTGGTGGCGCTGGCGGTGGGCGGCGAGCGGGCAATGACCCTGTGGGCCGGACTGAGCGGCTGGGCGGCGGTGCTGCTGACCTACGCCGTCGCCCGCCGTCATCTCGGCCGCGACTGGTCGCTGGCCGCCGCCCTGGTGGTCGCCACCCTGCCGGCATGGCTGTACGGCGCCGGCACCGGCCAGGTCGAGGTCCGCTTGGCGGCCCTGGTGCTGGCGATGGCCCTGGCTCTGGGCGATGCGGCCGGCAAGCGCGACCTGGGCGCCGCCGCCTTGGCCGGGCTGGCGGCGGGTCTTGCCATCGCCACCAAGTATCCGGCGCTGTTCCTGGCCCTGATCGGCGGGCTGATGCTGCTCGGGCAGCGGCGGGGCGTGGTCAAGGCCGCCGTCTACGGTGTGGTGGCCGGACTGGCCGGCTGCCAGTGGTATCTGTGGAACTGGATCAACATCGGCGACCCGGTGTTCCCCATGCTCTACGGTATCCTGACCTATCCCGCCGAAGCACCGTGGAGCCTGGAACAGAACGAGCTGTTCCGCCGCGTCACCGCCGTGGTCGAACTGGCCCTGCCGCGCAGTCCGGCCAATGCCCTGGCGTATCCGGTTCTCGCCACCCTGTCGCCGCCGGGCCTGATCGAGGCCGGACGCACCGGGCTGGGGCCGTTCCCGTTGTTGGTGCTGCCGTTCGCCGCCGCCGGGGCCTGGGGTGCACGCCGACGCCTGCTCGCCAGCGGTGCATTGAGCGCCGCGGCGGGGCTGGCCTTGGGCTTCTATCTGCTGTGGTTCTTTTTCGGCGCCTCGCAGCGGGTGCGTCACTTCCTGCCGCTGATGCCGTTGCTGGTGGTGTGTTTCACCGTCGCCGCCGTGCAGGCGGCGCGAGTGTGGCCCCTGCGACGGCCGCTGGTGGCGGCGGTGGCGGCGACGCTGGCGCTCCAGACCGCCGGTCAGGGCGTGTTCGCCAAGCGCTTCGTCGAACGTGAACTGGCCGGAACCGACCGCGCGACGGTGTTGAGCACCGATGTCGCCTACGTGGTCGGTGCCGCGTGGATCAACGCCCATCTCGGCGCACATGACAAGGTGCTGGTCGGGGTTCGCGAGTGGCTCTATTTCCTCGACGTGCCGGCGCTGCTCAATCATCCGATTCAGGCCGGCGAGCCGAAGCTGCGCCCCGATCAAAGCGCGGCGGACATCGCCGCCGAACTGGCGCGCCTGCGTCTCACCCATGTGGTGATCGTCACCCCGCCCGACGGCGTGCCGGTGACCAGCGAAGGCGATCCGCTGCCGGGCGCGATGGCCACGCTGCTGCAAGCCGGATGCGCGCACGCCGAGGCGGTCATCGAACCGCCGCCGCGGCGGGCCTCGCGCACCCTGGGCGGCGGCGGCGGCGAGTCGGTGGCCGTCGCCGCCTTCGCCCTGCACCCCGAGGCCTGCGGCCTGTCTAGCCCCAGTCGGTGAAGCGGCCGGGGGTCAACTCGGCCGAATGGACGTTGCGGTCGGGGAAGCGGGCATCGAAGGACGCCTTGTCCGCCGCATAGACGGCGCGGATCCGCGCCGTCGCCGGGGCGAGGTCGCCGCCATCGAGGGCCGCCTGGGCCAGATCCATGGCTTCGGGCGCCAGCTCGGCCAGACGGTGGCGATGAACCAGCCACTCGTTGACGTAGAGGTGCCGGCTGGCCGGCACCGGCGGCAGCATCTCGGGCAGCACGCGGCCGACATCCTTGACCAGCACGTTGACGCCGTTGAGGAACCCGGCCTCGCAGGCGGTCCGGGTGGCATCGTCGAGATTGGCGGGATGGCCGGCCGAATAGGCCTCGAACACCATCTTGAATTCGGGGTGCGAGACCAGGAAGTCGCGGGTGCTCTGGCGCACGTCGGGGTAATTGGCGTCGTCGACGACAATCACCGCCTGCTCGGCGAGATGCGGCTTGATCAGCAGCAGCCCCATCAGCTGCGAGCGGTAATCGTGGGCCCCGTCGATGAAATAGACCGCCACCTTGCGCCCGCCGGTCAGGGTGTCGATCCGCTCCAGCGCCGCCTCGAAATCCATGTTGATCAGGGTGGCGTTGGTGGCCTTCAGCCTAGCGGTGCGCTCCTGGACGATGCCCAGATTCTCGCCCTTGGGATCGAGAATCGAAAAGTTGTCGACCCCGAAGCAGGCGAAGTCGGGATGCTCGATGGCCACCGAGAGCAGCGACAGGCCCTGGAACACGCCGACTTCCAGATAGCAGATGTCGCTTCGACCGCCAAACAGGCCGACGAAGCGCTGCAGCGCCCCCACCGTCGCCCGTCCCGACAACCCGCCCAGCACGTCGCGTCCCTTGTCCGAAACCAGGCCGGTCGCCTGTGCCTCATGAAGCGCGCCGATCACCTGGCGGAAAAACCGCTCGCCCATCCTCGACCCCTTTCTCGTTGGCCCCCGACTTGCGCGGGGTGCGGCACTATGCCACAAGACAGCATCCACCGGAACCTGCCCCGCATGCCTCTGATTCTTCGCACCTCCGCCGACCTGCCGGATGCGGCCCGGTACCGCTGGTGGTTGGCCACCACCGATACGCCGAGCGACGGGCTCGATCCCGCCGCCAAGCTGCCCGGACTGGCGCGGCGGCTGGAAGAGGCCTTCGAGGCCTGCCGCGACACCTGGTGGAGCCTGGCCCGCCGCCTGGCCGCCGCGCCGGGCGCCGATCTCTCCCATACCGTCGCCTGCGGCGCCTTCGGCTCCGATTTCGGGCTGATGCTGGCCTGGGACCGGCTGGCAACCGCGCTGGCACGTGCCCCCGATGCGGTGCTGATGGTCTGCGACGATCCGTGGACCTTCCGCCAGCTGGCCACCCGTCCGGGAGTCGAGGCCGGCCGTGCACCGCCGCTGCTGCTGCCGGCGCTCACGCGGCGCCTGCGCGGTTTCGCCGCCCGCGGATTGCTGGCCCTTCGGCTGATCCGCGCCGTCTTCGCCACCGCCGGCCTGAAGGCCAATCTGCCGCCGCAATCATCGGTGCTGCTGGTCTACGGCCATCCGGGCAGCAATGCCCAGGGCTTCGACGTCTATTTCGGCACCTTGATGGCGGAGATGCCGGCGGTGCGGCGCTTGCTGCACACCGACTGCCCGCCGGCCCGCGCCCGCCAACTGGCCACCGACGGCCGCAGCGCGGCGCTGCACGCCTGGGGGGCGCCGTGGTTCGCCCTCGCCCTGCCGCTGATCGGCTGGCGGCCGCGACGCGGCGACAGTGCCGGGGACTACGGATGGCTGGTCCGCCGCGCCGCCGCACGCGAAAACGGTGGCGGCGGCCCGGCGATGAATGCCTGGCAGAATCACTGCCAGCGCCGTTTCCTCGCCGAGTCCCGGCCACGGGTGGTGTGCTGGCCGTGGGAGAACCATGCCTGGGAGCGCGCCTTGTGCCGGGATGCACGCCGGGCCGGCATCGCCACCGTCGGCTATCAGCACACGGTGATCGGCCCGCATCAGATCAACTACGCGCTCGCCGCCAATGTCGATGGCGTCGCCGCCATTCCCGACACGGTGATCGCCGACGGGCCGGCCTATCGCGACGAGATGCTGGCCTGGGGCGTGCCGGCCGAACGGCTGGTCATCGGCGGCGCCTGGCGCTTCACCGCCGTGTCCGGCAGCCGCTTCGACGCCGCGGGGCCGGTGTTCGTGCCGTTGTCGGCCATCCCGGCCATCGCCCGCCTGCAACTGGACGGCGCCCGGCGCATCGCCGCCACCGGCCGCGCGGTGCTGGTCAAGGAGCATCCCATGTACCCGCTGCCCTTCGCCGAGTCGGGGTCGCTGCGGCGAACCGAAATCGGCATCACCGGGCAAGAGCGGATGGCGGCGGTACTCTATGCCACCGGCACCTCGGGATTGGAGGCGCTGCTGCTGGGCGTGCCGGCGTTGCGCCTTCAGGCCGAGGACCGGCTGTCCATCGATGTGCTGCCGAAGGGGATTTCCGCCCTGGCCGTCACCCTCGACGAGTTGCCGGACGCCCTTGAGCGCACCGGCCCGCAACCGCCGCTCCCCTTCGCCGCAGTGCTGGCGCCGGTGGATAGGGAAGTGTGGAAAACCCTGCTGAACGGTGGTAAGGAGCCCCCTTACCATTGGGGGGGGATGAGACCCTTGCGCACCAATACCCTACAGGTCGCCCTGGTCGGCTGCGGCCGCATCGCCGGCCATCACGCCCGCTCGATCGCCGCCGCCAAGGGTGTCGCCCTGGCGGCCGTTTGCGACCTGGATGCCGCCAAGGCCGACTCTTACGCCAGGGAATTCGGCGTCCCCGCCTTTACCGATTACCGGCGCATGCTGGAGGCCCATCCCGAGATCGAGCTGGTGGCGGTCATCACCCCCTCGGGCATGCATCATGAGCACGCCAAGGAGATGATGGAGCGCTTCGGCAAGCACGTCATTCTCGAAAAGCCGACGGTGATGCGACCCGAGCAGCTGGTCGACCTGTGGGCCAGCGCCGACCGCCTGGGCCTGACGTTGTTTCCGGTGTTCCAGAACCGCTACAACAAGGCGGTGGCCCGTGTCCGCCAGGCGCTGGCGGCGGGCGAGCTGGGGGCGATCCGCATCATGAGCGTGCGGGTACGCTGGTGTCGCCCGCAGCGCTATTACGACCTCGCTCCGTGGCGCGGCACCTTCAGCCATGACGGCGGCTGCCTGACCAACCAGGGCATCCATCACGTCGACCTGCTGCGCCACCTCGGCGGCGAGGTCGCGACGGTCAGCGCCACCATGCGCACCCTGGGCGCCACCATCGAGGTCGAGGACACCGTCGTCGCCACCCTGACCTATGGCAGCGGCGCCGTCGGCGTGCTCGAAGTGACCACCGCGGCGCGACCCGACGATTTCGAGGCCTCGATCTCCATTGTCGGCGAGAGGGGACTGGCGCAGATCGGCGGCATCGCCGTCAACGAATTGCAGATCTTCACCCCCGATCCCGCGGCCTGCGCCGCCAATTCGGAAGACTTCAAGGGCATACAGGGCCATGGTGCCGTCTACGGCTACGGCCATGCCGAGATGTATCAGGACATTGCCGCCGCCTTCCATGACGGCCGCCCCTATCCGGTCAGCCGCGACGACGCCCTGGCGACGCTGAAACTGCTGCACGCCTTCTATCGCTCCGACGAAGTCGGCGGAGCGGCGGTATCCGTCGCCGCGCCCGAACAGTCGGCGCGTCTCGGCCGGGTCAACGAGGCGATTTCCACCCTCTACCGCACCCCGGAGCGCGCGGAATGAGCAAGCTGCGGGTCGGCATCGCCGGCTACGGGGTGGTCGGACAACGCCGCCGCCAGGTCATCGACCGTCGCGACGACATGGTGACGGTGGCGGTGTGCGACCGGCGGCTGGAGGGCGACGGCGCCTTTGCCGATGGCGTCCGCCACTACGCCACCTACGACCGCCTGCTCGACGACGATCTGGACGTCCTGTTCGTCTGCCTGACCAACGACGTTGCCGCCGACGCCACCATCGCCGGACTCGCGCGCGGCCTGCATGTCTTCTGCGAAAAGCCGCCCGGCCGCGACGTTGCCGATATCGCCCGCGTCATCCGCTGCGAAAAGACCCGCCCCGGCCTCAAGCTGAAATACGGCTTCAACCATCGCTACCACGACTCGGTCAGGGACGCGCTGGCCCTGGTACAGTCGGGAGAGCTGGGCCGGGTTCTGAACCTGCGCGGCGTCTACGGCAAGTCGACGATCATCGACTTCCGTTCGCCGACCCACTGGCGGACCAAGCGGGCAATTGCCGGCGGCGGCATCCTGCTCGACCAGGGCATCCACATGGTCGACCTGATCCGCCTGTTCGGCGGCGAATTCGCCCAGATCCATTCCGTCGTCTCCAACGACTTCTGGAATCACGACGTCGAAGACAATGCCTGGGCGCTGATGCGTTCGGAAACCGGGGTGGTGGCGATGCTGCACTCCTCGGCCACCCAGTGGCGCCATCGCTTCAACCTGGAGATTACCCTGTCGAAGGGGACCATCGTGCTGTCGGGAATCCTGTCCGGTTCGAAGTCCTACGGCGCCGAAACCATGACCGTGGCCTGGGCGGCGGAAAACGACTCCGGCGATCCCAAGGAACAGACCACCCGCTACAACCGCGATCCCAGCTGGGAGGACGAGGTGGCCGAGTTCGCCGACGCCGTGCTGCACGGCGCCCCGATCCTCAACGGCTCGTCGGACGAGGCGCTCAGGACCATGCACATGGTCTACCGCATCTATTGCGCCGATCCGGCATGGAAGGCACGCTGGGATCTCAGCGATACCCTGCCCCCCGACCTGGACGCCGACCTGGACGCCGCGCCATGAACGGCCGCCTCAAGAATTTGGCGTCGTCGACGTTGATCGTGCTGGTGGTCACCGCGCTGACTCTCCTGGCGGGCGAGTTCGCCATCCGCTGGCTGATGCCCCAGCTCGACCCCTCCGGGCAGTTGGAGTTCGTCGGCGTCGACGGCGGCCGGTTCCTGACCGGGCGGCCCGGTGCCGTACAGCGCCAGGTCAAGAACACCGGCGACTTCGACGTCACCATTCGCTTCGACGCTCACGGATTCCGCGAAAGCAAGGACATCGCCGCCGCCGCTGCCGATGATTGGTTCGTGATGGGCGATTCGCTGCCGTTCGGCTGGGGGGTCGACGAGGCCGAGCGGGTCGGCAATCGGCTGGAGGCGCCGCTGGGCGCGCACGTCTTCACCCTTGCCATCCCCACCTCGCCGCCGATGTGGCCCGCCACCCTGGCCTATGCCGAGGCCAAGGGGGCGCCGATCCGCAATCTGCTGATCGTGTTCAGCACCGAGGCCCGGCTGGCCGATTACGAGCGCCTCGCAACCGCGACGCCGCCGAATTCCGCGTCCTTTGCCTTTCTCAAGGGTAAGGTGTGGCTGATGTCGCATTCGGCGCTGTATTTCCTCGTCACCTCGGCCATCCATCGCCTGCCGGCGGTCAAGACCAAGGCCATTGCCTGGGGGTTGATCAATCCCGCCCACGAGGGATTTCCCGGCCGTGCCCATGTCCCCACCGCCGCCGCTTCGACCACCCGCCTGCTGAAGGCGCTGTCGGCGCCCTATGCGCGGGTCGCCGTGGCGGTCGCGCCGTCGCGTGGCCTGTGGGTCGGCGAGCATCGGGCCGACGAGGACCGCATGCACCGCGATTTCCTCGCCGCCCTTGCCGCCGCCGGACTGCCGGTGGTCGATCTGCGCCCGGCCTTCGAGGCCGGCGGCAATCCGCTGCAATGGTTCTTCCGCCACGACGGCCATTGGAATTCCGCCGGCCACCGCATTGCCGCCGAAACCATTGCCGCCGCTCTTCCTGCCAAGGGGTCCGCCCGATGAAGCGCCTGCTGTTCTCGTTGATGAGCGTACTGCTCGTCGCCCTGGTCGTCTTCGTCGGCATGGAGCTGGCGCTGCGCATCGCCCTGGCGCGCAGTATGGACTTCGACATCGAGATGTGGAAATACGCCGGCGAGGCCAAGCAGGTGGCCGCCAATCCCGCGATCGGCCACGAGCACCGGCCCGGCGCACATGCTTTTCTGATGGGCGCCGACGTGGCGATCAATTCGCGCAAGCTGCGCGACCGCGAGGACATCGGCTACGACAAGCCGGCCGGAGTCAAGCGGGTGCTGATGCTGGGCGATTCGCTGGCCTTCGGCTGGGGCGTGGACTTCGCCGACACCACCTCCAAGCTGGCCGAAGGCCTGCTGCGGGCCGACAACATGGCGGTCGAAGTGATCAATACCGGCGTCGGCAACTACAACACCGCCATGGAGGTGGCCACTTATTTCGACGAAGGCCTGAAGTACCAGCCCGACGTGGTGGTGTTGAACTACTTCATCAACGACGCCGAGCCGACACCGAAGCGCAACCTGAATTTCTGGCTGCGCTGGTCCTATGCCTATGTGTGGCTGAAGGGCCGCCTGGACGTCGCCGGCCGCCTGTTCTTCGGCGGCCAAAGCTGGCAGGACTACTACGGCGGCCTCTACGCCGCCGACGCCCCGGGTTTCAGGACCGCCGACGAATCGATCCGCCGCCTGGCCGAGGCTTGCCGCACCAATGGCACTCCGCTGGTGATCGCCCATTACCCCGAGCTGCACAATCTCAAAGCCTATCCCTTCGCCCAGGTCTCCGACTGGCTGGCCCGCACCGCCGCCGAGACCGGCGCCATCTATGTCGATCTGTTGCCGGCGGTGCGCGACGAGAGCGAGGAAACGTTGTGGGTGACCCCCGCCGATCCTCATCCCAACGCCAAGGCCAACCGCCTGTTTGCCGCCGCCATCCATCAGGCGGTGAAACCGCTGCTGGCGGGGCGGTAACCCCCCGGGGAGGGACCGGCGCATGAGTCTCGCCGACGTCTCGGTCGTCACCCCCGCCTTCAACAACGCCGCCACCATCGGCCGGGCGCTGGCGAGCATCGCCGCCCAGACCGTCAAGCCGCGCGAGGCCATCGTCGTCGACGACGGCTCCAGCGACGCCACCCTTGGCGCCGTCACGGCGATGGCGCCGCATATGGGCGGCGTGCGACTGCGCCTGTTCCGCCAAGCCAATGCCGGCGCCGGTGCCGCCCGCAATCGCGCCATCGCGGCCGCGTCCGGCACCTGGCTCGCCTTCCTCGACGCCGATGACGCGTGGCTGCCGGAAAAGATCGCCCGCAGCCTGGAGGTCACCGCCGGCCAAGACCTGGTGATGTCGTCGCACAACCTGTTCGGCGTCGATGCGGCCGGCGAGCATTTGATCGACAGCCGGGCCCGCTGGCTTGCCAATCCCGACGCCCCCTACCGGACATTGTTCCTGCGTGGGTTTATTTCCAGCTCGACCGTCCTGGTGCGTCGCGACGCGGTGGTGGCGGTGGGCGGGTTCGACGACACCCTGCGCTCGGCGCAGGATTACGAGCTATGGCTGGCGGTGCTGGCCGAGGCCGGCCATCGCTTCGAGACCTTCGCCGATCCCCTGCTGCGCTACACCCTGGCGGCCGACGGCATCACCAGCCGCATCGACCGCAAGGTCGCCTGTTCGCTGGCGATCCTTGCCCGCCATATGGGCGTGCTGAAGCGGCTGCCGGGACCGGTGCTGCGGCCGCTGCTGTTGCGAATCCTGATCGTCCACGTCGAGGCGGTGCGCGGCCATCTCGCCCGCGGCGACCATGGCGCCGCACTCCGCCAGGCGGCGCTGCTGCCCATCCGTGCGGCGGCACTGCTGGCCCGTTTGCCCGCGGCCGACGGAACCCGACCCGACTTTCTCGCCCGTCTGGGGCCTGCCGAGGAGGTGCCGCTATGATGATCGGCACAACGCCGCTGCCGGGGTGGGGCGCCCTGATGGGCCTGCATTTCCTGCCCCATCCCGACGGGCAAGTCCTTGCCGAACCTTGGCTTTCCCGCGATGCCCTAGGGGCCGTGTGGCTGTCGCGGACCGCCTGGTCGCTGGCGGCCCTGGCCGATGCCTTCGCCGCTACCTACCATCGCAGGCCGCAGGTGGCAATTCCCGACTACATTTGCAGTCAGTCGCTATGGCCGTTACGGCAGCGGGCTGATCTGGTCTTCTATCCTATCGGTAGGGGTTCAGTCGCAGACGAGATACAGCACTTCGATATGCTGCTGCTGGTCCATGCCTTTGGCTGGCCGGCCGACACCGCCGCGGCACGCCAGCGCTGCGACGCGGTCGGCGCCCTGCTGATCGAAGACGCGGCCCACGTGCTGCGGCCCATTCCTATGATCGGTCATGCGGGAGATGTTGTCCTCTATAGCCCGCATAAGCTGCTCGCGGTTCCAGATGGCGCCGTAATGGTGGTCCGCCCGGGGGCTCGGCCGCTGGAACGGGCGCTCCATCAGGCGGTCTGCGGCCTGGGCTGGGCGCACCCGCCAACCCGCGGCTGGCGGGTCAAGCGAGCCCTGCAACGCTCGCCGCTGGGACCGTTGCTCGCCCGCCTGCGGCCGGGCGGTCAGCCCGAGTTCCTCACCGATCCCGCCGAGATGCCGCTGTCGTCGACGCCGATGATCTCGCCCGGCGCGGCGGGATTGATCGCCCGTGCCGACCTCGACACGATCGCCGCCCGCCGCCTGGAAAACGCCCGCGCCCTCGCCGCAGCGGTAACGCCGCTGTCTCCCTGGCAACCGTTGCGGCCGCTGGAGGCCCCGGTGGCGCCCTATCGCCTGCCGATGCGCTGCGACACCACGGCGGCGGCGGTAGCGCTGTACGCCCGCCTGCGTGCCGCCGGTTTGCCGGTCGAAAGCTGGCCCGACCTGCCGGGCGCGGCGACCGCCGAGTCTCTGGCTCGCCAACTGCGCAATACCGTGTTGCTGCTGCCCTGCCACCAGTCGCTGGCCCCGCAACAATTGGCGGCAGCCTATGCGCGGGCGCTGGGAGGACGGCCGTGACGCTCATTTTCCGCGAGATCGACGACTGCCGCACCTGGACCACGCTGATCGCCGGCGTTCGCCACTCCAACCTGCTGCAAAGCTGGGCCTGGGGCGCCGCCAAGGCCGAGGTCGAGGGATGGATTCCGCGCCGGTTGGTCATCGCCGCGGGCGACACCGCGTTGGCCGCCGTCCAAATCCTCGAACGCCGCTATGGTCCGGCCCGCCCGGCCCGCCTGAATCGCGGCCCGCTCTGGCTGGACGGCGACCCGACCGCCGAAACCCGCTGTGCGGTGATGGCCGCCCTCCGCCGCCGCTGGCGGTGGTGGCGCCTGGCCCCCTTGCTGGTGGCCCCGGAATGGCCGGCAGTGGATGGCGACACCCTGGCGGCCCTGGGATTCCGCCATCGCGCCGGCACCCCTTGGCGCTCGGCCTGGCTTGACCTCGAACGCCCCGAGGCGGACCTGCGCAAGAACCTCAACGGCAAGTGGCGCAATATGTTGGTCAATGCCGAGAAGGCGCCACTAACGGTGGAAATCGTATCGGGGATGGAAGGAATTCGCCGGTTGATGCCGCTGTACCGAGGGATGATGGCCGAAAAAGGCTTCACCGGGGTCTCGCCGTCGCTCATCGAGGCCTTCGCCCGCCATGGCGGCGAGGATGGCGTCCTGACCCTGTTCGCCGATACCGCGGATGAGCCGGCCTCGGCGGTGCTGATGGCCCGCCATGGGCGGGCCGCCACCTATCTGGTCGGCTGGAACGGCGAGGCGGGGCGCCGTCACCGCGGCAACCATCTGCTGCTGTGGCGCGCGCTGCTGGCATTGCGGGAGCGGGGCTGCCAGGCCCTCGACCTCGGCGGCATCGACGATGTCCTGACCCCCGGCGTGGCCAGCTTCAAGCGCGGCCTGGGCGGCAGCGAATACCTCCTCGCCGGCGAGTGGCTGTCGGTATAGATCTTGCCATTTGCAGTCCCCTGTCGCACCTTTTCGAACCCTCACTTGGGACATATCGCCATGAATGCCGCAGCTTTTCTCGCCGAGCAGGTGACCGAACACCGCGCCGTCGTCGACGCCACCCTGATCGCGGTCGGCGACAGTTTTTCGCGCCTGGTGACGGCGTGCAGCGACGCGTTGGCCCAAGGCGGCAAGATCCTGTTCTTCGGCAACGGCGGCAGTGCCGCCGATGCCCAACATCTGGCGGCCGAACTGGTGGTACGCTACCGGATCAATCGCCGGCCGCTGGCGGCTTTGGCCCTGACCACCGACACGTCCATCCTGACGGCGTGCGGCAACGACTTTTCCTACGACGATATCTTCGCGCGACAGATCGAGGCGGTGATGCGGCCTGTCGATGTGGCGATCGGCATCTCCACCTCGGGCAACAGCGCCAACGTGGTCAATGCCCTGAAGGCGGCACGGGCGATCGGCGGTGTCGCCGCCGGTTTGGCCGGGCACGACGGCGGCGCGTTGCGCGGCCTCGCCGAGCCGTTGGTGGTGGTGCCGTCGCCGGTCACCGCGCGCATCCAGGAAATGCACATCATGCTCGGGCACGCCCTGTGCGACCTCCTCGAACGACAAGCGGAACGATGACCCGCATGGGCGGCTATGCCCTCGCCCTCGCCACTCTGGTGGCGCCGACGGTCCTGTCCTATGCCAACCGCGGCATGGTGCTGCTGATCGCGGCAACCGCCCTGGCCTGCCTGCCCGGCCTCGTCCGCGACCGCATCCGTCCCAACTGGCGGAGCCCGGTCGGCGGGTTGATCGCCGCCTTCCTCGCCTGGGGGGCGCTCACCGCGCTTTGGGCGTACACTCCTGGCCTGGCTCTCCCCAAGGCGGCCGGAATCGGCGGCCTGGCGCTGGCCGGCCTGGTGTTGACGATGACCGCCGGACGCCTGGATACGGACGAACGCCGCCGCGTGCTCAAGGCCGCTTTGCTCGGCATGGCCATCGCCACCGTCCTGGTGGGAATCGAGCGGCTGCTGGACCTGCCTCTCAGCCGCGGCGCCTATTGGCTGGAGAGCGGCAAGTGGGTGGAGGGCCCCCTGTTCGTCATCACCCGCTTCAAGCCGACGGCGATTCTGCTGGTGGTGTGGACGGTGCTGGCCGCCCCGGCGGCCTATGCCCTCGGCTGGCGGCGGACGGCGATCGTTTCGATAGCGGTTGCCGTGGCCGTTTCCGTGGTTACCGGCAGTCTGGGAGCCTTGCTCGCCATCGGCATGACAACGGTGGTAAGCCTGCTGGTGCTATACGGCTCGCCGCGTCTCGCCACCCGCACCATGGCCGTGGCACTGGCCGTTGCCTTCGCCGCCGCGCCACTGGCGGTGGCGATTCCGGAACCCCTGGCCATGTGGCAGGCCGCGCCGTGGCTGCCGCATTCCACCCAGCATCGCGCCCAGATCTGGAAGTTTGCCGCCGAACGAACCGTAGAGCGGCCGCTGCTCGGTTGGGGCCTCGACGGCTCGCGCCGTTTGCCGGGCGGAGATGCCAAGGTCGCCAATTACTACGACATTCCCGGGCGTGCAGGTGAAGTCGAGATACAGCCGCAGCCGGTGATGCCGCTGCATCCGCACAACGCCATCAGTCAGGTGTGGCTGGAGACCGGAGCGGTGGGAGCTGGCCTGGCGCTGGCGGTGGTGATCGCCCTGCTGCTTCCCGCAGGCCGGCTGAACCGCCTGCCGGCGCTGGTGGTCATCGGCGGCACGACCGCAACCATGACCGTGTCGGCGGTCAGTTTCGGCGCCTGGCAGAGTTGGTGGCACGCCTTGCTGTGGCTGACGGTGGCGTTGGCGGTGACGGCCCGCGATATCGCCACCCTCAAGGCATGAACAGCGCCAGCACCGCGCCCGCCAGTTGGCGGAACTGCTGTAGATAAAGACCCAGCGCCACAGCCACCCAGGCCCATGCGGCGACGGCAATCCGGCGGCGGCGGTCAGCCATGAGCCCTCGCGAACGCCCGGTGGACCGCTACCGCCCACCCTTTGAGGCTGCGCTCGCCCAGCCATTCCGCCATGGGAATGAAAAATCCGGTCTTCGGCCGCGTCAGCAGCGCGTCCGGCAACCGTGGACGGGCACAGTCCGCCATGTCCCGCTTGGATGGCGGGCGCGGCGACAGGATCAGCGGCAAAGCGGCACGCAGCAGGGTCACGTCGACCAGCGGCACGCGGATCTCCAGCCCATGGGCCATGCCCGCCCAATCGGAATCGCGCAGCAGCTGATTGCGCATATAAAAGGCGGTCTCCAGTGCCGTCACCTTCAGCCGCGGATCGGCAATGCCGTCGCTGGCCGCGGCCAGGGCCATCTGCGGCGCCAGGGCCCTCCAGCCGAGCCGGACCAGATCGGGATCGAGGACGCGGTCGAGCTCCCACGGCATGAACAGGCCGCGCTTGAGCAGATAAGCATCGCCGAAGCGCGTCCCATATTCCAGCAACCCGGCCGCCTTGTCGGGAGCGAAGCGGCCGATCCACGGCCTCGCGGCACGCCGCATCAGCCGCCCCAGCCCGGGGAACGGGCGGAACGGCGCCAGGGCCCTGACCAGCCGGGGGATCTGGCGGAAGGTGTCGTAACCGGCGAACAGTTCGTCGCCGCCCAGGCCCGACAGAGCGACCTTGAGACCACGGGCGGCGGCGGCGCGGGCGACGAACCAGGTGTTGACGCCGTCCACCGACGGCTGGTCCATGGCGGCAAGAATCTGCGCCCGGCAAGCGGCGAAGTCGCCGGCGGTGACGCGGGCAGTAGTATGATCGGTCCCGTAATGAACGGCGGCCGCCTCGGCCAGCGGCACCTCGTCGCGCGGGCTGCCGGCGAATTCGTCGAAGCCGAGCGTCACCGTGCGCACCGGCGCCGCCGCCGCCTCAACCGCCAAGGCGGCCAGGGTGGTGGAATCGAGGCCACCGGAAAGAAACACCCCCACCGGCACATCGGCGACCAGATGGGCCCGCATGCTGTCGAGCAGCGCCGCCCGCAAGCGCTCGCCGTCGTCGCGGGCCGGACGGGCGGCGGCGATCTCCGCCTCAAGGTCGAAGAACCGTCCGTGGGTCCGGTCCCCGTCCACGCCCGCCCAGACCCAACTCCCCGGCGCCACGGCGCGGATGGCGCGATACAAAGTGTGCGGCTCGGGAACATGACCCCAGAGAAAAAAGCCGACATGACCGGCGGGATCGGGCGCGGTGTCGATGGCACGCCCGGCCAACAGCGCCTTGACCTGCGACGCGACGCGCAGGGTACGGCCGTCGTCGGCGAGATACAGCGGCTTGATCCCAAACGGGTCGCGGGCCAACAGCAGACCCCGGCGGTCCTCGTCCCACAGCGCCAGGGCGAACATGCCCTGCAGGCGGGCGAACATCGCCGTCCCCAGGCGACGGTAGAGGGCGAGCAGCACCTCGGTGTCGGTGTGGGAGCGGAACGACCACCCGGCCGCCTCGCACTCGGCGCGCAGGGCGCGATAGTTGTAGATCTCGCCGTTGAAGACGATGGTCAGCCGTCCATCGGCCGAGCTCATCGGCTGCGCCCCGGCCTCCGACAGATCGATGATCGACAGCCGCCGATGGGCCAGCCCGACCCGTCCGTCGCCGAGCAGTCTCTGTCCGCTGCCATCCGGACCGCGGGCAATCATGGCGTCGCGGATCCGGATCAGCTCTGCCTCATCCACCGGCGCAGCACCGGTGCCGGCAAGGATGGCGGCCAGTCCGCACATCGCCCTAGGCCCGCCGTCGCTGCAGCCACGCCCAGGCGTGCGCCACTTGGTCTTCGAGCCGCGGCCACGCCGGACGCCAGCCGAGACGCGCGCCGGCCAGACGCGCGTCGCCGACCAGACGGGGCGGGTCGCCCGGGCGCCGCGGACCGATGGTCACCGGCACCGTTCGTCCGCTGACCGCTTCGGCGACGGCGATGACTTCACGGACCGAGAAGCCGCTGCCATTGCCCAGGTTGACCGCCAGACGCTCCCCGCCGCCGAGCAGATGGTCGAGAGCCAGCAGATGCGCCGCAGCAATGTCGGCGACGTGAAGGTAGTCGCGGATGCAGGTGCCGTCGGGGGTGGGGTAGTCCTCGCCGAACACGGTAATGTCCGGCCGCAGACCGGCCGCCGCCTCAAGAAGCAGCGGAATCAGGTGGGTTTCGGGATCGTGGGCCTCGCCGATCTCACCCTCGGGATCGGCCCCGGCGGCGTTGAAATAGCGCAGCGCCACCGAGGACAGGCCGAAGGCGGTGTGGCAATCGGCCAGCACTTGTTCGATGGCCAGCTTGCTCCAGGCGTAGGGGCTGACCGGAGCGGCGGGACAGGACTCGACGATCGGCTGCTGCGCCGGCGCGCCGTAGATGGCGCAGGTGCTGGAGAACACCAGCTTGTCCAGCCGGTTGGCCCGCATCGCCGACAGCAGGCTTTCGCTGCCGCCGACATTGACCCGCCAGTAGAGCAGCGGCTCGCGCACCGATTCGCCCACCGCGATCAGGCCGGCGAGGTGAGCCACCGCCACCGGCCGATGGCGGGCAATCGTCGCCGTCAGATGCGCGGTGTCGAGCAGATCGCCCCGCTCCAGCGGTCCCCACTTCACCGCCGCTTCGTGCCCGCGCGACAGGTTGTCGTAGGTCACCGGCAGCCATCCCGCCGCCGCCAGGGCCTTGCAGACATGGCTGCCGATATAGCCGGCTCCCCCGGTGACCAGGATGGTGCCGCGGCTCATGCGGACAATGTTCCCAGGCCGGCGGCGCTCCACGCATCGGTGCCCGGTGCCGGCACCGCGTTCTCGCCCAGGCCGCGGATCGCCGAGCGGCCCATGGCCAGGACCGCTTCCTCGGCACTGCCGCCGATATGGGGGGTGGCGAGCATATTGGGCAGCCGCAGCAGCTCCAGATCGGTGGGCGGCTCGCCGGCGAAGACGTCGAAGGCGGCGCCGGCCAGACGGCCCTCGATGAGCATCCGCTTCAGGGTCGCCTCGTCGACCAGGCCGCCGCGGGCGGCGTTGATCAGGATGGCATCGGCCCGCATCAACGCCAGCCGCTCGGCGGAGAGGATGTTGCGGGTCGACGAATCGAAGGGCAGGTGCAGGGTCACCACTTCGGATCGTTGCAGCAGCTCGTCCAGCCCCACCGCCTCGATGTCGTGGCACGCACAGAACGCGGGGAAGGCGCGAATGTCGTGGGCCAGGACGGTACAGTCGAAGGCCTGGCGCAGGATCGGCGCCAGGTCCTGGCCGATATGGCCGAGACCGACGATGCCCACCACCCGCCCCGACAGATGGCGGCCCATCAACTGACGCCACTGACCGTCGCGGACCTCGAGGTTGCCCTGGGGGACATGGCGCAGCAGGGCGATGGCGAAGGAGATCACCAGCTCGGTCACCGAGCGCTTGTTGACCCCCCCGGTCCAGCCGAGGCGAATCCCGCGCCGCCGCATGGCCTGAAGGTCGAGCATGTCGAGGCCGACACCGTACTTGGCGATCACCGTCAGCCCCGGCAGGGCGGCAAACACCGAATCGTCGAGCGTCTCCAGCGCGGTGACCGCCGCGTCATGTCCGTCGAGAAACGCAATCAGCTCGGCGCCCTTGAGGCTGAGGCCGGCGTCGTTGAACGTCACTGCGGGATGCTGGGCGAGCAGTTCGGCCCGCAGCACCGGATGCCTGGAAAACGAACGCGAGGCGACGGCGATCTTCATCGGCTCACCTCGGCCAGGGCCGCCGGCAGCTCGGCGTAAGAGGAAATCAGCCGGTCGGCCCCCAATTCGGCAACCGGCATGCGGGCATAGCCCCAGTCGACGCAGATCACCGGCAGACCGGCATCCTTGGCCGCGACGACGTCGGTCCGCGAATCGCCGACATAGACCGCCGACAGCCCGTCGGCGCCCATCAGCCGCAGAGTCTCGCGCACATGTTCGCCGTCGGGCTTGCGGCGCGGGACGTCGCCGCCGAGCACGGCATCGAAATGACGGGCGAGATCGAGGGCGTCGAGGACCACCCGGGTAATGCCGTGCGGCTTGTTGGTGCAGATGCCCAGCCGGGCTCCCGAGGCCTTCAGCCGCGCCAGTTCCTCGCGCACGCCGTCATACACGACGGTGTGATCGGCGGGATGGGCGGCGTAATGGGCAAGGTAGCGCTTGAGCAGGCCGGGAACGGCATCGGCTTCGGCGGCCGCACCGGTCGCCTTCCACGCGCCCTCCATCAACACCCGCGCCCCTTCGCCCACCAGCCCCTGCACCTGGGCCAGAGTCAAGGGCGGCCGGCCCTCCTCGGCCAGCAGGCGATTGAGGGCGGCGGCAACGTCGGGGGCGCTGTCGATCAGGGTCCCATCGAGATCGAAAACGACCGCGCCGGGCACCTCAATAGGTTCCCCACAGGGGGTCGGCCCTCATCGCCCCCTCGACCAGCGCCGCATCGGCGGGGCTGTCGACCGAGAAATAGGTGGTCGCCGGAAACGGCGCGACGCGCTGGAAAAACCCGTTGTCGGGAATGCGGTTGGAGTCGCAGGATTCCGCTTTCTCCAGCGGCGATTCGGGCGTCTCGGTAAACCAGCGCAGGAACTGCCAGCGGAAGCCGAAGATACCGCCGACGCGACGCGCCATCAGCTCGGGGGTGAAGGCCTTGGCATAGGGGATCGGGCTGCGCGAGGTGTAGAGAACGTTGCCCTGGCGATCGTGGACCAGCTTGACGATGTCCGGATTGTGCCACATCGCCTCGTCGACGATATGAACGCCGAGCATGGTGCCCTTGACGGTGGCGTCGTCGTCGAACGGCTTGACCACCGCCGCGATCATCTCGGGACGCAGCATCGGCTCGTCGCCCTGGACGCAGACGACGATGTCGTCGTCGGTAAGGTCGAGGCCGCACTTGGTCGCCGCCTCGGCGACACGATCGAGCGCGCGGATATGGGTGTCCTTGGTCCAGATCACCGGCCAGCCTTTGTACTGGCAGAAATCGGCGATCTCGCGGTCGCAGGTGGCCACGGCGAGGACGTCCCAGCGGGCGAACTTGGCGGCGCGAAGGAAACAGTGCTCGAGCATCGGCCGGCCAGCCAGTTCGAACATCGGCTTGCCGGGAAAACGGCTGGCAGCCATGCGGGCGGGAACGATGCCGACGATGCGGGCCATGTCAGACCACGATAAGGATGAAGGGAACGCGCATCGCGGGTGGGTTCCTTGGCCAGCGGGTGGGCGAACCTTAACGTATAGCGGACGCGGCAGACAACCCCTCTTGCCTGGCGCCTTAACCCCAATACAGTTCAGTTAAGCAAATAACCGTTATGTATCAAATGGGTGTCGTCATGGCCGTGCTTGTCACGGCCATCCACGCGGTGCCATTCCCGATAACGGTGGAAATTGGGGATCGGCGTGGATGCCCGGAACA
>JACRFY010000117.1 GCA_016212565.1 Magnetospirillum sp. | reverse complement strand
CGGTGGTGATCGGCGGCGTCGGCGAGGGCGGAACCCCCTCGGGATCCAAGGCGACCAAGGACGTCTACGTCATCAACAATTGCCGTTGAGCACATGGCGAGGACCGCCGCGCCTATGGTATAATCGTTGATCGGACCATGTGGGGAGTACGGCGATGCGTCTTTTCCCGGCCTCTTTCCTTGTCGCGGCGCTGGTCGTCGGTGTGGTCGGCGCGGCGTCGGCCCAGCAGACGGGCGGCATCAGCCTGAGGGGCAACAACACCCTCAACGTCAATGCCCAGGACGTCAACACCGTCGCCACCGGGCAGAACACCGTCGCCAAGACCAACATCGGCGCCATCAACAGCAGCCATAGCGGCGGCAGCACTGTTTCGGTGGATGCGAAGAACGTCCAGAACGTGGTCGGCGGACGCGGGCGCAAGGGCTGCGTCAACATCGGCGTCACCGGCGCCGATCCCGACTGCAAGTAATTCCAGCGGAGGCTCACCATGAAGACGTGGATGCTTGCCGGTGCGATCGCCATCGCGGCCGCCATTGCCCTGCCAGCCTGGGCGGGCGACATCAACCGCGGCTCGCACCTCGACAATCACGGCCAGTCGAAGGTCGACAACGTCAAGGCCAAGCGCTGGACCATGGACGGCGGACAGAAAAAGAAGTCCGGCTACGAGCAGATGAACGACCAGACGGTGGTCAATTTCGGCAGCAAGAAGGCCGGCACCTGCAACATGAACGTCGGCACCACCCAGCCGGGTCAGCAGGCACCCAAGGAAGTGGTGGTGACCGCCAAGGACATCATCAATATCTGCAAGTAGGACACGGGATCGGCCCCCCACCCGCGCCAGCGCAGAGGTGCCGACTTAAGCGAGCGTCACCCTCGGGCAAGCGCAGCGCGACCCGGGATCCATGGTGGTGCACGACGATGGATCCCGGCTCTCCGCTCCGGCCGGGATGACGATGATCGGAGGACGGCCAGTCCGACTCTAGCATTACAGTTGCTATTTCCATGAACGTCTGAATCAATGGGGAACCATGATTCGGAGGCCATGGAAATAGCAACGGTAATACCGGCGAACGCTCGAAATGACCTGTTCGCCGGTATTCGGCGGCCATTGCGGCCGCGGCCAAGGGCGCGGACGCGCCCGCCCGGCGAGGGGCAATCCGCCGAGTCACGTCAGTGGCTCGGTGGTATAATGCTAGTCTGCGGCCTCGCGATAGGCCGCCAGATTCTCGAGCGCCTTCGACAGCAGGCGGTGGTCTCCCGCGGCGTGCAGCACACTCAGCACCAGCGCCGCTTCGTCGCCGACCAAGCCCGCCGCCACCAGCGCCGGCACGAACCCCTCGACGGCCAGCACCGAGCCCGCCTGCCGCCACTGACGATGGCGCCCACCCCGGCCTTCGGCCTCGAAACAGGCGGTCAGGGCCTCGTCGGCCGGCAGCTTCTTGTGGATGTGGAAGGCCAGCATGCGCAGCAGGCGCCCCTTCTCCCCGCTCTCGGCGCGGCTCACCGGAGTCCGGTCCCGATGCGCGACGGCCGCACCTGCGCCGCTCCGCCGTATTCCCGTGCCGTCATGACAGGATGTCCTCGATGTTCGACCAAACCGTTGCCGACAGGTTATGCGGCAGGGAACGGTGCGGCGCAAGCGCACGGCCTCGCCCTGGCCGAACGACGGGGGCGGATGCTCCGACCCCATACTTAAGCCATACTATGATTCGGTCCAGTACCGGCTCATGCTTTTCGCCTGTTCGCTGCGAGCCGATATCCTTGATTTGGCAGGAAGGTCGCGGTCGACCGCATCGCAGCTATAGCTGGCAAACGCTACTCATCAGTGAACCCCGCCCCGCATCGCCATTGGCGAAGGGATTGCCGTGGCTGCAGCAGACGGAGGAGACGTCGCGATGTGTCCGAATGTCATCCCGATCCGGTTGGTCCTGATCGATATCTGCGTCACCGCCCTGCTGGAAATCGCCGACGGCCTCGAAGACGCGCACGACATGGCCTGTTACCTGGAGGCCATGGATTCCAACCACCGCCTATGGCGGGCGGTGACGGAACTCGGGGCGACGGAGGGATGGATCGTTCCCCACCACAGCGAATTCGCCATTCACCTCTCGTCGACCGGGGGCCGCGGCGTCGACGACGGCGATATCGACGCCCTGGTGGCGATCAATCGGCGCATGGCCCGGAGCTTGGCCGGGAGCGGCGACCTCGCCCGCATCCGCACCCGCGTCCGTCTGGCCTACCGGGAAAGCGGCTGCAACGGGTTTTGCCCCTGGCTGCTGGCCCTGATGGACAAGAAGGTCCGCGTCTGCATCCTGGCCGCCGCGGGTGGCGAGCGCGACACGGCGGTCTCGGCGTAGCGATCCTCCCCCCTCAGTGGCTGGTCCCCGCCGAGTAGGTGATCTTGTTGTAGACATTGTACTTCCCGACCGGGAGCTTCATCGGCAGCCGCTTCAGCACCGCAAAGCTCGCGGCGTCGAGGACCAGCAATTCGCCGTCCTTCTCCGACACCGACAGCAGCACCTTGGTCCCGGTGCGGTCGAATTCCACATGCCGGGTGGTCTTGCCCGGCGCCGGGCGCAGGGTGGCGACGATCTCCAGGGTGCGGGTGTCGATCACCTGCATGGCATCCTTGTCCTTGCCCAGCGAGACATCCACCCAGGCATAGGGGGACTTCTCGTGGCCGCGCATGAAGAAGCCCGGCCCCAGGGTGGGGATGCGCTTGACCGTCTGCCAGCTCTCCATGTCGATGACGCTGACCACCGCCTCCTTGAGGTGCGGCGTCGCCATCATCAGCCGACCGTCCTTGCGAAAAACGATCCCCGAGCCGAGATGGGGCATGCCCGGCAGGTCGAGCCGCGCCCAGGTGCGCTTGATGTCGAGGTCGACGACGATGCCGCGCTTGCCGTCGCGCGAGGCGCCCATCGCCCGCTCGTAGCCGGGATCGAAGAAGAAGTCGTCGAGGAAGTCCTCGGTACGGATGCGCAGGGCCTGGAAGCGGCCGCCGGTGCTGTCGCCCTCCTCCAGCCCCTTCTCGTAGGAATGCACCAGGCCGTTGAGCACCGGGCCGGCATCGTCGGCGTAGGGGATCTCCCACAGCTCCTGGATGTCCTTCAGCGCCACCACGAACGAGGACCGCGGCGGCGCGGTATAGACCGCCGAGACGCGCGAGCTCTTGCCGTCGCCCTGGACCGGGATCACCTGCAACGGCTTGAGATCGTCGGCATCCAGCGCCACCAGGGTGTGGGGCAACACGTTGCCGACCATCAGGAAGCGGCCGTCGTGGGAGACGGCGACGTTGCGGGTGTTGATGCCGACCCGCACCTCGGCCAGCAGGGTGCCGGTCCACATGTCGATCTTCTGCACCCAGCCGTCGCGCGAGGCGAGGTAGACGAAGCGGCCGTCGGGCGAATACTTGGCGCCGCCATGCAGGGCGAAGCGGGTCGGCAAGCGGTAGAGCGGCGCCATCGCGTCGCCGTCGAGGATGGTGATGGCGTGGTCGCCGGTCTCGACCACGGTAAACAGATTGAGCGGATCGGCGGCGAAGGGCGGCTTGGCCGGCAGCGTGGCCTGGTCGACATGAACCAGCCGGCTGGCGGCGATCTCGGCCATGCCCCAGCGCGGCACCGCCGGCAGCGGGGTGAAGACATAGGCGGCCAGGGCCTTGATCTCGGCCGGGCTCAGGACCTCCTTGAGCCCCTCCATCTGGGTGGCCGGGCGACCGTTGGCGATCACCTGTTCGGCCTCGGCGGGCTTGAGGCGGCCGAGATTCTCCGACAGCAACGCCGGGCCGATGGCGCCGAGACGGTCGGCGCCGTGGCAGGCGGCACAATGCTCGGCAAACAGGCGGGCCGGGTCGGGATCGGCGAGAGCGGGGGTGGAGAGGACGAGGAGAAGAACGGCAAGCAATCCCCTCGCCCGTCCAAACGCGTCATGCCCGGGCTTGACGGGACTTTTGCAGAAGCTCGACCGCATCATCCCCTCACCTCCTCGTCCGTCAGGTAGCATCCCGGGTCCTCGGCCCACACCTCGCCGTGGATGCGCTCGGCGCGGACGCGGCTGTTGCCGTTGCACATCCCCAGCCAGCGGCAGTCGCCGCAGCGCCCGCCCAGACGGCGCGGGAACGCCTTCAGCCCGGCCATCAACGGATGCGAAACGTCGCTCCAGATGTCGCCGAAGCGCCGCGCACGCACGTTGCCCAGGGTGACATGGCCCCACATGGTGTCGGGATGGACGTTGCCGAGGTTGTCGATGTTGGCGACCGCCACCCCCGAGGCATTGCCGCCCCATTGCTCCAGCTTGGCGCGGATATGCTCGGCATGGGCGGGAAAGCGCCGCGCCACCCAACCATGGAAGAAGGCGCCGTCGGCATCGTTGTTGCCGGTGACGAATTCGGACTCCTCGCCGCGCCCGGTCTTGGCCCACACCCGCTCGAACAGCGCGTCCATCGCCGCGCGGGTGGCGGCGAAGGCCGAATCCTCGCCGCGGTTCTTGTTGCCGCGGCCGGCGTAGTTAAGGTGCGAAAGGTAGAACTTGGCGATCCCCTCCCCCTCCGCCAGGTCGAGCACCGCCGGCAGGGTCGCTTCGTTGTCGCGGGTCATGGTGAAGCGCAGTCCCACCTTGACGCCGCGGTCCCGGCAGTGGCGCAATCCGGCCAAGGCGTGGGCGAAGGCGCCCTCCTTGCCGCGAAAGTGGTCATGGACCTCGCCGATGCCGTCGATGCTGATGCCCAGGTAATCGATGCCGATGGCAGCGATCCGGTCGGCGGCCCGCTCGTCGATCAGGGTGCCGTTGGTGGACAGGGCGGTGTAGAACCCCAGCCCCTTGGCGCGGGCGGCGATGGCAAAGATATCCGAACGCAGCAGCGGCTCGCCGCCCGACAGAATCAGGGCCGGCACGCGAAAGGCCTTGAGGTCGTCGAGCACCGACGACACCTCGTCGGTCGACAACTCGCCGGCAAAGTCCTTGTCGGCGGAAATCGAATAGCAATGCCGGCAGGTGAGGTTGCAACGGCGCACCAGATTCCAGATCACCACCGGCCCTGGCGGCAGGCGGCGCGGACCGGCGGGGGTGGGAGCGGTCAGCTCGCGCATGAACTGGGACAGGCGGAACATGCGGGCTCTCCTAGGACAGGCGCAGGCCGGTTTTCTTGAGGATGCGGGTCGAGAACAGCACCACATGGCCGCGCGACAGATCGCCCAACGCCGCCGCCACCTCGGCCACCAGGCCTTCGGCGGATTCCGCGTCCTTGGCATGGATCATGGCGAACAGCGAATAGGGCCAGTCGGGCAGATGGCGCGGGCGCTGGTAGCAGTGGCTGACGAAGGGCAGCGCCGCCACCGCGGTGCCGGCGGCCGCGATATCGCCGTCGGCGACGTCCCAGCAGGTCATGCCGTTGAAGCGGTAGCCGAGCGCGTAATGGTTGGGCACCGCGGCGATGCGGCGGATGGCACCGGAGTCCTGCATGCGACGCAGCCGCGCCATCGCCTCGGCGGCGGAAATGCCGATGGCCTCGGCCACTGCGGCATAGGGCTGCGGCACCAGCGGCAGGCCCTCCTGGGTGGCAACGATCAGGGCGCGGTCGACGGCGTCGAAATCGATCATGCTTCCAGTCTCAAGCCCACGAAGAATTCGCGGGTCTTGGGCATGTCGTAGACGGTCAGACCGGTCCGCGCCTCGACTTCGGTCAAGACCCGGGCAACCGCCTCAACCGATTCGGCGGCGACCACGAACCACATGTTGAGGCGGTGCTCGCGGGCGTAATTGTGGGCGACCTCGGGGAAGGCATTGACGATTTCGGCGACGGCATCGAAGCGCTCGGCCGGCACGGCCAACGCCGCCAAGGTGACGTGGCCGCCGAAGCGATTGGCGTCGTAGAGGGGGCCGAAGCGGGTCAGCACGTTGGCCTCGCGCAGGGCCTGAAGGCGGGCGATCAGGGTGTCCTCGTCGATGCCCAGCGACTCGGCGGCGGCGGCGAAGGGGCGCTCGCAGATCGGGAAGCCGGCTTGCAGGGCGTTGACGATGCGGCGGTCGAGGGGCGAGAGGGAAGCGGCGTCCCTCATTCCGCCGCCATCCGCCGCTGATAGCGGGCGCCGCATTGCTTGAAGCGGCGGGTGCTGAACAGCAGCTCGTGACGGTAATGGGCCACGCCCTCGCGCTCGGCCAGCACCGCCACCGCCTCTTCGACGGTGCCGCGACTCTTGCCGTGGACCATGGTGAACAGGCTGTAGGGCCAGGCCGGCGGCCGCGGCGGACGGGAATAGCACAGGGTGACTTCGGGGCAGGCGCCGAGGCGGCGGCCCACCGCCGACAGAGCGTCGGCCGGCACCTCCCACACCACCATGGCGTTGGCGCGATAGCCGAGTTCGTGGTGGCGGACGATGACGCCGAAGCGGCGGATCACCCCACCCTGCTGCAAGGCCTGGAGACGGCCGAGCACCTCGTCCTCGCCCATGCCGATGGCGACGCCGACGGCCTGGAACGGCCGCGGCGCCAGCGGCAGGCCGTCGCAGAGCACGGACACCAAGTCGAGATCGCGGTCGCTCAGCTCCATCGGATGTCGAACCCCAGGTCGATGTGGAAATCCTCGATCAGCGGCAAGTCGAGCACGGCGATGCCGGTCCGGTCTTTGATTTCGGTCATGACCGCGGCGACCTCGGCGGCGTCGGCGGCGGCGATCACGAACCACAGGTTCAAGGTGTGGTCGCGCTGGTAATTGTGGTTGACCTGGGGATAGGCGCTGACCACCGCCGCCACCTCCTCCAGGCGCTCGGCGGGCACCGCCATCGCCGCCAGGGTCGAATGCCCGCAGCGGTGGGGACGGAACACGGCGCCGATCCGGCTGATCACCCCGGCCTCGGACAGGCGGGCGAGACGGGCGAGCACGATGTCCTCGCCGACGCCCACCGCCTCAGCCATGGCGGCGAAGGGCCGCGCCACCAGCGGCAGGTCGCGCTGGTAGAGATCGAGCAGGCGGCGGTCGATATCGTCGAGGACCAGCATCGCCCTACAGGCCGGTCGTGTGGGCGCGGGCGGTGAAGAAGATTCCCGACGGCTTCACCGCCGGCAGCTCGGCCACCACCTCCAGGGTCTCGGTGTCATAGACCACCAGCTTGTCCGAATCGCGCGCACTCAGCCACACCCGCTCGCCGCGGGGGGTGAATTCCAGATGCAGGATCGCCTTCCCCGGCAGCAGGGTGGCAATGACCGTGCGGCTGGGGACGTCGATCACCTGCACCTTGTCGTTATGTGGCAGGGCGAAATTGACCCACAACTGGCGGCCGTCGGGGCGGGCCATGACGAACACCGGCTGGCCGAGCACCGGGATGCGGGCACTCTCGGTCCAGCGTCCCATGTCGATGCCCAGCACCTCGTGACGGCCGATGGCGGGCAGGAAGGCCTCGTTGCCGGCCTGGGCCCAGCCCTCCAGATGCGGCATCTTGAACACCGGCAGGGCCTGCTCGCCCTTGCCATAGGCGTCGAGCACCCGGCGCACGCCCTTTTCCGGGGCCCACAGGTCGAGCAGGGCGATCCCGTCCTCGCCGAACAGGCCGGCGAGGTAGAAGCGGCCGTCGGGGGTGACCAGGGCGTCGTAGGGCAGCTTGCCGATGCCGGGGAAGCGGGTGATCTTCGGCGCCTGGGGCTGCTTGAGATCGGCCAGCCAGATCTCGCCGGCCTCGTAGAGCGAGAAGGCGAAGCGGTTGCCGGGCGCGTCCTCCAACCCCACCACCTTCGAGCGCTTGCCGTCGGCACCGATCGCCGGGATGTCGGCGACCAGTTCCAGGGTGGCGGTGTCGAAGACCTTGACCCCGCCGGGGGTGTAGTTGGCCACCGCCACCAGCCGGCCGTCCTGGGAGATGGCGCCGCCGATGGAGTTGCCCGACTGCATCACCCGGCCGGCGATGCGGCCTTCGAGCAGATCGACCTTGGTCAGGCCGCCGTCGCGGCCGAAGACGAAGGCGAAGCGCTCGTCGCGGGAGAACACCACCGAGGCGTGGGACAGGTCGCCCAGCCCCTCGACCGAGGCCAGCCGGGTGTTGCCGCTGTGCTCGACCACCAGCAGTCGCCCGTCGGCGCGCTCGACGACCACGCCGAGATCGCCGGTGGCGCGCGGCGCCGCGGCGCAGGCCGACAGCAGCAGGGTGACGGCGAGGAGGATGCTAGCGCGCACCGGCGTGTCCTTCCTTGAGCAGACGGGCGATCCACACCGCCTCGGGTTCCGACAGCATCGACTTCCACGGCGGCATCGGCGTGCCGGGGCGGCCTTCGAGGATGGTGTAGGCGACCGCTTCCTCGCTGAGATCGGCGAGGGCGGCGGCGGTCAGCGGGGCGCCCAGGCCACCGGCCCGGGTGAGGCCGTGGCACGAGCCGCAATCCTGGGCCACCAGTTCGGTCAGCTCGCTACGCCGCGCCGGCCCCGGGTCGGCGAAAGCGGGGACGGAGAGGAAAAGGACGAGAAGGACCGCCCCGAAGCCCTTCGCCCACTCGCGGGAGAGGGGCTTGGCGGCGCGCCTACCCACAGCACACCTCGCCGGTCGCCACCGCGGCCAGCGGACGGTCTTGCGCCAGGCGGACCACCTCGCCGATCACCAGCAGGGCGGGCGGCTGCGGCTGCCAGCGGGCGACGTCGTCGACCAGCGTCCCGACGGTCGAGAACAGGGTGCGCTGGGCGGCGGTGGTGCCGCGCTCGATGACCGCCACCGGGGTGGCGGCATTCAGCCCGGCGGCCATCAGCCCGCCGCTCAGCGGGGCGACGCTGCCGACTCCCATATAGACCACCAGGGTGCAGCGCGGATCGGCGAGACGGGTCCAGTCGAGGTCGAGGGCATGATCCTGTTGCAGATGCCCGGTGACCAGCCGCACGCCCTCGGCGATACCGCGATGGGTGAGCGGGATGCCGGCGGCGGCGGCGCAGCCGGCAGCGGCGGTGATGCCGGGGACGACCGCGAAAGGAATGCCGGCGGCGGCCAGTTCGAGAACCTCTTCGCCGCCACGGCCGAAAATGAACGGATCGCCGCCCTTGAGACGCACCACGTCGGCGCCATCGCTGGCGAGGCGCACCAGCAAGGCATTGATTTCGGGCTGCGGCAGGGAATGGTGGCCGGTTTCCTTGCCGACATCGATCACCCGGCAATCGGACGGCAACAGGGCGAGGATGCCGGCGCCGACCAGACGGTCGACCACCGCCACCCGGGCGGCGGCGATCAGGCGCGCCGCCTTCAGAGTCAACAGATCGGGATCGCCCGGACCGGCGCCGACCAGCCACACCTTGCCGCGGTTGCGCATCCCCGTCTCCCTCACCCTCAGGGCACCACCTCGACCACGCCCCTCATCTCGGGATGAGGGCCGCAGCGGTACTCGTAGATCCCCGGCTTGTCGAACGTGCGCTGCCAGCTGTCGCCGGGGAGCATGCGCTCGGATTCGGCCAAGCCTTCCTTTTCGAACAGCACCGAGTGGCTGGTGCGTTTCTCGCCGTTGAGCCACTCGACCACCGTCCCCGGCGACACCGTGATGCGGGCGGGGTCGAACAGGTTGCGGTTGATGGCCACGTGAGCCACCGTCTCGGCCGCCGCCTGACCGGCAAGAAGGAGGAAGAGAGCGAAAAGCGCCGGACCAGTCGCCGTTCCGCCCATCGTCGCCTCCTCCCCCTCGCCTTCGGCCTACTGCTTGACCGCCTTGATGTCGCCGTCGGCGCCCAGGCCGAGACGCATGTCCACCGACACATGGTGGAAACGGCCCGCGGTGTAGTCGTCATGGACGGCAAAGCCGACGGTATAGGTCTTGCCGGCTTCCAGGGCGACGTCGCCGGGCTGGGCCGAGCCCAGCTTGCGGGTCATGGTCACCACCCAGTTGGCGCCTTCCTTCTTGCCCTCGAACTGCACGCCCTCGCCGCCCTTCATCACCCGCTCGGCAGCGATGTAGCCGTCCTCGGAGACGTTCTTGCCCTGCTTCCAGCGCAGCAGGTCCATGAAGGCGCCGCCCTTGACCGCCGCCTCGACCTCGGCCGCCGGCTTGACCTTGTCCCAGCCGCCGCGCGCCGCGCCGCTCAGTTCCACTGCGGTGCGCGAGTCGGCCAGGTACTTGGTGACGTAGCCGCCCGAAACGTCGATGCCCTTGGCCGCCGCCAGCTTGTCCTTGGCCGGCGCGCTGGGCATGTCGCGGTTGTCGTCGTGGCAGGTCGCCCAGCAGCCCGAGCGGGTCTGCAGGTCGTTCTTGCCCGGATCGACCATCATCGCCAGCTTGATCTCGTTCTCGGCATCCATCTTGCCGCCGGGCGCGAACGGCGCCGCGGTGTGGGCGCCGGCCGGGAATTCGAAGCGCATGTAGAGATTGGTGGCGTCGAAGGTGGCCTTGATCTTCATCGGGATCGAGCCGCGCTTGCCGGGGATGACCGACTTCTCGGCCTTGGTCCCGGTGACCATCTTCTCGCCCATGTCCTTCTGCTCGCCGCCATGACACTCGGCGCAGCGGTCGCCCTTCTTGACGAAGGAGCGGGCGCCGCCGTGGTCGGTGCCGGTCTGCACCCACTCGAACGAGGTCTGGCCGGGGTAGAACAGCGTCGTCTGGGCCTCGGGGACCTTCGACCAGTCGACCTTGGGCGCCGCCACGGCGGACCCGGTGGCAAACAGGGCGATGGCCGCGGTGGCAATCCCCAACTTTTTCGCGAACGTGTGCGTCATCGTCACTTCTCCCCTGCGGCTTCGGTCTTGAGCTGGTCGTGCACCGGCTTGTGCGCGATCCCCTGGTGGCAATCGATGCAGGTCATGACGTCCTCGACCGCGTTCTCATGCTGCTTGCGGGCGCGGGGCTTCTGCATTTCCGGGTTCATCTGGTCGAAGGCGTGGCAGTTGCGGCACTCCCGCGAGTCGGTCGACTTCATCGTCGCCCAGACCCGCTTGGCCAGTTCGAAGCGGTGAGCGTCGAACTTCTCGGGCGTCGAAACCGTGCCCATGATCTTGTGGTAGATCTCGTTGGAGGCCTGGACCTTGCGGATCAGCTTGTGCACCCAGTCCTTGGGCACATGGCAGTCGGAACAGGCGGCGCGGACGCCACTACGATTGGTATAATGAATGGTCTTTTTGTACTCTTGAAAAACATTGTCTTCCATCTCGTGGCACGAGATACAGAAATCAAGCGTGTTGGTGGCTTCCATCGCGGTGTTGAAACCGCCCCAAAATATGATGCCGCTGACGAAGAGAATGGCTGCTCCGCTGAGAGAAGCGCCAAGAATCTTTATCCGCAGTGCTTTTCTCGCCAAAGATACATCTGTTGACATGGCGCTACCCCACAGTCTCCACCAAGGATCCTCGAGCCACCCTGTAATCGTTATCATGTCGCGCGGTGGCCGAACTTGACGTTGGGCAACCGCGGCATCGGGTGGCCGCGACGCGAGGCGCAACGTAACGCGAGCGTATCGGCTCACTTGTGACCTTGATCAAATCGCCGCCACCGACTTTTCCGCCTTGCATTTGACGAGTGTTAAAGTGTGGCCGCCCCACCCCGCCCATCCTGCCATCGTTCAGACGACGTCTCCCAACCGGGGCGGCGGTCGACACGACCATCGTGGAGGAAGAGAATGGTTAAGGGACTCAAGGGGGCGCTGCTGCTGTCGGCGATGCCGTTCGCCATCGCCACTGCCGCCCTGGCGGCGGATCCCGCGCCGGCGGCAGTGCCGACGCTCAGCACGGAGGCCAAGGCGGCCTCGGCCAAGATCTACTTCGAGCGCTGCGCCGGATGTCACGGCGTGCTGCGCAAGGGGGCAACCGGCAAGAATCTCGAGCCTGCCAACACCCAGAAGTTGGGCCAGCAGCGTCTCGAGAAGATTTTGACCAACGGCACCGACGGCGGCATGGTGAACTTCGACGACATCCTGACCAAGGATGAGATCGCCAACATGGCCACCTACATTCAGAACACTCCGGACACGCCGCCGGAATTCGGTCTGAAGGACATGAAGGCCTCGTGGAAGCTGCTGGTCGAGCCGAAGGATCGTCCGACCAAGCAGATGAACAAGGTGTCGCTGAAGAACGTCTTCTCGGTGACGCTGCGCGACACCGGCGAAGTCGCCCTGATCGACGGCGATACCAAGCAGATCTGGGCGATCGTCAAGACCGGCTATGCGGTCCACATCTCGCGCCTGTCGGCGTCGGGCCGCTACGTCTACGTCATCGGCCGCGACGGCCGCCTCGACATGATCGACTTGTGGTTCGAGAAGCCGACCACCGTGGCGACCATGAAGGTGGGCATCGACGCCCGCTCGGTGGACACCTCGAAGTTCAAGGGCTTCGAGGACAAGTATGCGGTGGTCGGCTCCTACTGGCCGCCGCAGTATGCCATCCTCGACGGCCAGACCCTCGAGCCGTTGAAGGTGGTCTCCACCCGCGGCGTCACCGTCGACGGCGAGTACCATCCCGAGCCGCGCGTGGCCTCGATCGTCTCTTCGGTGATCAAGCCCGAGTGGGTCATCAACGTCAAGGAATCCGGCCAGATCAAGCTGGTCGACTATTCCGACATCAAGAACCTGCGCGAGACCACCATCGAGTCGGCCAAGTTCCTCCATGACGGCGGTTGGGACGCGTCCAAGCGTTACTTCCTGGTTGCCGCCAATGCGTCGAACAAGGTCGCCGTGGTCGACACCAAGGACGGCAAGCTCGCCGGCCTGGTCGACACCAAGGCCAAGCCGCATCCGGGCCGCGGCGCCAACTTCGTCCATCCGAAGTTCGGTCCCGTGTGGGCGACCTCGCACCTGGGTGCGGACGTCATCACCCTGATCGGCACCGACCCCAAGGGCCATCCCAAGGAGGCGTGGAAGGTGGTTGCCGAGTTGAAGAACCACGGCTCCAACTCGCTGTTCGTCAAGACCCACCCGAAGTCGAAGAACCTGTGGGCCGACGCTCCCCTCTCGCCTGACCGCGATTTGGCCGAGTCGGTGACCGTCTACGACATCGCCAATCTCGACAAGGGCCCCGAGGTGATCAACGTCGCCAAGATGGCCGATCTGCCCGAGACCAAGGCGGTCAAGCGCGTCGTCCAGGCCGAGTACAATGCGGCCGGCGACGAGGTGTGGTTCTCGATCTGGGCCGGCAAGACCGATCCGTCGGCGATCGTCGTCATCGACGACAAGACCCGCAAGATGAAGGCGGTGATCAAGGATCCCAAGCTGATCACCCCGACCGGCAAGTTCAACGTCTACAACACCCAGCACGACATCTACTGACGTCGTTGCCCCTCACCCGCCCCGGGACGATCCCCGGGGCGGGTCTTTTCCCGTCTACGACCGACGTATAAGGTCGTCGCGGCAACTCGGCGCTGCCTGCGGGGCGGGGGCCGGGGCATAGCCCATCCTTAACCAAAGTCAAAGTTGATATCCCCTTGCCGCGCGATGGTGACAGCGCGATGACGGGGGAAAGATCATGAGTACCGAAGCCTTGGCGGTTTTGGCGCGAGCCCCCCTGTTCACCATGGTGCCGCGCTGCGATCTGCCGACAATTCTCGACGACCCGATGGTCCTCGACATTGCCGAGGGAGAGCTGTGGTTCGCCCAGGGCGCGCCGGCCCGGCGCCTGTTCCTGATCCTCGACGGCACCGTCGAGTTGACGCTGACCCGCGACTATTGCCCCCCCGAACTGCTGGCCCGCCTCGGCGCCGGCGAGACGGTGGGCGCCGAGGCCCTGGTGGCCGGCGGCCGTCACGCCGCCGCCGCCTCGGCCGCCGTGCCGACCGCGGTGGTGGCGATTTCCTCCGAGCGTCTGCTCGCCTATCTCGACCGCCGCTTCGACACCGCGCTGGCGATGATCGCCGCCATGGCCGGGTCGCTGCGCGGGCAGATCAAGGAAATCACCGAACTGAAGCTGCAATCGACCACCGAGCGCCTCGCCAGCTACCTGTGCGAACTGGCCGGCACCGATTGCGGCCGCGCGGCGGTGCGCCTGCCGTGCGAAAAGCGCCTGCTGGCCGACCGCCTGGGGATGGAGCCGGCGACGCTGTCGCGGGCCTTCGCCAAATTGCGCGACGCCGGAGTCGAATCCGGCCGCGGCGACCGGGTGGTGATTGCCGACGTCGCCGCCCTGCGTCGGTTGGGCGATGCCGCCGAGATGGTGGCGTGAAGAGAGCGAGGGTCTGACCATGGCCGACTGTCCCTGCCGCCCGCTGTGTCTGGTTCCCAAAGTCGGTTGCACCCGCCCGCGCGGACCGCTGCCCCGCCACCGAACCTCCGGTCCCAGCCTCGCCCCCCTGGTGATGGGATTGCCGCTGTTCGACGGACTGGACAGCGAGGTGGTCGGCCGCCTGCTGGCCGATTCCACCGCCCTGGCCTGCGACCGCCGCACCGTCCTGTTCGACGCCGGCACCCCGGCCGACTGCTTCTACATCGTCCTCGAAGGCCAGGTGAAACTGTTCGCCCTGACTCCGGACGGCCGCGAAAGCATCGTCGAGGTCTTCACCCCGCTGTCGTCGTTCGGCGAAGCGGCGATGCTGTCGATCGGCATCTTTCCCCTCCATGCCGAAGTGATCGAGGACGCCACCCTGATCCGCGTCGGCAGTCGCGCCTTCGTCGCCACCCTGCGCTCGGATCACCATGTCGCCTATTCGATGCTGGCAGCGCTGACCCGCTGGCACCAGCGCCTGGCCGGCGAGATCTGGCATCTCAAGGAATTGCCGCCGTGGCAGCGGGTTGCCGAGTTCCTGCTCGCCCTTACCGATGCCCGCGACGGGCAAACGGTGGTGTCGCTGCCGTTCAACAAGGAAGTCCTGGCCAGCCGGGTCGGCATCCGCCGCGAATCGTTGAGCCGCGTGCTCGCCCGCCTGCGCGACCTCGGCATCCGCACCGAAGGCAATGCGGTGCACATCGACGACGTCGGCTCGCTGCGGCGGCTGTGTGCGCTGCCGTAGTCGAACCGCTACCCCTTGCGCACGAACCGGCACCAGCAGAACGACTGCGCCGCCCCGCCGGGCGTGCGATGGTGCTCGTTGGTCTCGGCCATCAGGCGGAAACTCGGCCCCAGCAGCGCCGACAGGGATTCGCCGTCGTGGCGGCACACCGTCAGCCCCGAGCATTTCTCCGGTCCGTCGAGGGCGAACGCGGCGATGATCGCCGTGCCGCCGGGCGACAGGGCCCGCTCGATCGCCGCCCGATAGGCCTGCTGCCGCTCCGGCGTGGTCAGGAAATGCAGCACCGCGCGGTCGTGCCACAGCCCGTACCGCCGCTGCGGCTGCCAGGCCAGCACGTCGCCGGCCACCCAGGCGACCCGCTCCGCCGCCGCTCCCAACCGGCGTTGCGCCTGCTCCAGCGCCGGGGCGGCGATGTCGAGCACGGTGAGGTCGCCGTAGCCCTCGGCCAACAGGCGGTCGACCAGCCGCGAGGCTCCCCCGCCGACATCGACCACCGCCGTGTCCGGTTCGAGGTCGGCGGCGGCGATCATCCGCAGCGAGGGGGCGGGGTCGTCCTGGTGCCAACTCACCGACTCGGCGTCCCGCGTCGTCCACACCCGATGCCAATGATCGTGCTGATCCATCGCCGCCTCCTATCCGCGCGGATCCAAGGCCCGCTGTAGACCATCGCCGACCAGATTGAAGGCCAACACGGTGAGAAAGATCGCCAGCCCCGGCCACAGCGCCAGTTGCGGGGCGCTGACGGCGACGTCCATCGCTCCGGTCAGCATGTTGCCCCAACTGGCCAGCGGCGCCCGTACCCCCAGGCCGAGGAACGACAGCGCGCTCTCGACCAGGATGATGTTGCCCACCGACAAGGTGGTGGCGACCAGCAGCGGCGAGGCGACGTTGGGCAGGATATGGCGACGCATGATCCGCACCGGCCCCACGCCCACCGCCACCGCCGCCCGCACGTAGTCGCGCGCCTTCACCGACAGCGCCGCCGCCCGCACCAGCCGCGCCACCGTGGTCCAGCCGACCAGGGCGATGATCGCCACCAGACGGCCGACGGCGAAGGCCTCGGAGTTCAGCGCTTCGACCGGCACTCCCAGCTTGGTCCAGTCCAGCGCCGCCAGCACGATCAGCAGCGGCAGCAGCGGCAGCGCCATCACCCCGTCGGTGAGCCGCATCAAAACCGCATCGACCCGACCGCCGACCGCTCCCGCCACCAGGCCGATGACGGTGCCCAGCGCCGCCGCCACCAGCGCGGTCGCCGCCGCCACCGCCAGCGACACCCGGCCGCCGGCCAGCAGGCGGGCGAGGACGTCGCGGCCCAGCTCGTCGGTACCCAGCGGGTGCTCGGACGAGGGCGGGGCGTAGCGGGCCATCAGGTCGACCGCCTCGGCGTCGAGACCCAGCAGCGGCCCGGCCAGCGCCACCGCGCTCAACAGCGCCAGCAGGACGGCACCGAAGGCGGGCAGCGCCCTCATCCGAGCCGCACCCGCGGATCGAGCCCGGCATAGGCGAGGTCGGCGAGAATCGAGCCCACCAGCGTCATCGCCGTCGCCAGCAGCAAGCCGGACAAAGCGAGATTGAAATCGTTGCCCATCACCGCCTCGAAGATCAGCCGTCCCATTCCCGGCCAAGCGAAGACCGTCTCGGTGATCAGGGCGCCGGAGAACAATCCCCCCAATTCGAGGGCAAGGATGGTGGTCACCGGCAGCAAGGCATTGCGGAGCTGATGGCGAAGCAGCACCCGCAGCGGCCCGCAGCCCTTGGCCCGCGCGGTACGCACATAGTCGGCCGCCGCTTCGCCGAGCAGGGCGGCGCGCATGTGGCGGGCGAACTGCCCCAGTCCGGCCATCGCCAGCGTCGCCGCCGGCAGAACCAGGTGCCGGAGCCGCTCGCCGCCGCTCAGACTGTCGACGCCGCCGGCCGGCAGCCAGCCCAACGCGACGGCGAACAGCAGGATCAGCATCAGCCCCAGCCAGAAGGTCGGCACCGACACCGAGGCGAAGGCCAACAGGTTGATGGCGCCGTCGATCCACCGCCCGGCCTTCGCCGCCGCGAGAATGCCCAGCGGCAGCGCCACCGCCAACGCCACGCCCAGCGCGGTCAGCATCAGCAGCACGGTGTTGGCCAAAGCCGGCGCCATCGCCGTCCCGACCGGCTTGGCATACAGGCGCGAATAGCCGAACTCACCCTGCATCACCTGCCCCAGCCAGCGCAGGTAACGCTCGGTCCACGGCTTGTCGAGGCCGTAGAGCGCCTTCAGCCGTGCCGCCTCCAGCGGCGACAGGTGGGGGTCGGAGGCGATCATCAGGTCGATGGGATCGCCCGGCATCAGCCCCATCAGGCCGTAGACCACCACGCTCATCGCCAGCAGGACGACCACCGATTGCATCAGCCGCGAGACGACAAGGCGGGTCACCGCCCTACTCCCACCGCCACTGCTCCACCCACAGCGTGCTGGGGTCCTGGTGCCCGGTGGGCACCACGCCTTTCAGCGCCTTGGGCCAAATGTGGGCGTCGGCGCGGAAATACAGCGGCAGCGCCGGCAGGTCGGTGGCGTATTTCACCTGCAAGTCGCGCCACAGCCGCTTGCGCTTGACGCGGTCCAGTTCGACCTCGATGGCGTCGATCAGCTGGTCCATGTCCGGGTCGGCATAGCCGGTGTAGTTCTGCCCCGCCCAGTTGTTGTCGGCCTCGGGCACCATCGACGAATGCAGCTGCGAGCGCGGCACGCTCTCGGGCGCCGAATACCAGGCGAACATCGCCAGGTGGGGGAACCGGCGCTTGGTCACCGTGTCGCCGAAGAACACCCGCGGCGGCTGGGCGACCAGACGGACCTCGATGCCCGCCTTGCGCCACTGCGCCTGCAGCACCTGGGCCACCAACTCGCGCGAACGGTTGCCGGCGGTGGTCGCCAGTTCGACCGCCAGCGGGTCGCCCTTGGCGTTGCGGCGAATGCCGCCGGAGAGCTTCCACCCCGCCTCGTCGAGCAGGGCCGCCGCCTTGGCCGGGTCGTAGGGATACTTCGGCAGGTCGTCGGCATGCACCCAGTCGAGCTGCGGCACCAGCGCATGGGCCACCGGCTGGCGGCCGGCGAACAACTGCTTGGTCAGGGTGGCGCGGTCGGCGGCCAGCAACAGGGCGCGACGGACCCGGACATCGGCGAGAATCGGGCTGGTCAGGTTGAGGTCGATGTGCTCGTAGACCAGGCTGGGCTTGGTGGTGACGACGAAACGATTGCCCTGGCGCTTCTCGAACGCCAGCGCCTGGTCGAGCGGCAGCCCCAGTTCGCCCGCAATCATGTCGACGCCGCCGGACAGCAGGTTGGCCTCCAGCGCCGCGGTGTTCTCGATGGTCTTGACGACGATGCGGTTGAAGGCCGGCCGCGGGCCGGTCCATTGCGGATTGAACGCCAGGACCACGGCACTGCCCTGCACCACCTCGGTGATATGGAACGGGCCGTTGTAGAGGCCGGGATTGGTGGTGTCCTGCTCGAAGGCGGTACGGTTGCGGTACTCGGCCGGGGCGCTCTCGAAACGCGGCCGCTCGATATGGGCGGGCAGCAAGGCGAAGTCGTTGACGGCGTTGTAGTCGAAGGTGGTGCGGTCGAAATGGAGAATGAAGGTGCGCGGGCCCTTCACCTCGACCCGGGTGATGCGCTGATAGAGTTCGCGGCTGGCGACGCCGCTCAACGGATGGCGGCCGACCAGCCAGGTGAAGACGGCGTCGTCGCTGCTCACCGGGGTGCCATCGCCCCAGCGGGCGTCGGGGCGCAGGGTATAGGTGACGGCGATGCCCTTGCCCTCGCGCTTGGCCAGCCCGTTCTCCAGCGTCGGCAACTCGGTGCACAGCATGCACACCAGCTTCCACTGGGCGTCGAAGGCGGTCAGCGGGCGCCGCGCCAGGCCAAGGATATAGGTCTTGGCCAGCATCGACTCGATGGACGGATGAAAGGCGGCCGGGAACTGGGTGATGCCGATCACCAGCTCATCCTTGGCCATGGCAAGGCCGGGCGCCAGCAGCAGGGCGGCGAATACGGCAAGGCGGCGAAAGAACGGCATGGACGGCCCCGGCGATAATGGTGCCCGGCGATCCTAGCGCGTCGGCGAAGGCAAGGGAACCGGGCGCCGCGTCCCGGAGCTTCCCCCGACCAAAGAAATGCGGCCGGGGGAGACGAACGGCGTCCCCTCCCCCGGCCGCGGCGAAGCGGTCACTTGGCCGGCTGCGCCGGCCCGGGCTGCTGCGCTTGGGCATAGGGGCACCCCGGCGGCAGCTTGGTGAGGTCGATCTTGCCGTCGGGGCCGACCGCCATCATCCCCGGGCCGCGACCGCGCATCATCATCATCGGAGCCGGCGGTGCCTTGCCGTCCTGCCACGCCGCCATCATCTGCTGGTGGCGCCAGCCGGGGCCATAGGCCTGCGGCGGCGTCGGTTCCTGTGCCGTGGCGGCACAGCCGGAGACGACGAGGACGCCCGCCAGGGCGGCAACGGTCTTCATCAGGGTCTTCATGGCATCCTCCTCGCGTTGTTCGATGAGGCTATTTGACCACCCTGCTGTAACCGGGTGATGTCGGGACGCCGGCCGAAGTGTAACACTGTGCAACAGGTCAGCCCTTCCACCCCGCCTCGGCCGCGGCGGCGCGGCTTTCCTTTTCCAGCACCTGAACCCGCACCTGGGTCACCCCCTTGTCGTGGAATTTCAGCAGTCGCGCCGCCTTGCGCGAAACGTCGAGGATCCGCCCGGCGACGAACGGCCCGCGGTCGTTGACCCGCAGCACCAGGGAACGTCCGTTCTCCAGGTTGGTGACCCGCACCACCGAGGGCAGCGGCAACGTTTGATGGGCGGCGGTGAGGGCGTCCTGATCGAACACCTCGCCATTGGCGGTCTGCTTGCCATGAAAGCCGGCGCCGTACCACGACGCCCGGCCGCGGGCGTCGTAGTCCCAGGATTCGACCGGCCGATAGACGATTCCGGCGACCTTGTACGGCTCGCCGACCTTGTAGCGCCCGACCGCCGCCTTGGGTCGCTCGCAGTTCACCTTCGGCGGCGGGGACAGCGGCGGCGGCGGCGGCAATCGCACCGTCTCGGACGCGGTCGAACAGGCCCCCAAGGCCAGCGCCAGCATCATTACACCCATGCGCAACCGGCGATCCACGGCATCCTCCTCGGCCATCTGCGCCGTCAGCAGTGCCACGAGGACGACGAAACGGGCAAGTGACAGCAACCCCGGGGCCGAAAACGCTCACAACCGCCGGCCGGCTGTGCACAACACTATAGATGCCATGCATTTTAACCAAATGTTAAGCGCTCTACTGCCAACACCACTAATACGACGCCATACTTGACACGGGCGACAAACCGGAAAATAGTATAAGCACGCTTCGAATGTGCCGATTATTACTTATTTGAATAAAATTTTATCTATTTCCGTTCCGGGGACGGAGGATGAAGAGATGGCAACCGCAACCGCCGACATCGATGCCGCCACGGCCATCCGACGGGTCAACGACACCCTCCAGGGTCCGGTGATCGACGTCCTCGCCCAGCTCGTGCCCGAAATTCGCGCCATGCCGCGCCAGGAAGCCTACGAGCGCACCCTCGACGACCTCGACCTGCTGTCGCGCTGCTTCCAGACCTTCCGGCGCGAGCGGGAGAATTTCCGCTTCATCGTCGTCGACCAGCGCCACCGCCCGGTCGCCGACGATACCGCCGCGCTGTCCTGCGGGCGGACCTTGCAGCAGGTGATCGCCATGGTGGTGCGGACCTGCGCCAAGCGTTATTTCCGCCGCCGCCTGTCCCCCGAGACCGCGGTCAAGCCGTTGGCCCCGCGCCTGCATCAGGTCTCCCCCCCCACTGCCGCCGCCAAGCCCAAGATGCGCACCGCCGCAGACGAGCTTTACGACGCCATCAAGGACTACCTGCTGCACGAGTGGCAGGTGCCGCTGGTGCCGACCTATTGCGACATGACCCCCGGTCTGGTGCGGGCGCTGGGGCCGCGGCTGCTCGACATTCGCGAGCCCGAGCGGCTGCGCCGCATTCTCTCCGAGGCCGACGAGGCCGCCGGCATGGCGACACCGGTCTCCGGCGGTCAGGACGGCCCGGCCAAGGGGCCGACGATGACCCCGGTCCCGCCCACCACCAGCGGCCGCGCCGACGAGCGCGCCCGTCTCGGCGACATTCTGTCCGGCGACGGCAAGCGGCTGCGCAGCGAATCCTTCACCGCCACCCTGTTGCGCCCCGACGTGCGGGCCACCATGGCCGACCCCGGCCAGATGCTGCGGGCGATCGAGATCCTGCGCGCCACCGGCGGCTTCCCGGTCAAGCTGTTGGTGGCCGAGTTGGGCCTGCGCACCGATCAGTTGGCGGTGATCCTGCTGACCGCCAACGGCTGCGTCGGCGATGTGGTCTACGGCCGCCTGTTCGGCCAGCCCGGCGAGGCCGATCTGGTGATGCGCATGATCGACAAGGCGCGCGAATGCGGCATCAGCCAGGCCTCGGAACTGCCCGATTGCGCCGCCTTCGTCCGCCGCCTGTTCGCACGGGCCAAAGGCGGCGCCGGAAATGGAAGCGGATGATCGACCGAACCGCCGTCGCCGTGCCATCATGGCGGCAACCGCCGGAGTCGACGATGCCGCCTCGCCCCGCCGAGCAAGCCGCCCTGGTTCGCCGGATCAACGCCACATTGCAGGGCCCGGTGGTCGACGCCCTGGCGGACATCGTCCCCGACGTCGCCGCCTTGCCGCGCCGCGCCGCGCTGGAAGCCATTCTCGACGATCTCGGCCTGCTTGAGCGGTGCTTCGCCGCCTTCCGCGCCAATCCCGACGGCTTCCGCGACCTGCTGATCGACCGTCACCGGGTTCCGGTCGAGACCGCCGATGCCCTGCTCGAATGCGGGCGCAGCCTCGACGAAGTGGTGGCGATGATCGTGCGCACCGCCGCCAAGCGCCACTTCCGCCGTCGCCTCGACGACAGCAGCCGTCCGTTACGCCTGCGCCATCGCAAGGGCAAGACCACCCTGCTCGACCGCCTGTTGGCCCTGCTGGCCTTGTCCGACGCCCCGCGGGCGCAGCGCAGCCGCGGCGAGATCCTCTACGATGCCTTCAAGGCCCTCCTTCTGCACGACTGGCAGGTGCCGCTGGTGGCCGAGTATGCCACCCTGTCGCCCCGCCTGGTGCAGCGCCTGGGCGTCCGGCTGCTCGACTACCGGTTGGCCGCCGACATCCACCGCCTCAAGCTCGACCCCGCCCATCCGCCGCCGCCGACCGAGGCGCCGGAACCGACGCCGCTGTGGCCGCCCGCCCCGGCGCAGAAGCCGAAGCTGCCGCAAGCCCTGACCGGGCCCGGCAATTTTTCCCTGCCCGCCCTGCCGCCCGCCCGCTTCCCGGCGAGCGGGTCGACCGCCCGGGACGAACGCGCCCGCCTCGACGAGATCCTCACCGCCGACGGCCGGCTGCTCAAGGCCGCCGCCTTCGGCATGGAGCTGATCGATCCCAGCGTGCGCGGGGCCCTGCTCGACCCCGGCGCCACGGTCAAGATTACCGAAGTCCTGACCGGGGTTGGCGCCATGACCGCCAAGATGCTGGTCGGCGAATTGGGGCTGACCAAGGCGCAACTGGCGGTGCTGCTGGTCACCGCCCACGACATCCTCGGCCAGGCGGCCTTCCTGCGCGCCTTCGGCCTGCCCGGCCGCCCCGACTATCTGGCCAAGCTGGTCCAGCGGGCGCGGCTGAAGAAGATCGCCCAGACCACGCCGCTGGCCGATATCGCGGGATTCGTGCGCGAAAGCTTCCTGGTCGACAAGAGCCGGTAGCCCGACTACTCGATCAACCCCCGGCGCAGCGCATAGGCGGTGAGTTCCGCGGAATTGTGCAGGTCGAGCTTCTGCATGATCTTGGTGCGGTGGGTCTCGACCGTCTTGATGGCGATGGTCAGCGAATCGGCGATCTCGCGGTTCTTCAGCCCATGGGCGATCAGGCGCAGCACCTCGGTCTCGCGGGCGGTCAGCATGTTGCCGACCCCCTCGCCGCCGTCGAGGAATTCCTGGACCACCGTGGCGTCGATGCCCGGCCCGAGATAGGGCCGGCCGGCCCGCACCGCCGAGATGGCCGCCATCAGGTCGATATGGCCGGATTTCTTCAGCGCATAGCCGTCGGCACCGGCGGCCAGGGCCTCGGCGACCCGCCGCTCGTCGTTGGCGATGGTCAGAATCAGCACCCGCACCCCCGGCGCCCGCCGCTTGATGCGCCGCGTCGCCTCGACGCCGTCGAAAACCGGCATCGACAGGTCCATCAGCACGATGTCCGGCCGCAGCTCGACGGTCATCGCCACCGCCCGCTCGCCATCCTCGGCCTCGCCGACGATGGCGATGTCGTCGGAGTTGAGCAGCGCCGCCAAGCCCTGTCGGACCAATTGCTGGTCCTCGGCAATTACAATACGAAGCCCCACGGCGTTCCCCCGATCGCTACAAAATGAATATTACCCCGATGCGGGTTTGCCGCAAGGCGCGTCGTCACCGCCACCGCGCCTCCTCCGCCACGGCGGAGAGGCCGGAGGCCAGACAGGCGTTGAGCAGATAACCGCCGGTAGGCGCCTCCCAGTCGAGCATTTCCCCGCAGACGAAAACCCCCGGCTTGGTTGCCAGCATCAGTCCGTCATCCACCGCCGCGAAGCGGATCCCGCCGGCGGTGCTGATGGCCTCGGCCAGCGGCCGCGGGGCGGTCAGACGCAGCGGCAAGGCCTTGACCGCGGCGGCATCGACGCCGACCTTCCCCTCGCGCAGCAGCGCCGCCGCCGCTCCCTCCAGCCGCAGGGTGCGGGCGAGATGGGTCGACAGCGAGCGGCTGCCCCGCGGTGCCGCCAGCGCCTGCGCCACCCGGTCGAGGGTCCAGTCCGGCTTGAGGTCGACGCGCAGCACCGCCGCGCCGTCGGCAGCGATGGCGTCGCGCAACGCCGCCGACAGGGCGTAGACCGCGCCGCCCTCGACGCCGGTTGCGGTCGGCATCAGTTCGCCCCGCACCGTCTGCCCGGCGAAGGACACGGCCACCGGCTTGACCGGACAGCCGGCGAACCGGGCGGCAAAGCCCTCGCTCCAGCCGGCATCGAAGCCGCAATTGGCCGGGCGCAGCGGCGCGGTGGCGATGCCGGCGGCGGCGAGGATCCCCATCCATCGTCCGTCCGAGCCCAATTGCGGCCAACTGGCTCCGCCGAGGGCCAGCACGGTGCGCCGGGCGGCGACGGCGAGCGGTCCGGCCGGGGCGGCGAAGACCAGACGGCCGGACTCGTCCCATCCCTGCCAGCGGTGGCGGGCATGCAGGCGCACCCCGGCCGCCTTCAGCCGCCGCAACCAGGCGCGCAGCAGCGGGGCCGCCTTGAAATCGGTCGGAAACACCCGCCCCGAACTGCCGACGAAGGTGTCGACGCCCAACCCCTGCGCCCAGGACCGCACCTGTTGCGGACCGAAGGCACGCAGGCTGGGCTCCAGCACGCCCGCGGCGTCGCGATAGCGGGCGAGGAAGGCGTCGAACGACTCGGAATGGGTGAGGTTGAGTCCGCCCTTGCCGGCCAGCAGCAGCTTGCGCCCCACCGAGGGCATGGCATCGAACAGGTCGACGGCAATGCCGGCAGCGGCCAGCGCCTCGGCGGCCATCAGCCCGGCCGGTCCGCCGCCGATCACCGCGGCGTCAAGGGGAGAAGGCATGCTCATGGAGGATCGATAGCCCCATGGCGGCGCGCGGGCAAGGGGGCGGTTGCCCTTCCCCGCCCTTTGTGCTCCCATCGCCGATGCTCTTCCCCTCGCCGCTGGTGCGCGCCACCCTGATCCGTCGCTACAAGCGCTTCTTCGCCGATGTCCGCCTCGACTCGGGCGAAGAGGTGACCGCGCATGTCGCCAATACGGGGGCCATGCTGGGAACCGCCGATCCCGGCATGGAAGTGTGGCTGTCGCCGGCCGCCGCGCCGACCCGCAAGCTGCGCTGGAGCTGGGAGCTGGTGCGCGTCGACGGGGCCCTGGTCGGGGTCAACACCGCCCATCCCAATGCCATCGCCGCCGCCGCCATCGCCGCGGGCGAGATTCCAGAGCTGGCCGGCTATGCCGCCATCCGCCGCGAGGTGCGCTATGGCCACAACTCGCGCATCGACCTGTTGCTGGAGGCGGCCGACCGCCCTACATGCTATGTCGAAATCAAGAACGTCCACCTCAAACGCGGTAACCGAGCCGAATTTCCCGATGCCGTCACCGCCCGCGGCGCCAAGCATCTGGCCGAACTGTCGGCCATGGTCCGCCAGGGGGCGCGGGCGGTGATGCTCTATCTGGTGCAACGTGAGGATTGCGGTGCCTTTCGCATCGCCGCCGACATCGACCCGGCCTATGCCGCGGCACTGGTGCAGGCCACAGGCGACGGCGTCGAGGCGATCTGCTATACCTGCCGAATGGGCCTGGAGGGAATTTCCATCGGCTCAAGACTGGATTTTGCCGGATGAAGGACGGGATGGAACGCGAAGACAGGGAAGCCGGCCGCATCGCCGTGCATGACGCGGCGGATTTCGAGGGCATGCGCAAGGCCGGCCGGCTGGCCGCCGAGACCTTGGACTACATCACGCCCTTCGTCCAACCCGGCGTCACCACCGCCGAGATCGACAGCCTGTGCGCCGAGTTCGTCGCCGCCCGCGGTGCCGTCAGCGCGCCGCTGAACTACCGCGGCTTCCCGCGCTCGATCTGCACCTCGGTCAACCACGTCGTCTGCCACGGCATCCCCAGCGACAAACGGCTGGAGGACGGCGACGTCGTCAACATCGACGTCACCCCGATCGTCGACGGCTGGCATGGCGATTCCAGCCGCATGTACTATGTCGGCAAGGTGGGCATCAAGGCGCGCAAGCTGGTCGAAGTGACCTACGAAGCGCTGATGCGCGCCATCGAGCTGGTCCGTCCCGGCGCCACCCTGGGCGATATCGGCCATGCCATCCAGACCCTGGTCGAGCGGCATCGCTTCTCGGTGGTGCGCGACTTCTGCGGCCACGGCCTCGGCCGGGTGTTCCACGAGCCGCCCAATGTCATGCATTACGGCCTGCCCGGCCGCGGCGTGGAGCTCAAGGAAGGAATGTTCTTCACCATCGAGCCGATGATCAATGCCGGCCGTCCCGACACCAAGATCCTCGCCGACGGCTGGACGGCGGTGACCAAGGACAAGTCCCTGTCGGCGCAGTTCGAGCACTCGATCGGCGTAACCGCCACCGGCTGCGAGATCTTCACCCTGTCGCCGAAGGGCTGGCACTGTCCGCCCTACGAGTAGCCCCCTCCTCCATCACCGCACGGGCCAAGGGCACGGTGATCGTGCGTGCCAAGGGCACGGTGATCGCCCGCTTGCCGGCCAGGGCGGCGCGGTCGAGGGCGTCGACGGCCTCGCCGACGGCGGCGAAGCTGCGCTCGATGCGGCCGAGCAGATAGGCCACCACCTCCTCGCCCACCGCCACCTGACGGTCGGCGAACAACTTCACCATCACCGCCGCCAGCAGCGCGTCGTCGGGAGCGCCGATGCCCACCGCCGGCAGGGCGTTGAGCCGCGAGCGCAGATCGGGCAGGCGGATCGGCAGGCGCGCCGGCGGCTCGCGCGAAGCCAGCAACAGGTGGCGGCCGGCCTCGCGGACCAGATTGTAGAGGTGGAACAGCGCCGCCTCGTCGCGCAGCGAGTTCAGGTCGTCGATCACCACCACCATCCGGCCGCCGAGCAACTCCGGCACCGTCGCCGTGTCCAGCGACGCCGCGGATACGACCGCCGTGCCGCGGCGGGCGGCGAAGGCGGCCAGCAGGTGGCTCTTGCCGCAGCCCTGGGGGCCGAACAGCACCAGGCCGGGTCCCGGCCAGTCGGGCCAGCGCGCCAGCCAGGCATGGGCCTCGGCATTGCCGGGGGCGACCAGGAAGTCCTCGTCGGCCAGCGCCGGGCGGTGGCCGAGGCTGAGGGGGAGCTGGGTCACTCGTGACCCCGGTAGAGGGGGCTCTGGAGATAGCGGACCAGGGCGAAGCGGGCCAGGACGCCGATCACCGCCGCCACCGGCACGGCGACGATCAGGCCGACGAAGCCGAACAGAGCTCCGCCGGCCAGCAGGGCGAACATCACCCAGACCGGGTGCAGGCCGACCTTGTCGCCGACCAGCTTGGGGGTGAGGAAATTGCCCTCGATGACGTTGCCGACCACGAACACCCCGGCGGCCAGCGCCGGCAGGGTCAGGTCGGGATCCTGGGCGATGCCCACCGCCACCGACACCACCAGTCCCGACAGGGTGCCGAGATAGGGGACGAAGGACAGGGCGCCCGAGGCCAGGCCGATCACCAGGCCGAGGTCGATACCCACCAGCGTCAGCCCCAGGCCGTAGAAGGTGGCGAGGAACAGGCACACCAGCGCCTGGCCGCGGATGAAGCCGGACAGGGTGCGGTTGATCTCCTTCAACTGGGTGCGGATGGTATCGGCATGGTCGCGCGGCAGCCAATGGTCGACCTTGGCCACCATGCAATCCCAATCGCGCAGCAGGTAGAAGGTGACCACCGGCGTGATGAACAGCAGCATCACCACGTTGACGATGGCGAAGCCGCCGGTCAGCACGCTCTTGGCCACCTGCAACACCCAGGCGGCGGCGGTGCCGGCATACTCGCCCACCGACGAACGCAGGCGCTCGATGTCGCGCGGCGACAGCCGGCGCTTGATGTCGCGGATGTAGGGCTCCAGGCGCTGGGACAGCGAATCGACGTAATCGGGCACGCGGTGGACGAAGGCCAGCACCTGCTCCTCGATCACCGGCACCAGCAGCACCACCAGCAGCACGCCGAGCGAAAAGAAGACCCCGGTGATCAACGCCGTCGCCGCCATCCGCGACAGCCCGACCCGCTCCAGGCGGTCGGCCAGGGGGTCGAGGAAGTAGGCGATGGCCATGCCGGCGACGAACGGCAGCAGCATGCCGCGCAGCACGTACAGCGTGACCAGGAACGCGGCCAATCCGATGGCCCAGAAGCGGAAGCGTTGCGCCGAGGTCATCCGAACGGTCTCCGTCGAAAAAGCCCGCTCGCGGATGCCGGACACCGCGTCTCCGTCATCCCCGCGAAGGCGGGGATCCATGCCGCGGACAAAGGAGATGCCGGACATCGTCCATCGCCCGTGCCGCCCCGTGGATCCCCGCCTTCGCGGGGATGACGAAACCCGGAGACCACGCATCCTCGCAAGCGAGGGCCTAGTCCATGACTGATCACGATTCCCCGCCGCGGTCAACTCCCTCCCGCGTCGGTGGCGGGAATCGAGCGGCTGGCGGCGACCAGATAGGCGGCGGCGGAGGCGATGGTGGTGGCGGCGACCACGGTGACCAGCGCCTCGGTCAGCGTCTCGCCGCCCCAGCCCGGCCCCAGCCGCGCCAGCACCGCGGCCGCCAGGACGATCTGGGCGGCGGTGTTGATCTTCGAGATCAGCAGCGGCGTGCCGGTGGCGCCGCCGGCCAGCAGGTAGACCAGGGCGTACAGCACGATCACCACGTCGCGCAGCACCACCAGCACCACCAGCCACAGCGGCAGCTGGCCGCCCACGCCCAGCGTCACGAAGATGCCGACCAGCAGCACCTTGTCGGCCAGCGGGTCGAGCACCGCGCCGAGGCGGGTGCGGGCGTCGAACAGGCGGGCGATGGCGCCGTCGAGCCCATCGGTGATGCCGGCGGCGACGAACAGCCAGAAGGCTCCCACCATCTCGTCCATCGCCATCAGCCACACCGTCACCGGGACCGCCGCCAGGCGCAACAGGGTCAGAATGTTGGGGAGATGGCGCAATCGCTCACCGTTGGGCGGCCGCCGGCCGCATGGTCCAATAGCCGTCGCTCCACTCCAGCCCCAGACCGGCGCGACCGAGCGCCGCCCTCACCTCCTCGGGATCGCCGACCACATGCAGCACCAGGGCGGCCTCGGCCCTGGACAGCGACACCACCTCGTAGCCGCGCACCTGGGAAACCCGGCCCAGGCGCTCGCGCACCGCCAGCCAGTCGTCGAGGCCGGACAGCGGCGCCAGCGCCGACAGGGTCGCCGAGCGGTCGAAATGCAGCATGTTGGGCTGCTTGTAGACGGTGTCGATGGCGCGGGCGACGTCGCGCACCGCCCGCGCCATCAGGGCATCGGCGGTCTCGCCCTCGGTGGCGGCGTAAGCCACCGAATCAAACGGCTTCGGCGCCCCGGCGGTGGCGGACAGCGAGACCTCCAGGCGGCGGCCCTCGTTGGTCAGGGTGCCGGTGGCCACCATCACCTCGCCGGTGCGGAAACGGGCCCCCAGCATCTGCAGGTGCTGGCTGTCGCCGGCCAGCGCCTGCTCGGCGGTGATGGCCTGGACGTCGGCCAGCTCGCCGGAAGGCACGGTCAGCGGCACCAGCCCGTTGCCCGACTGGGCGGTCCATGCCGCACGCCACGGGTTGGGATCGTCCCACAACAGGGCGCGGCCGGCGATCTTGAGCACCGGGACCATCACCACCGTGCGGGCGCGCACCTCGGCATAGGAAATGCCGGCGTCGCGCAGCAGCTTCTTCACCGCCGCGGCATTGAAACGCACCGACAGCGCGGCGATGTAGCGCACGCTCGACGACCGCTCCTGGTCGATGGCGAAGTCGCGCACGTACTGGGTGCCGTCGACCTTGGGCAGACGGCCGTGATCCGAGGCGACGGTGATGCGCTCGAGCAGGATACGGAAGGCCTGGCGCTGCCCGTCGGCGATCGCCTGTTCCTTGGCCGCGGAAACGTTGGCGGCGGTGACGTCGACGTCGATGCCCTTGACCTGGAAGGCGTCGACCGCGCTCTGGGCGCGCGCCGGCGGGGGGAGCAGCAGGGCTGCGAACAGCGCCAGCGCGAGGACGATGCGGCTGAGAGAAGGCATTGCAAACCGTCGAGGTTGGAGTATCTTCGGCGACCCGGAGGTGCGGCCAACCGAAAAGTGGCCAACCATACCACACGCCAGCCGACGAGGAAGCCCATTCCCGAGCATGACGGAAAGCCCGGCCTGACCTACCGCGATGCCGGGGTCGACATCGATGCCGGAGAGGCATTGGTCGAAGCCATCAAGCCCCTCGCCAAGTCCACCGCTCGTGCCGGCAGCGGCGCCGGCCTGGGGGGCTTCGGCGCGTTGTTCGATCCCAAGGCCGCCGGGTTCAAGGACCCGATCCTGGTCGCCACCACCGACGGCGTCGGCACCAAGCTCAAGGTGGCGATCGAATCCGGCCGCCATGACGGCGTCGGCATCGATCTGGTGGCGATGTGCGTCAACGACCTGGTGGTCCAGGGCGCCGAGCCGCTGTTCTTCCTCGACTATTTCGCCACCGGTAAGCTGGACGTCGCCGCCGGGCGCGCCATCGTCGCCGGCATCGCCGAGGGCTGCCGTCAGGCCGGCTGCGCCCTGGTCGGCGGCGAGACCGCCGAGATGCCGGGCATGTATGCGGCCGGCGACTACGACCTGGCCGGATTCTCCGTCGGCGCCGCCGAGCGTGGCACCCTGCTGCCGCAAGAGGGAGTTGCGGCCGGCGACGTGGTGCTGGGAATCGCCTCCACCGGCGTTCATTCCAACGGCTACTCCCTGGTGCGGCGCATCGTCGCGCGCGGCCGCCTGTCCTATGCCGATCCGGCCCCCTTCGCCCCCGGCCAGTCGCTGGGCGAAGCGCTGCTGACGCCGACGCGTATCTATGTCAAGTCGTGCCTGGCCGCGGTCAAGGCCGGCACCCTGAAGGCCCTGGCCCACATCACTGGTGGCGGACTGATCGAGAACGTGCCGCGCGTGCTGCCCGAAGGGGTCGTGGCAGCGCTCGATGCCCGCACCTGGCCACTGCCGCCGGTGTTCTCGTGGCTGGCCGCCGAGGGCGGCGTGGCGGCACACGAGATGGCGCGGACCTTCAACTGCGGCATCGGCATGGTCGCGGTGTGCGCCGCCGACCGGGCTGCCGAGGCCAGGCGGATCCTGGAAAGCCACGGCGAAACCGTGTTCACCATCGGCACCGTCCGCGCCCGCATCGGCGACGAAGCGCAAAGCCAGGTCGCCGGCACCGAAACGTGGGGCTGACGATGACGAGACGGCGCGTCTGCGTTCTGGTGTCGGGACGAGGCAGCAACCTCCAGGCGCTGCTCGACGCCGCCGCCGACCATGCGTACCCGGCGGAAATCGCCCTGGTGCTCTCCAATGTTCCCGGGGTCTATGCCCTGGAGCGGGCGGAAAAGGCCGGGGTGCCGGCGCTGTCGCTGCCGCACCGGGACTTTCCCTCGCGGGAAGCCTTCGACGCGGCCGTCGACGCCATTCTCACCAATGCCGGCATCGACATCGTCTGCCTGGCCGGCTTCATGCGCCTGCTGTCCCCGGCCTTCGCCGCCAAGTGGGCGGGGCGGCTGATCAACGTCCATCCGGCGCTGCTGCCGGCCTTCAAGGGCCTGCACACCCATCGCCGAGCCCTGGAGGCAGGGGTCAAGCTGCACGGCTGCACCGTTCATCTGGTGACGCCCGAACTCGACGACGGCCCGATCCTCGTCCAGGCGGCGGTTCCGGTGCTGCCGGGCGACGACGAAGACACCCTGGCCGCCCGCGTTCTCGAACAGGAGCATCGCATCTATCCGCTGGCGTTGCGGCTGTTGGCCGAAGGCCGGGTGCGGATGGACGGCGAACGCGTGGTGGTCGATGCCCCCGGGCCGACCGGGGCACTGGTCAACCCGGCGCCCTGACGCCGGCGCGGTCTATTCCGCCGGCAGAACCGGAACGGTCGGCTTGTCGACCACCGGCGGCATCGCCGACAACCGCTTCATTTCCGCCCGCAACGCCTGCGTGATTCCACGGGCGGCGGTGGTGCAGACCGGACGGGCCGAGCAGGTTTCACGGAACGGGCAGGCGGCGATGGCTCCCAGCATCCGGCGCCCCTCGGCACCGTCGCCGTTGTGGAATGCGCTTGCCGCTCGTCCCAGAACCGTCAGGCATGACAGCATCGTCGATCTCCGCCGGACGCGAACCCATTCCCACCATCATGGTAGACCGGCCCTGCGGAAGGCGATAGGTCACCATAGGCCGGAGATACGGAAGTATCATATCCGTTGAATAGTGCGCATTGGAGTGCAGGTTTCGGATGTCGCCCACGCCTCTTGCCCTTCGCCTCGGCATCGATCTCGGCGGCACCAAGACCGAGGCCATCGCCTTGGATCGCCTCGGCGGCCGGGAACTGGCCCGCCGCCGCGTCGCCACCGCGCGGGGCAGCTACGACGGCACCGTGGCCACCGTCAAGGGGCTGGTCGAGGCACTGGAGGCGGAGCTGGGGGCTGCCGGGAGCGTGGGAATCGGCATTCCCGGCACCGTCAGTCCCCGCAGCGGCCTGATCAAGAACGCCAATTCCACCTGGTTGATCGGCAAGCCGTTCGACCGCGATCTCGCCGAAGCGCTGGGCCGGCCGGTGCGGCTGGCCAACGACGCCGACTGCTTCGCCCTCTCCGAGGCCAGCGACGGCGCCGGAGCGGGCGCGGCGACGCTCTTCGGCGTCATCCTCGGCACCGGGGTCGGCGGCGGTATCGTCGTCCATGGCCGCCTGCTCGCCGGCCCCAACGCCATCGCCGGTGAGTGGGGCCACAATCCCCTCCCCGGGCCGACCGACGACGAACGGCCCGGCCCCCCCTGCTATTGCGGCAAGTCCGGCTGCATCGAGACCTTCCTGTCCGGCCCGGCCCTGGCCCGCGACCACGGTGGCGGGTTGAGCGGTGCCGAAGTGGCCGCCCTGGCCGAATCCGGCGATCCGCCGGCGGTGGCCGCCCTGGCACGCTATCAGGAGCGGCTGGCGCGGGCGCTGGCGACGGTGCTCAACGTCCTCGACCCGCAGGTGGTGGTGCTGGGCGGCGGACTGAGCCGCATCGCGGCGCTCTACGAGACGGTGCCGCGCCTGTGGGGACGCTACGTCTTCTCCGACACCGTCGACACCCGACTGGTCCCCCCGGTCCACGGCGATTCGTCGGGTGTCCGCGGTGCGGCGTGGCTGTGGCCGTAGGTTCAGCCGCAGCTGCAACCGCCGCCGCAGCCGCCGCCATTGCCGCCCTGGGCGCTTTCCAGTTCGTCGGCCGCGGCCAGCAACTGGTCGCGCTGGGTGCGCACCGCGTCGGCCTGTTCGCCATGGCCCAGCGCGGTGAGGATGGCGGCAAAGGTCTCCAGCGTCATCGCCAGCGGCACCACCGCCGCCGCGGCGTCGGTCTGGGCCACGTCCTGGAAAAGCTGGATCGCCTGGATCGCCGATTCCATCGCCTCGGACATCGCCTGCGCTTCGTACTGGCGGCTGGCCAGGCTGCCCAGGGTCTGGGCGTGGAACAGGCGGTATTCGTCGGGCTCGGCGGCGGCGATGCTGGCGGCGATCTGCGCCGCCTCCTCGGCCAGGGGCAACGAATCGCCGGGCCGGCCATCGCGGCTGGCGGCGAAGGCCGCCTGCTCCAGGGTCAGGGCTTCGAGGTGATGGACCGCGGCCGGGACCGGCGGCGGGAAGCACCTGCCGGTCAGGCGGCGGATGGCCACCGCCTCCGGCCACATCTGCGCCTCGGTCAAGGCCATCGCGTTGCGGTGGAGGGCCTCGATCATCACGTTGAGGAACGGCGTGGTATCGGCCCCGCCCTCGCGGAACACGTCGACGGCAACGGTCATGTCGGCCAAGGCCCGCTCGCTGTCGAGCACCCGCCACGACCGCCCGGCCTGGTTCATCAGCGACGACACCCACACGAAGCGGGCCTGCGCCGGATGGTCGACCACCGCACGCTCGGCCAGCCGCACCGCCTCATCGCCGGCACCGCGGGCTTCGCCGTCGCGGTTGGCCTCGGTCAGGCGGTTGGACAGGTTGTTGAGCGCCGAGGCGAGATGGACGGTGAAGGTCGCCGGGTCGCTTTCGCTCAGGGCGCGGAACTGCTCGGCGCCCTCCTGGGTCGCGGCCAACGCCTCCTCGCCGCGGCCGACATCGGCCAGCCGGGCGCCCAGCGCCACCAGCGAATCGGCCAGTCCCGGAAACAGCGACTCGGGATCGGCGGCAGCCTCGGTACGATATTGGGCTACGATCGCCGACAGGCGCGCGATCTCCGCTTCTGGGGTGGTCTCGGCAGCGGACATGACGGCTCCTTCGGGCGTGGGGGCACAGTATCGGTGCCCCGGCAACGGTTGTCCACCCGTTCCCGGCCGCCGCGCCGCGATGCGCGTCAACAGCCGCGCCGCGATGCGCGTCAACAGCCGCGCCGCGACGCCGTCAACAGCCGCGCCGCGGCAGGGATTCGACGTGCTGGAGCCGGCCCTTGAGGCTGAAATTCTTGAACGACTGGACGATGTCGCGGGCGATGCCGTTGTTGACGTAGTCGAGCGCCATCTCGAAATCCGGCGCCGCATCCTTGCTGGCGACGGGGAAGAAGGCCAGGCGCATCGGCCACGCCGGGGCGGCGGTCAAGGAATTGCCGCCATTGGCCGGCAGCGCCAGCGGACGGCCGATCAGGGCGTTGACCTCGTAGGGGCCTTCGGTGCCCGAACCGTCGAAGACGACGCGGAAGAACGAGCGCGACCCGGTCTGCGCCGCGTCGATCAGCCGCGCCGTGTGATCGGTGGGAAACACCGTGCCCTTGGGCAGCGCCACCGAGACCACCTCGGGACGGGTGAAGCGGGCGGTGCCGCCCTGGCCGCGGCCCTTCAGCTCGGCGGTGCCCTCGACCTCCTCGGTGACCTGGCCGTCGCGGGTGTTGCGCAGGCGGAAGCGGTACTTGAGACCGTCCTTGGATTCCCAGGTCAGGAAATCGGTGGTCGAGATCGCCTCGCCGCCCTCGGTATAGGCGTAGGTGATGGCAATGCGGTTCTCGACCGTCCAGCCGTCGCAGCTGTCGGTGAACTCGTAGGACATGGTGCCGGTGGCGCCGACGATGCCGCTGCCGGATCGGGTGGTCGCCAGACGCATGTCGTAGACCGCCCGGTGCGGCGCCAGATCGGCGGGAGCGGCCGCGACCGGGCCGAAGACCAGGACACCAAGCACGGCTCCGGCGGCCGCTGCGCCCAGACGTCGAATCATCCCAGTCCTCCACGGGAAAAGCGATCCATTATACATTGCACACGGCGCGCCACCAGGGGTTCAATGCCGCATCCCCCGTGAGGTGCAGGGTCCCCCCCGGTCGATGTTGCCCCTCGCCCGGCAGATTATGCCTCCTCTCCGGCAGAACTTGCCGGGTGGCGCGGCGGTGGACGGCAGCGACGTTGGCCCCGCAGGCTGGCATGGCGCTTGCCATTGACATGGGGGCGGGAGAACCCCTTGAACAGGAGACGGGCGCCGTGACTTTCGACTTCGCCCCCGACTGGACCAACACCGAGACGGCGGTCCTCGCCTACAGCGCCGCCGCGCCGGTCGCGATCCGCGTGCCACCGTTGACGCCGCCGACTCACCCTCCTCACCCGACGCCAGTGGAACTGGCGGCGCTGGTTCGAGAATTGTTCTGCGAAGGCACGCTGACCCTGCAGGAATTGCAGGCCTTCGGCACGCTGCCCGAACTGGCCCGCGCCCTGGCCGAGCCCCTGGCGCCGCGGCTGCCGGTGTCGCCGACGCGGACGGGCTAGGCGCATGGGCGTGTCGCCGGCGCTCCGCGTCGAACCGGTGCTGGCCCTGCCGGCACCGGCCGGCGACAACCTGCGCGCCGTCTCGCCGCGGCGCTTTGCCGAGATCGTCCACGAACTCTATCTCTCCGGCGCCCTGACCTGGGCCGAGTTCCGCATGGCCGGCTTTCCCAGCGAGCTGCATCCTCACTACGACGCCACCATCGGCGCGCTGACCGGCGAGCGGGCGGCGCCCGACCGGCCGCGCGACATGCTGGAGATCTGGGAACGCCGGGTCGAGTTCATGCGCCGCTTCCCCGCCGAGGACCGGGCCCTGCTGCGCCGCGCCGAGCGCATCCTCGCCGTCTTCACCCGCCGGGATGGCTGGGTGGGATAGTCACCCCGTCAAAGCCGGCCCGTCGATCAGACTGCCGGCCAGCATCGCCAACCCCAGAACGGTCACCGCCAGAGCGCCGGCCAGGGCGAGGGCCGAGGACAGCCGCCCGGCCCAGCGCGAGCCGCCGGTCAGGCGCTCGACGGCGCGGTTGAGACCCAGGGCGCCGAGCCCGATCCCCGACACCGTCAGCCCGACGCCGATGCCCATGGCGAAGGTGGCGGCGACGCCGACCCAGGCGATGCCGTTGGCCCAGGTGAACAGCAGCACCAGAAGCGCGCCCGAACAGGGGCGGAAGCCGACCGCGGCGGCGGCGGCCATCAGGCCGCGGGGATCGTCGTGGTGGTGGTGGTGATCGGCGCAGCATCCCGCGCCAGGGTGATGGTGGGCATGCCCGCAGCCGCTGCGGCCGGTCAGGCTGCGCCAGGTCATGACCATCCCCACCGCGGCGATCATGGCGAACGAGCCGACCTCCAGCCACGCCGCCTTGTCCATCACCGCCGCCGGCGCCAGGGCCAGGGCGCCGGCAAGGATGGCGATGGCGGCGACGGCGACGGCGGACTGGACCATGGCGGCGACGAAGCTGGCGGCGATACCGTGGGCGATGCGGGCGCGG
>JACRFY010000111.1 GCA_016212565.1 Magnetospirillum sp. | reverse complement strand
GACTATCCCAAGGGCCTCAAGGTCACCGACGCCGAGATGGACGCAATCGCCATCAACGGCTGCGACTTCCATCCAGAGTGGAACTACACCATCTCACCCCGAAAGCCGGATCGTGCGGTTGTTTTGGCGTAGATCCTAATCACGCTTGGGCGCGGCCGGAGTCGGCACAGCGGGAATCCGAGTTTCTAATCGAGCTCACAAAAATAGAAAAAGGAGCAAGCGTTCTTGATTTCGGCTGCGGTTCCGGTCGCCATTCCAATGCCTTTGCGGCGAGCGGCTTCAACGTTGTCGGTGTCGATTTTTCGTCGGCTATGGTTGGTGCTGCCCGGCGAAATTACTCTGCGGAGAACATAGAGTTTATCGAGGGAGACTGCCGAACCGTCAAACTTGACCGGCAATTTGACCTTGGTATCTGCCTGTACGACGTGATCGGCTCTCTTCCTGACGACGCCGCCAATGAAGAACTCCTGCGCAATTTGGCTGCCCACATAAGGCCTGGGGGATACGTGGCGATATCGGTAATGAGCTATGACTACACGAAGATCCACGCCAAAAACATTGTGACCAATGTGGATATACAGGATCAACTGCTTGATTTGCCGGCAAGCTCGACGATGCAAAATTCAGGCGAAATCTTTAATCCGGATTACTACCTCCTTGATGCGAAGTCCAGGGTTGTATATAGGCGGGAGATTTTCGATGAAGGATCGGAATTGCCTACTGAGTTGATCGTTCGGGATCGCCGGTATGGCAGGGAAGAAATCGCTGCTTTGTGCTCATCCGCGGGCCTTGCTGTTCTAATCTGCGGATTTGTGCGAGCCGGCAAATTTGAAATGGCCGCGGATCCCCAAGCCGATCCAACCAAGGAGGTGCTGGTCGTCGCCCGAAAATCACTCCTTTAGCCGGAGATATTTCGCTGGCCCCAGACCCACCATTTACGGCCGCGCAAGTCCGGCCTACACTGGCCGTCGTCCTGTCCTGTCCGGGTTGACCCTCGATGCTCAAGCACGCCTCCAAGATCGTTACGGCCTATATGCGCGCCAATCCTGTGCCGGTGACGGAGATTCCGTCGCTGATTTCGCTGGTGGTCGGCGCCCTGGAACGGGCCTCGGCTCCGGTCGAGACGGAACGGGACTTGACCCCGGCCGTGCCGATCAAGCGCTCGGTCACCGCTGCGGCGGTCATTTGCCTGGAATGCGGCGCCCAGCAAAAGACGCTGCGCCGTCACCTGCAATCGGCCCACGGCCTGACTCCGGACGATTACCGCGCCCGCTGGAATCTGCCGAACGACTACCCGATGGTCGCCCCCGACTATGCCGAGCGCCGCAGCCAGTTGGCCAAGGATGCCGGCCTGGGCCGCAAGCGGGACGGCGGCGACGAAGCGCCCGAGTCGACCCCGGCACGAAAGCCCGGTTTCCGCTATCCTGCCAGCCGGTGGTCGAAGACCTCCGGGTAAGCCCCGGTCCACGGCCATTCGTCCGAGATAGCGCCTTGTCCGGACCCCTTAACGGCGGCTGATGCCGCCGTTTTGCTGCGCGTTGCCCATGCTAGGCCCGATCTGCCACACCGACGCCTCCGCCCCTCCTTGCCATACGCCTCCTTGCCATACGTTCGTCTACCGCCTTTTGGAGGACGCCTCTCCCCAACCGTTACCCCCTACCGTTCGATTGAACAGCAACCGTCATACCCCAGCGAGTCCGCAGTACAATCAGGTTGCGCTAATATCCTCTCTTGGGAACGACGATCGTCTCTTTTCAACCTCGAACGGAGACCGGGCAGAGGGGTGGGGTGGGATGTCCAACGAAGCCATCGAACGATCCATTCTTCGTCTGCGGGTGAGCGCACGCATCGTCGGAGGCTTCGGCGCCGTCCTGCTGGTCGCCTTGCTGATCTCCGCGGTTGGACTGATGGGGCTGCGCGATGCGGAGAAGCGGCTGACCGCCTATTCCGGGGAAGCCGACACCGCCATTCGCGTGGCGGCGATCGCCGCCGACATCGCGCAGATGCGTCGGCTGATGATGCAGTATTCCTCGCAGGGCGAGCTCCCGGCGCTGGTCAAGGCCAAAGCGTTGCGGCAGCGCCTGGGCGACGAACTCGAAGGCGCCAGCGCCGGGGAAACCGGCACGCATCTGGGCATTTTGCAGCAGATGACCACCCTGCTGGCCGAATACTCGACCACCATGGAACGCGTCGAGACCCTGCGGACCACTCGCGACAAGCTGGTCAACGAAACCCTGGCCGGCACCGGCAGGCAGGTGGTCGACAATCTCAATGCGGTCATCGCCGGCACCCAGGCCAAGGACAGTGTCGAAGCGCGGACCAGCGTCGCCATCGCCCTGGCAAAATTCTTCCGCGCGCAGGTGTCGGCGGCCGAATTCCTGGCCTCGCCGTCCACGGCCAAGGCCAAGGAAACGCGCCTGCTGGTCGAGGACTTCGTCAGCCAGGCCGACGGCCTGATGCCCTATCTGCGCGATCCCGCCATGCGACGCATGGCGTCGGACTCGGTCAATCTCGCCATGGATTACGGCGGGGCCTTCGACCGCGTGGCGACGGCGGCCCTGGAAACCGACAGCCTGATCCTGGTGGCGATGCCGAAGCTGGGCAGCGCGTTCACGACCCTGGCCCAGGACCTGCACGACGCCCAAAACCGCGCCATGGAGGCGATTCACCAGGAGGCCGTCGACGACACCGCGGCCTCGACCCGGCTTGGTGTCCTCTTCACCGTCGTGGCCCTGACCGTGGGCAGCGCTCTGGCGGTGCTGATCGCCCGCGGCATCGTCGCGCCGGTGCAATCGATGACCAAGGCGATGACCCGCCTTGCCGAAGGCGACTTGGCCGTCGCCATCCCCGGCACCACGCGTCATGACGAGATCGGCGACATGAGCCGTGCCGTCCAGGTGTTCAAGGACAATGCCTTCGCCGTCGCCCAATTGAAGGCCCAACAGGCCGACAACGACCGGCGCACGGCCGAGGAGCGTCACAAGGCCATGGACTGTCTGGCCGACGACTTCCAGTCGCATGTCAGCGCCGTGGTCTCCCACGTTTCCAGCGCCGTCGCCGAGATGGAAGCGACGTCGCGGTCGATGGCCGCCATCTCCGAACGTACCAGCGACCAGGCCACCGCGGCCGCCGCGGCGGCGGAGGAAGCCTCGGCCAACGTGCAGACGGTGGCCTCGGCGGCCGAAGAACTGACCTCGTCGATTGCCGAAATCGGCCGCCAGGTCACCAACGCCACCGAAACCACCGCCAATGCCGCCCACAAGGCCGAGCAGACCCATACCGTGGTCCGCAGCCTCGCCGAGGCGGCGGGACGCATCGGCGAGGTGGTCAGCCTGATCAACGACATCGCCGCCCAGACCAACCTGCTGGCGCTCAACGCCACCATCGAGGCGGCGCGGGCCGGCGATGCCGGCAAGGGCTTCGCCGTGGTGGCCAACGAGGTCAAGAGCCTCGCCAACCAGACCGCCAAGGCGACCGAGGAAATCGGCGGCCAGGTCTCCGCCATTCAGTCGGTCACCCGGGAGGCGGTGGGAGCGATCCAGGACATCGCCACCACCGTCGGCGAGATCAACCAGATCTCGGCCGCCGTCGCCGCCGCGGTGGAGGAGCAGCAGGCCGCCACCCGGGAAATTGCCCGCAACGTCGAGCAGGCCGCCACCGGCACCGCCGCGGTCGCCCGTCATGTCGCCGGCGTGACCGCCGCCGCCGTCGAGGCGGATCGCGCCGCCACCCAGGTCCTTCAGGAATCGAAAACCTTGGCCAAGACGTCCGAGGAACTGGGAGCGGAGGCGGGCAGCTTCATCGCCCGCGTCCGCAAAGGCTAAACGTCCACGCAAGAAACATCCGAGAGGAGTGCCCGATGACGATCTCCGTCCTGAAGCCCCTGCGCGCCGGCCTCGCCGCCGCCGTCACCATCGCCCTGGTCGCCGCCGGCTCGGCCGAGGCGGCGGACAAGGTGGTCAGCCTCGACTGGGCGACCTACAACCCCCTGAGCGTGCTCATCAAGTCCAAGGGACTGATGGAGCAGGAATTCGCCAAGGACGGCACCACCGTCAAATGGACCCAAAGCACCGGCAGCAATCTGGCGGTCGCCGGGCTCAACGCCAAGACCTTGGATTTCGGCTCCACCGCCGGCAGCGCCACCCTGCTCGGCCGCGTCAACGGCGGCGAGTTCAGGGCCGTCTATGCCTATTCCAAGCCGGAATGGGCCGCCCTGACCACGCTGAAGAACTCGCCGATCAATGCCGTCGCCGACCTCAAGGGCAAGCGGGTCGCCTGCGCCAAGGGCACCGATCCCTACGTCTTCGCCGTGCAGGCGATCAAGAAGGCGGGACTGGACGCCAAGGACGTCAAGCTGGTGCTTCTGCAACACGCCGACGGCCGCCGCGCGCTCGAATCCGGCGAGGTCGACGCCTGGGTCGGCCTCGACCCGATGATGGCCGACCTGGAGTTGAACGGCGGCGGGCGCCTGTTCTTCCGCAACGCCGACGCCAATACCTATGGGGTGCTGAATGTCCGCGAAGAGATCGCCAAGACCCAGCCCGACGTGGTCAAACGCGTCCTGGCCGTCTACGAGAAGGCCCGCGCCATGGCCAAGGAAAACCCGACCGAGTTGAAGGCCGCCCTGGTGGCCGCCGCCGGCCTGCCCGAAGCCGTGATTGCCCGCCAGTTGGAGCGCACCGATTTCAGCGGCAACGGCTCGCTGGCAGGCGCTCCGCAGACGATCATCCAGCGCGCCGGCAAGATCCTTCAGGACGCCGGAGTGATCCCGCCCGATGTCGACGTCGCCAAGACCGTGACGGCGATGATCGACACCAGCTTCACCAAGTAGATCGATCCCGAGAGAGGCGACGCCCCGGCTGGTCGCGGCCGGGGCGTCGTCGTTTGCGGAAGCGCGAGCGCCGTGTCCATCCCCACAAAAAAGCTGTTGCCTTTCTTCGTTGCGAACGATTATCATCCGCACACGACATCGACCTGAGGGGATACCCATGAAGATCCAGTTCGCCACCGCCGCCCTTGCCCTGGCCCTCGCCGCCCCCGCCCTCGCCGGCGAACGCCCGATCGGCGAGGCGGTGGAAAAGAACGGCATGCAGATCGCCGCCGTTTACCTCCAGGCGGTGACCATGGAGCCGCACAACGCCCATCACGGCGGCACCGACATCCACCTCGAAGCCGACGTCAAGGGGCTGAAGGGCAACAACAACGGCTTCGGCGAGGGCGAGTGGATCCCCTATCTCGGCATCAGCTACGAACTGACCCGCAAGGGCTCGGGGTGGAAGGCCGCCGGAACCCTGGTGCCGATGGTGGCCTCGGACGGGCCGCATTACGGCGACAACATCAAGATGGACGGCCCCGGCAAGTACCACGTCGCCTATCGCTTCGCTCCCGCCGCCCATGGCTTCCTCCGCCACACCGACAAGGAAACCGGCGTCGGCAAGTGGTGGGAGCCCTTCACCGTCGAATGGGACTTCACCTACACCGGCACCGGCGCCAAGAGCGGCTACTGATCCACGGCGGGAGGACACCATGTACGTCTGTCTGTGCCACGGCTTCACCGACCGCCAGGTCAAGTGCGCCCTCGAAGCCGGAGCCGGGGGGTCCACCGCGGCGGTCTACCGTCACTTCGAGTGCGCGCCACGCTGCGGCAAGTGTGTCCCCCTGGTCCGCGACATGGTGCGGGCGGCGCGGACCGACGAGGAGCCGCCGGTCCGGCGTTAGACGGCGCGCGATTGCAATTCCCGGCCCCCTGTGCTTGACAGGGAGCCGGGAATTCTCCGGGGGCGCCGTGTCCACTTCCACTCGCTTCGTTGCCGCCCAGGCGGTGCTCATCGCTGCCGTCTGGCTAGCCCTGTTGGGTCGCGAGCAGGCCGCCGCGATCCTCGCCGCCCATTGGCCGGTGTCGCTGACCATGGCCTTCGGGGCGCTGGTGGCCGGCGGAACCGGCGAGGGCGGCGGGGCCATCGCCTTCCCCATCTTCACCAAACTGCTGCACGTCCCCGCCGAGCAGGCGCGGGTGTTCTCGCTGGCCATCCAGAGCGTCGGCATGAGTGCCGCCAGCCTGGCCCTGATCCAGCGCCGCGCGGCGGTCGAATGGCGGATGATCCTGTGGGCCAGCCTGGGTGGCGCCGCCGGGATGGTGCTGGCCGCCACCCTGCTGGCGCCGCTGGTCCCCGCCCCCCTGGTCCGCGTCGGCTTCACCGCCTTGCAGGTGGCGCTCGGCATCATGTTGTGGCGGCTGCGCCATCGCCACCCCGACGGCGCCGGCCGGCCGCACGACGGACGCGGCGCGGTGGTGGTGTTGCTCGTCGCCGGCCTGTTCGGTGGCGTGCTGTCCGGGCTGATGGGCACCGGCATCTCGGTGGTCGTCTTCTCGCTGATGGTGGTCTATTTCCGCCGCTCCGAGACGGTGGCCGTTCCCACCGCGGTGATCCTGGTGGCGCCCAACTCGCTGGTCGGCTTCGCCACCTATGCCCATCTCGGCGCCTTCGACGACACCGTGCGCGCCTTCTGGCTGGCGGCGGTGCCGGTGGTCGCCCTGGCGGCGCCGGTGGGCGCGGTGATCTGCACCCGCCTCGGCCGCCGCGCCCTGGTGTCGATCCTGCTGGTGCTGATCGCCGCCGAACTGCTGTCGACGCTGTGGGTCGTTCCCCTCGACACCGTCACCGCCGCCGGTGCCGCAACCCTGCTGGTCCTGTTCCTGCTCGGCTATGGGGCGATGGAGGGGCTCGGCCGACGACGACGGCCGGTCGATGGCTGATCGCGCCACGCCCGATCATTCCGCCGCCATCCGCAGCCCCGCCACCGCCCGCTCCACCATAAGGGCGGGTGAGAGACCGGCCGTGTAGCGGGCCATCAACTCGCGCCGCGGCAGGCCCAGGTCCTTGACCGTCAAGCGGTAGCAGCCCTCCAGCAACGCCTGCACATCGCCGAGCCAGAAGGTGAAGCCGGTATCGAACAGGGGGAAGGGAGTCATGGCCGTCCTCCGTCTCTCGCCGCCGGGCCGATGCTGCCGCCCGGCAATTCCTGCCGCCCCGTCGCGCCATCGAAACCAAGCAAATCGGCGCGCTTCGGGGCTGGGTCCTGCCCTTCTCCATGCATCGGCCGTGCCGGGAACGACGACCGGGCGGCCGCGATTCGTTCCGCCTTCGCATCGAACATGCGCCGTCATCCCCTGGCGCCGCTGCATCCGCAGTTGCGCACCGACGGTGTCGTTCCGGCCGCGGCATCGATCGACAAAACCCGTTCGTCGAGCACCCCACCGCCCCTTGTTCCCCCATCCGGGGGACCCCATACTCTTGCTTTGACAAGCATATTGCGCCGTGGCCTACTTCGTTTACGTGCTGGTCATACCGGCACAGACGGCGGTCGCCAGGGAGGATGCATGAGCGACGACGTCATCGTCGAGACGCGGAACCTCACCAAGGAATTCAAGGGATTCGTCGCCGTCGCCGACGTCAATCTCAAGGTTCGCCGCCACACCATCCACGCCCTGATCGGCCCCAATGGTGCCGGCAAGACCACCTGCTTCAACCTGATCACCAAATTCCTCCAGCCGTCGCGCGGGGTCATCCTGTTCAACGGCCGCGACATCACCCGCACCCGCCCGGCGGCCATCGCGCGCGCCGGCATGGTGCGCTCGTTCCAGATCTCGGCGGTGTTCGGTCATCTGACCGCGCTGGAGAACGTCCGCGTCGCCTTGCAGCGCAAGCTGGGCAATTCGTTCCACTTCTGGCGTTCGGATCGCACGCTGGCGGCGCTCGACGAGCGGGCGATGGAATTGCTCGACGCGGTGGGGGTCGCCGAATACCACGACACCGCCGCCGGTGAGCTGTCCTACGGCCGCAAGCGGGCGCTGGAGATCGCCACCACCCTGGCGCTCGACCCCGAGATGCTGCTGCTCGACGAGCCGATGGCCGGCATGGGCAGCGAGGACGTCCAGCGCACCGCCGCCCTGATCCGCCGCGTCGCCAAGGACCGCACCGTGCTGATGGTCGAGCACAACCTGTCGGTGGTCGCCGACCTCTCCGACACCATCACGGTGCTGAAGCTGGGCAAGATCCTCGCCGAGGGGCCCTATGCCGAGATCGCGCGCAATCCCGAGGTCGTCGACGCCTATATGGGGGCCGGACATGGCTGAGACCCTGCTCGCGGTCGCCGATCTCAACGCCTGGTACGGCGAGTCCCACGTCCTGCACGGAATGAATTTCTCCGTCGCCCAGGGCGAGGTGGTGACGCTGCTGGGCCGCAACGGCGTCGGCAAGACCTCGACGATGCGGGCGTTGATGGGGCTGATCGCCAAGCGCCGCGGCAGCGTGCGCTTCGCCGGCACCGACACCATCGCCCTGCCCGCCAACCGCATCGCCCGCCTGGGCCTCGCCTATTGCCCCGAGGAACGCGGCATCTTCGCCAGCCTGACGGTGGCCGAGAACATGGTCCTGCCGCCGGTGGTCAAGCCGGGCGGGCTGTCGCTGGCCGAGGTCTACGACCTGTTCCCCCGCCTGTCCGAGCGCGCCTCCAGCCAGGGCACCAAGCTGTCGGGCGGCGAGCAGCAGATGCTGGCCATCGCGCGAATCCTGCGCACCGGCGCCACCATGCTGTTGCTCGACGAGCCCACCGAGGGCCTGGCCCCGGTGATCGTCCAACACATCGGCGCCATCATCCGCCAGCTCAAGGCGCGCGGCTTCACCATCTTGCTGGTCGAGCAGAATTTCCATTTCGCCGCCACCGTCGCCGACCGCCATTACGTGGTCGAGCATGGCCGCGTGGTGGACATGATCCCCAACACCGAGTTGTCCGCCAACATGGAAAAGTTGAAAGGATATCTCGGCGTCTGAGGTGAAAAGAAGACCGAACGGGAGGACAATGAACATGATCAAGCGCGTTCTTCTTGGCGCCGCGGCCGTCCTGGCCCTGAGTGCCGGTGGGGCTCTGGCCCAATACAGCGACAACAAGATCAAGATCGGCATCCTCACCGACATGTCGGGAACCTATTCCGACCTCGCCGGCCAGGGCGCGATCATCGCCGCCCAGATGGCGGTCGAGGATTTCGGCGGCAAGATCAACGGCATCCCGGTCGAGATCGTCTCCGCCGACCACCAGAACAAGGCCGACATCGCCTCCTCCATCGCGCGGAAGTGGTATGACGCCGAGCAGGTCGACGCCATCGCCGAACTGGTGACCACCGCCGCCGCCGTCGCGGTGCGCGAGGTGTCGAAGGAAAAGGGCAGGATCGACCTGGTTTCGGGCGCCGCCTCGACGCCGCTGACCAACGACAAGTGCTCGCCGACCGGCTTCCACTGGACCTACGACACCTATGCCCTGGCCAACGGCACCGGCAACGCGGTGGTCAAGAGCGGCGGCGACAGCTGGTTCTTCCTCACCGCCGACTACGCCTTCGGCCACAACCTCCAAGCCCAGACCGAGCGGGTGGTCAAGGAGAACGGCGGCAAGGTGGTGGGGGCGGTGCGCCACCCCTTCCCCAATGCCGACTTCTCGTCGTTCCTGCTCCAGGCGCAGGCCTCGGGGGCCAAGATCATCGGCCTCGCCAATGCCGGCCAGGACACCATCAACGCCATCAAGCAGGCCAAGGAATTCGGCATCACCAAGAGCCAGAAGCTCGCCGGCCTGCTGGTGTTCATCTCCGACGTCCACTCGTTGGGCCTGGAAACCGCCCAGGGCATGATGCTGACCACCGGCTTCTACTGGGACATGGACAACGACACCCGCACCTGGTCGGGCCGCTTCGCCCAGCGCATGAAGGGAAAGACCCCGACCATGGTCCATGCCGGCGTCTATTCGGCGGTGAGCCACTACCTGAAGGCCATCCAGGCGGGCAAGACCGACGAGGGCATCAAGGTCGCCGACAAGATGCGCGAACTGCCGATCAAGGACTTTTTCGCCAAGAACGGCAAGCTGCGTGCCGACGGCCGCATGGTCCACGACATGTACCTCGCCCAGGTCAAGGCGCCGTCCGAGGCCAAGGGTCCGTGGGACTACTACAAGATCGTCCGCACCATCCCCGGCGACCAGGCCTATCAGCCGCTGTCGGAGAGCACCTGCCCGCTGGTGAAGAAGTAGGTCGACCAAGCCCCTCTCCCGCCGGGCGGGAGAGGGGCACACCATCGCGAGGCATCATGAGCACCCTCTTCGGCATCCCCACCGCGGCGCTGTTCGGCCAGTTGCTGCTCGGCCTGATCAACGGCTCGTTCTACGCCATGCTGAGCCTGGGATTGGCGCTGATCTTCGGCCTGCTCAACATCATCAATTTCACCCATGGCGCCCAGTACATGATGGGGGCCTTCGTCGCCTGGCTGGCGCTGAATACGCTCGGCATCGGCTATTGGGAGTCGCTGGTCCTCGCCCCCATCGCCGTCGCCGCGCTGGGCATCGTCATCGAGCGCTTCATGCTGTCGCGGCTCTACAAACTCGACCACCTCTACGGCCTGCTGCTGACATTCGGCCTGGCGCTGATCATCGAGGGCCTGTTCCGCGACCAGTTCGGCATCTCCGGCATGCCCTATGCCGTGCCGGCCGAATTGCAGGGCGGCTGGAACCTCGGCTTCATGTACCTGCCGATCTATCGCGGCTTCGTGGTGGCCGCCTCGCTGGTGCTGTGCCTGGGCACCTGGCTGGCGATCGAGAAGACCCGTCTCGGCGCCACCCTGCGCGCCGCCACCGAAAACCCCGCCCTGGTGCGCGCCTTCGGCGTCAACGTCTCGGCGCTGATCACCATCACCTACGGCTTCGGCGTCG
>JACRFY010000107.1 GCA_016212565.1 Magnetospirillum sp. | reverse complement strand
TCGTCCCCGCAGGTCCTCGCAGATCGTTTCCGCGATAATCTCGATCCCGCCCTTCATCGCTCGTCCGCCCCACTGAAAACTGGCGGACTCTTCGAATCACAGGCCGATTCCAGAGGTCAAGAAAATTTGATGGGTGGTGAGGTGGCCAGAGGGGACTGAACCGCCAACAAATGGGTGATGACGCCGTTGTCGTCCTGGATGGGACTGATCGACGTCGCCAATGCGACGACGGCACCATCCTTGCGGCGGTCGCGGAAGATGCCGCTCCAGCGTTGGCCGGACAGGACCGACTGCCACATGGCCGTATGCGCCTCGGGAGGCGTTTGGTCCGACTTCAGCAGCCGTGGCGTCCGCCCCGCCACCTCCGCCGAGCCATATCCGGTCATGGCGACGAACCCGGGATTGACGTAGAGAATCCGCCCCTCGGCATCGGTGACCATCACCGAGACCGGGCTGTTCTCGACGGCATGCCACAGCAGGCGCAGCTGCTCGTCGCCGCGGCGCTGGGCGGTGACGTCCTTGACCGTGCCCACGGTGGCCAGGGCGCCGTCGGCCTCCTCGATCACCGCCGTGTGCAGCAGCGCGATCACCCGCTCCGAGCCGGCCCGCCACAACAACCGGCAGCAATATTCCTGCGGCACGTCGAGGCCGGCCAGGCGCAGGCGATACCGCTCCTCGACCATTCGCCGGTCTTCGGGGGCCACCAGGGCGCGGAAATCGGTGCCGATCAGGGCGTCGGCGCGGTGACCGACCATCCGGGCGAAGGGCTCGTTGACGAAGCGCAGCCGCCCGTCGACGATGATCATCAGGCCGTCCTGGATGTTCTCCACCAGGCCGCGATAGCGGCGCTCGCTCTCCTTCAGCGCCGATTCGGCGCGGCGCAGGTGGGTGACATCGGCGACCATGGCGAACGAGGTCGCCACGCCCCCGTCGCGCCCGAACAAGGTGGTCGCCTGCAATTGGGCGTGAACGATCATCCCGTCGCCGCGCACCAGATCGATCTCCACCTGGCTCTGCGGCGTGGTGGCGCGCCGCGCCAGATGCCGTTCGAGCAGATGACGATGGTGCGGCGCCACCCAATCCAGGGCACTGCGGCCGACCAAGCCCGCCCTCTCGGCCTTCAGCATCGTGCACAGGGCCGGATTGACGTCGGTGGTCATGCCCAGGCCGTCGATCTCCCAATAGCCCTGCTGGGTGGTGGTGACGATCGAGCGGTAGCGGCGCCGACTGGTGCGCACCTCCTCGGTCAGCGCCATGGCCATGGCCACGCCCCGGGCTCGCGCGGCCATCAGGCTGAAGGCACCCCACCACAGGCAGATCGTCGAGGTCAGCCCCGCCAGCAGCATCAGCAACGCCGTGCGGTCGTCGCCGTCGCGATGGAAGGCGGCCCCGGTATGGAAACGCACCGTCCATTCCCGCCCCAGGAGCGGGATCGTCCTCTCCCGCTCCAGACCGCCGCCGGACGGATCGGGAAGCGTGGATTCATAGAGCGATTCGGCGGGAACGGGCGGGCCGTCGAAGACGTGCATATGGATGCTCGGATCCGGGCCGCCGAGACCGTCGAGCAACGCCTGGGCATGCAAGCCTGCCGCCACCCAGCCGATCAGTGCCCGACGCCGCTCCTCGACCGTGTGCGGGGTGGCGCCGGGCGCGTAGACCGGCAGGAAGACGACCAGATCGTTTTCCGCGCCGGCAGGCGTGACCAGCCGCACCTTCTCCGACAGGATCGGCGCGTCCTCGTCGCGAGCCTGTTCGGCGGCGGCGCGCCGCGAGGGAAAGGTGGCCAGGTCGAGACCGATGACCGTGGTGTTGCGGCCCGGCTCGATGTGGCTGAGAACGTAATGGACGGTGCGGCTGCCCGGGGGAACGACGGCAAAATTCGGCCGCTCGCGCCGCATGCGCGACTCGAACTCGCCCTTGGCCTCGCCACGCACCGCGGCGATGTAGCCCAGCCCGTCGACGCCCAGGCGGTGGTCAAGGTCCAGACTGCCGACGAAGGCCCGCCAGCGCTCGGCCGTCACCGGCCCGGTCGCCGTCAAGGCGCGCGCCGCCACCACCAGGTCGACGACCCCCTGCATCCGCTCGATCAACGCCGTCTGGATGGTCGCCAACTGGCGGTCGAAGCGGGCGTTTGCCTGCTCGATGCCCATGTCGCGCTGATGGCGCCAGGCCATCGCCGTGACCGTCAGACACACGGCCAGCAGCGCGGCCAACGCGGCATGCTGCTTTCCCGACAGGGATGGCGAACGTCGGACGGCCATGACCGTGCCCCCCACTGACAATCGGCGATTCCCGGCCCTGCCACCCTATTGCCGGGATCACCAGACGATCATCCCAGAGGGTATGAACGCAATGCAACTGGAAATTAAACGAAAGGCTGCGTCAGCATCATACCAGAGGCGCAAATTGAGCGCGATCAGGCGGTATCGCGGTCGATCACCCGCACCACCTCCGGCGGCCGATAGGCGGCGAAGCGGTCGAGCAAGCGGGCCGGATCGGATTCCACCGCCACCATCTCGCGATGCCGCGCCCGGAGGAACCCCTCGCCGGCCATGTGGTCGAGGAAGGCGTGCAGGTGGCCGTAATAGCCGCCGACATCGAGGAATCCCAGCGGCTTGGCGTGCAGGCCTAGCTGGCTCCAGGTCCAGGCCTCGAACAGTTCCTCCATGGTGCCGATGCCGCCGGGAAGAGCGATGAAGGCGTCGGCCAGTTCAGCCATCAGCGCCTTGCGCTCGTGCATCGAGCCGACCACGTGCAGCTTGACCGGGTCGAGGTGGCCGACGCCTTCGAAGCGCATCAAGGCCTCGGGAATCACCCCGGTGACCGCGCCGCCGGCCGACAAGGCGGCATCGGCCAGCACGCCCATCAGGCCGACGTCGCCGCCGCCATAGACCAGACCCAACCCACGGTTGGCAAGCAGGCGGCCCAACGCCTGCGCCGCCTCGGCATAGATCGGCTTGCTCCCCAGCGACGAGCCGCAGAAGACGCAGACGGTGCGGATCATCCGGCCAGCGCCCGATTGAACGCCGCCACCGCCGCCGCCGGACCCTCGGGATGGTCCCACACCCCGGCGGAGACGGCGAGGAAGTCGGCCCCGGCCTCGACCAGCGGCCGGCAATTGTCGACGGTAATGCCGCCGATGGCGACCGCGGGACTGGTGAACAGCTCGCTCCACCACACCCGCAGCTCGGGCTCGGCGTGGAAGCGCGCCGCCTTGGTGGCGGTGGGGAAGAAGGCGCCGAAGGCGACGTAATCGGCCCCCGCCTCCCCGGCTTCCATGGCCAGGTGACGCGAATCATGGCAGGTGACGCCGACGATGGCGTTGGCTCCCACCGCGGCGCGGGCTTCGGCATAGCGGCCGTCCTCCTGGCCGATATGGACGCCGTCGCAGCCGGTCTCGAAGGCCAGGCGCGGGTTGTCGTTGAGCAGCACGGCGATGCCGCGCCGCTGGGCGGGCGGGCGCAGCAGATCGACGACGCGGGCCAGGGCGTCCTCCTCCAGCCCCTTGAGGCGGATCTGCACGCAGGCGACGTCGCCGGCATCGAGGGTCCGCTCCCAGGTCTCGACCCAGGCATAGGGGTCGTCGATGCGGGGCGGGGTGATCAGGTAGAGGCGGCAAGGTTCGGCAGATATGGCTCAGGCCCTTCCGGCAAGAATGTCGACGATGGTGCCGAGCATCTCGAGCGCCTGGGTCCGCGGGCGCTGGAAGCTGTTGCGCCCGATGATCGACCCATTGCCGCCGCCGTCGCGGATGGCGCGGACCTCGTCGTAGAGGGGCCCGAGATCATCCTTGGCGGCGCCGCCCGAGAAGACGACGATCCTCCGCCCGTTGAAGCACGACTGCACCACCACCGCAACCCGTTTGGCGATGGTCGAGACATCCACCCCCGCCGTCTCGTAGGCCTTGCGCGCCTCGGCCTGCTCGAAGGCGGCGGAGGGCAGCTTGACCTTGACGATGTGGGCGCCCAGCAGGCAGGCCATGTGGGCACCGTAGGCGACCACGTCCAGCGCCGTCTCGCCCCCGGTGGACAGGGCGCCGCCGCGCGGATAGGCCCACACCACCACCGCCAGCCCGCGGGCCTTGGCCGCGGCGGCGAGCGGGCGCAACGCCTCAACCATGGCATAGGCACTGTCCGAGCCGGGATAGAGGGTGAAGCCGATCGCGGCGCAGCCGAGCCGCAGGGCGTCGTCGACCGATCCGGTCAGCGCCTGGGTGGCCGCCAGGCGGTCGCGGGCCAGGGAATTGGCGCTGTTGAGCTTGAGGATCAACGGAATCGCGCCGGCAAAGGTCCCCGCCCCCGCTTCCAGAAGCCCCAGCGGGGCGGCAAAGGCACTGAGCCCGGCGTCGACGGCAAGACGGAAATGATAGTGCGGGTCGTAGGCGTCGGGGTTGCCGGCGAAGCTGCGGCCCGGCCCGTGCTCGAAGCCCTGATCGACCGGCAGGATCAGCAGCTTGCCGCTGCCGCCCAGCCGCCCGGCCATCAGCATGCGGGCGAGGTTGGCCTTGGTGCCGGGGCAGTCGCTCTCGTAGCCGTCGAGAATGCCGCGCACCGCCTCGGTCATCGCCATCGCCGGCCTCCGGTTGCGGATCCTGCGGGGCAGATGGCCCGCCCGGAGCGGCGATGCAATGGCAACGCCCGGCACACAAAGAGACGGGACGGATCGCTCCGCCCCGTCGGGTCGCATGCGCTCGGCTCGCGCCTAGAACTTGAACTTCACGCCCATCTGCGCGCCGTACTGGCTCATGTCGATGGTGGTGCCCTTGCCGCCGATGCTGTAGCCGTCGCCGGTGCCGGGATCGGTCTGCGAGTGCTCGGGGGCATAGTAGCCGGCGCCGGAGATTTCCCACTGCGGCCCCAGGCGAATGGAGGTGCCGAGGGTGAAGTGGTGCTCGACCACCGCCGGGAACAGGCCGTTGGCGAAGGTGGTATCCTCGGGGATCGGCGACGGGCCGTAATTCCAGCCGGCGCGGATGGTCCAGGCGGGAACCACGTCGTAGGAGGCCCCCAGCATGTAGACCGGCTGGTTCTGCCAGCCGAAGCCGCCGGCGGCGGGGCCGGTGCCGATGGCCCGCACCCGGTTCCACATCAGCAGCTTGTAATCGGCCATCAGGTTGAGGCTGTCGCCGATATGGAACGAGGTGCCGACGCCGAGGTTGCCCGGCTGCTCGATGGCGCCGAGGAACAGGTCGTGGTACTTCTCCAGGCGCTTGTACATGATCGGGGTCTGGGCGGTCGCGGCCAGGGTCACCCACGGGGCGACATCCCACAGGCCGCCGACGCGCGCCCCCCAACCATAGACCTTCTCCAGCTGCCCGCGGCCCTGGGTGACGGCGAAGGTGGCGTTGGCCATGTCGGAATTGAAGTCCTGGTAGCCGAGAATCAGGCTGGCGCCGTAGGACTGGGTCGGACTCGGGGTCCACGACACGCCGGTGGCCAGATTGCCCATGCGGATCCGCACGCCGAGATCGTAGTTGTTGGTGATGCCGCCACCCGCGCCGACGCGCGACTTGGTGTACTTGGTCTCGCCACCGCCGCCGGAATAAAGCGCCATGCCGAACGACCATTCCGGCGACGCCTTGTAGCTGATGCCCAGCGCCCCGTCGGGATAATCCTCGACCTGGCTGCTCTGCGCGCCGCCGGCGGTGTTGCTGAAGGATCCGGTGCCCGGCTTCAGCGAACGCTCGGGGTGGAACCACCCGGCCGACAGCGACACTTCGCTGCCCTTCAGCTTGCCCAGCAGCGCCGGGTTGATGGCCAGATTGCTGGCATCGGTGGCCTGGGCCATGCCGGCGCCGCCGGTGCCGCAATTGTGGACGCCGACGCAATGCGGCAGCATGCCGTTGGTGGCCATGGCCGACCCCGACGCCATCACCATGCCGACGGCCATGGCCGCGGTGTAGACACCCCCTGTACGCCAACCAAGCATCGTCGACCTCCCCTGAAGGCCTATGATTGTCATAGGCAATTTTCCGAGTCATCGCGGATGACAGGCTATCGATGGTAGTAGTATATTACCTCGACAAAATATTCCCCTTCGCCGTAGGTTTTCGTCCGTTCGCATCTTCGCTTGGCAAGAGCTGATGCATCCGTATACCCTACGAATGGTGGATTTGGGGGCCTCGAACGGATGGACATGGGCTTGGCACGCTGGCCGGCGCGACTGATGTTCTGTGCGTTGCTGATGGCGACGACGGCCGGCGGCGCCGAGGAAGGACGCCAGGTCCCCGACACCGCGCCGCACGCCCGGGTCGTGGCCGCCGCCGAGGTGGCACCGCTGATTGCCGCAGGGGCGCGGCTGATCGACGTCCGCTCGGTCCATGACTTCCTGGCCGGCCACATTGCCGGGGCGCTGCACGCCACCTACCGCGAGTATTCGGCGCGGCAGCCGGACTTCGATCCCGGCCAGGACGGCGTGGCCGCCTTCCTCGATCGTCTCAAGCACTTCGCCCGACCCGACGACGCCATCATCCTCTACTGCAACGGCGTCCACTGCTGGAAGTCGTACAAGGCCACCGCGGCGGCGGCGCGCGGCGGCTATGGCACCGTCTTCTGGCTGCGCGGCGGACTGGTGGAGTGGCGTCAGGCCGGTCTGCCGGTGGACAGCGAGTGACGCCGATGCGACTGCTCCCCCGTTCGATCAGCGGCCAGATGGTACTCGTCATTTCCGCCGTTTCGGCGGTGGTGCTGGGGGCGCTGGTCTGGGGAGCGATGCGCCACGTCGAAAACAGCCAGCGCCAGATCGCCCAGTCGCAGATGACGCTGACCCGTTATATCGCCGAAGAGCTGGACGGCAAGATGGACACCGCGCTCGGGACGCTGGGGACCTTGGCGGCGACGGCACCGGCGGATGTTCTTGCGGCGCCGGCGGCCGCGGCGGCGTGGCTGGATCTCCATCGCGACGCCACCACCGCCTTCTTCGACTGCGGCCTGTTCCTGCTCGCCGCCGACGGCCGGCCGCTGGCGGTGCGGACCGATGCGCCCACCCTTGCCGCCGCGCCCGAGGTGCGGAAGTGGGTGACCAAGACCCTGTGGCTGGAGGAGCCGCTGGTGTGGCCGCCGTTTCGCGGCGACGACGGCCATCCGCATCTGATGCTGGCGGTGCCGATGCCGGGCAACGGCGCGGTGCTGGCCGGCTGCATCGCCCCCCGGCGCTCCTCGTTCTTCGGCGGCATCGAGCGGGTGACCCTGGGCGGCAGCGGCTATGTCTTCGTCACCGCCTGGGACGGGCAGTTGATCCTCCATCCCGACGATTCGTTGCTGTTGCGCCGCGACATCGCCCCCCTTCCCCCGGCGCTGCTCGAACGGGCCAGCCAGGGACTGCGCTCGGCGGTCGAGACCGTCGACGCCACCGGCACCCCGGTCCTGGCGACCTTCACCAAGCTGCAATCGACCGGCTGGGTGCTGGGCGCCAACTACCCGGTGTCCGAGGCCTATGCCAGCGTGCTGAGTTTCCAGCGCTGGGCGGCGTTGGCGCTGGGTATCGGCATCCTCAGCGCCGCCGTCGCCGCCCGGGGGATGATGCTTCTGTTCGTCGCCCCCATCCGCCACCTCGCCCGCCAGATCGGCGACATCGAGGTGAGCCCCAACGCCGAACTCCACCCGGTCAGCCGCGGCCGGGGCGGTCACGAGATCGCCCGCGTCTCCGCCGCCTTCAACCGGCTGATCCGCCGCATCAATGCCGACCGCGAGCGCACCATGCTGGCCAGCGCCGTCTACGAGAACGTGCGCGAGGGCATTCTGGTCACCGACGCCGACGGCCACATCGTCTCGGTCAACCGGGCGTTCAGCGATATCACCGGCTACACCTTCGGCGAGGTCGAGGGCCGCAACCAGCGCAGCCTCGACCCGGAATTCCACGATCCCGACTTCTTCCGCGACCTATGGCGCACCGTCGACGCCACCGGCAGCTGGCGCGGCGAGACCTGGAACCGGCGCAAGAACGGCGAAGTCTATCCCGAGTTGTGCCACATCGCCGCGGTGCGCGATGGCAGCGGCGCCATCTCCAACTACGTCACCATCTTCCTCGACATCACCGACATCAAGGCCACCCAGCGCAAGCTGGAGACCATGGCCACCTCGGACCCGCTGACCGGCCTGCCCAACCGGACCCTGCTGGCCGACCGCCTGACCCAGGAGATCGCCCAGGCCCACCGGCGCAGCATGTTCCTGGTGGTGGCCTTCATCGACCTCGACGGCTTCAAGGCGATCAACGACGCCGAGGGCCACCATGTCGGCGATCTGCTGCTGATCGAGGCGGCGCGGCGCTTTCAGTCCCATGTCCGCGAGGGCGACACCGTGGCCCGCCTCGGCGGCGACGAGTTCGTGCTGCTGCTGTGCGACGTTCCCGATCCCGCCAAGGCCCTGGCGGTCCTGCAACGGATCCTGGAGGCGACCTCGGCGCCCTATGCCATCCACGGCAAGTTGCTGACCATTTCGGCCTCGATCGGCGTCACCATCTATCCCGCCGATGAATCCGATGCCGAAACGCTGATGCGCCATGCCGATCAGGCCATGTATCAGGCCAAGAATCAGGGCCGCGGCCGCATCCATGTCTTCGACGCCGAGCAGGACCGCGCCGTCCAGACCCGCTACCAGGAGGCCGAGCGCATCCGCCGCGCCCTGGCCGACGGCGAGATGTGTCTCTACTACCAGCCCAAGGTCAACCTGCGCGACGGCCGTGCCTTCGGCCTCGAGGCCCTGCTGCGCTGGAACCACCCCGACCGCGGCCTGCTGACGCCGCCCCAGTTCCTCAGCGAGTTCGCCGCCGACCGCATCACCGTCGAGATCGGCGAATGGGTGATCGCCGCCACCCTGAGGCAGATCGATGCCTGGTGGCACGCCGAGGGCTTCCGCATCCCCGTCAGCGTCAACGTCTCCGCCCGCCACCTCGCCCAGGCCGGCTTCGTCGAGTATCTGCACCGCCAGTTCGCCGAGGTGCCGGCCATCGCTCCCGACAACCTGGAGATCGAGATCCTCGAATCCGACGCCCTCACCGACCTGGCCCAGGTGCGCCGGGTGATCGAGGAATGTCATCAGATGGGCGTCACCTTCGCCATCGACGATTTCGGCACCGGCTACTCGTCGCTGGCCTACCTGCGCAACATTCCCGCCGAGGCGGTCAAGATCGACCGCACCTTCGTGCGCGACATGCTGACCGATCCCGACGACATGGCGATCGTCAACGGCGTGATCCGCCTGGCCGGCGTATTCCGCTGCCGGGCCATTGCCGAGGGGGTGGAGACCACGCAGCACGCCTCGGCGCTGCTGGCGATCGGTTGCGACCTGGCCCAGGGCTTCGGCATCGCCCGCCCGATGCCCGCCGAACACCTGCCCCCCTGGCTACGCCGCCACGGCCTCAAGCGGCTCGACGCCAAGGTGGCGGAAGAGGGGTAGCGCCCCCGCGCCCGGATTACCGCGCCGCCAACCGCAATTGCCACGCCTGCAGCAGTTCCGCCAAGGCGCTGCGGCGGATCGGCTTGGAGATGTAGTCGTCCATGCCCGCCTGGAGGCAGAGGTCGCGGTCGCCCTCCATGGCGTTGGCGGTCATGGCGATCACCGGGACCCGCGCACACGGCCCCGGCAGGGAGCGGATCACTTGGGTCGCCTCCATGCCGTCCATGTCCGGCAGTTGCACATCCATCAGCACCAGGTCGTAGCGGCCACGGGTCAGCATCGCCACCCCGTCGGCGGCATCGCCGGCAACGTCCACCTTATGGCCGAGCGCGGTCAGGAGCCCCACCGCCACGTCCTGGTTGATCGGGTTGTCCTCGACCAGCAGCAGCGTCATGCCCGTCGCCCCCGCCGCCCGCTCCGCGACCGAGACGACCGTCGGCGCATGAACCGCGCCGGCCACCGCTTCGGCGAGGCGCCGGTGGCGGAACGGCTTGCCCAGGGCGGCATCGAGTTTGAAGGACGCCGCCACCGCCTTGGCCGCCGCCTCGCCGCCACCGACGGTCAGCACCCGGCGCAGGCCGGACAAGGCGGGATCGGCGTCGATCATCACCAGCAGATCGGTGCCCGAGACCATCTGCATCTCGCGGTCGATCACCACCACGTCGAAGGGCTGGCCGTGCTTGAGGGCGATGCGGCAGGAATCCAGCGCCGCCACCGACGCGCCGACCTGCTCGACCACCGCACCGCGCCGGGCGAGATCCGCCGCCATCACCGCCCGCGCCTGGAAATTGTCGTCGACCACCAGGACCTTGAGCCCATCCAGGCGCGGGGCCAGCGGCGGCGGCGGCCGATCGACGCGGGTAAAGGGGATGCGGAACCAGAAGGTGCTGCCCTCGCCGTCGCGGCTGGAGAAGCCGATGGTCCCGCCCATGCATTCGACCAGCTTGCGCGAAATCGCCAGCCCCAAGCCGCTGCCGCCGAAGCGGCGGCTGGTCGAGGAATTGGCCTGGGTGAACATGCGGAACAGGCTGGCCTGGGCCTCGACCGGAATGCCGATGCCGGTATCGGCAACGGCAAAGCGAAGCTCGCCGGCATCGACATTGACCGAGACGCCAATGGTGCCGCGCTCGGTGAACTTGACCGCGTTGCTGGTCAGGTTGAGCAGCACCTGACGCAGGCGGATGGGATCGGAGAGCAGGACGGCGTCGGCCTCGGGCTCGATGGTGTAGACCAGATCGAGGTCTTCCTTGCCCTTCAGCCGCGGCCCGACGATGTCCACCACCCCCTCGACGGTCTCACGCACCGCCACCGGCAGGCTTTCGAGGTCGACATGCCCGGCCTCCATCTTCGAGAAGTCGAGGATATCGTTGATGATCGTCAGCAGCGACTCGGCCGAGGTGCGGATGGTCTCGCCGAATCGGCGCTGCTGGGGATCGAGGGCGGTCTCCAGCAGCAGATCGGTCATGCCGACGATGCCGTTCATCGGCGTACGGATCTCGTGGCTCATGGTGGCGAGGAACTCGGACTTGGCCCTGGTGGCGGCCTCCGCCTGCTCCTTGGCCTCGCGCAGATCGTCCTCGACCCGGCGCCGGGCGGTGATGTCGCCGATGCCGGCCAGCATCACCGGCCGGCCGCCGATTTCCACCCGCCGGGCCGCGACCTGCCCCCAGAACACCGAGCCGTCGTGGCAACGGATTTCCAGTTCCAGGTCCTGGAGATCGCTCGCCGTCTCGGCACAATCGCTGATCCGCGTCACCCCTTCGGCGTCGAGAAACGCCGAAGGGGCCAACCCCATCGCCACCGTCTGGGGACCGAACACCCGCTCCTGCATCAGGCGGTTGACGAACAGCACCCGAATCCCGGCGAGGTCGAGGGCCACCACCATCACCGGCATGCCGTCCATCACCGCGCGCAGTTGCGCCTCGCTCTCGTGGACGGCCCGCTGGGCGGCCTTGTCCGCTTCGAGGCGCTCGATCTCGCCGGCATGGCGGCGGAACACTTCGAGCGCGCGGGCCATGTCGCCGATCTCGTCGCTCCGGGCCAAGCCGGGAATGTCGACCTCGCCGCTCCCCTCGGCCAGATGCAACATCGCCTCGCTCATGTCCCGCATCGGCAGGGACAGACGGCGGAAGCTGACGACGATGGCGGCGCTCAGGGCCCCGAACATCAGCAGCACCGCCGCCACCCCGCTGCGGGTGCCGGCGCGGAATCGGCTCTCCAGGGCGGCGGTCGACAGCGACATCCGCAATTGCCCGACCGCCTGGATCTCGCCGTGATTTTCGAACGCCAGGGCGCGCTCGATCAGCAGGTCGCCGCCGCCGAGGTTGCCGACCATCGCCACCCTGGCCCCGGCCGCATCGAGCACCTCGACGCCGCCGATGTCGTCGTCGCCGCGCAGCGCGTCGATCACCGTCGCCACCAGATCGTAGTCGTAGTCGTAGAGCGGCCGGGCCAGCGCGCGGGCGATCAGGTCGGCGGTATGCTCGCCGCGACCGCGCATGGCGTGAAGATCCTCGCCGCGCATGCCGGCAAGATGAAGACCGCCGGTAACGGCGATGACCAGGAAGACCAGGGCCAGCGCCGTGACCAGCACGCGGCTGCTCAACGGCAGCCAACCCGGAGCCCGTGCCGCGCGAACCTGCTTCAGGATACCGTCGTTCACCTTGTTTTTCTTCACGTCCCGATTGGATGAACCCTCGCCGGTTCAGCTTGGGTGGGGCCGCGGAGTTCGTCAACAGATAAGGGGTTTCGCCAAAATAGCCGAATCGATCTGGCGCAACTGACGGTTGGCGATTCTCAGGGGTAGGCCGGTCGGCTAGAATCGGCGGCATGATCGATGAAGATGAAATCCGCCGCCACTACGAACTGCTGCGCCCGA
>JACRFY010000015.1 GCA_016212565.1 Magnetospirillum sp. | reverse complement strand
GCCTTCGCCCATGGCTACCGCCTTGACCGGATGCAGCGAGAAGCAGGCCGCACGGCTGTCCGGGCACGACCCGATCGGGACGCCGCGATCCTCGCCGCCCAAGGCGTGGCACGCATCCTCGACCACCGCCAATCCATGGGCAGCCGCCAGGGCGCCGATTCCCGCCATGTCGCAGGGCTGGCCGGCAAGGTGGACCGGAAACACCGCCCGCGGACGCAGAGTCCCGCAGCGGGTCAAGGCCTCTGCCAAGGTGGCGGGAGTCAGCAGGCCGGTGTCGGCGTCGACGTCGGCGAACACCACCTCGGCGCCGACGTAGCGGGCGGCGTTGGCGGTGGCGAGAAAGGTCATGGTCGGCACGATCACTGCGTCGCCTGGACCGAGATCGAGGGCCAGTGCCGCCAGATGCAGGGCGGCGGTGCCACTGGCGCAAGAGACCGCGAAGCGCGCGCCCACCCGGCGGGCGAAGGCGGCCTCGAAGGCCTCGACCGCCGGGCCGCAGGTGAGGAAGTCGGACCGCAACGCCGCCACCACCGCGGCGATGTCGTCTTCTTCGATGGTGTGGCGGCCGTAGGGCAGGAAGGGGGCGGTGCTCAATGCCGGAAATGCCGCATGCCGGTGAAGACCATCGCCAAGCCCTTGTCGTCGGCGGCGGCGATCACCTCGGCGTCGCGCATCGAACCGCCGGGTTGGATCACCGCGGTGGCGCCCGCAGCGGCCGCGGCCAGCAGGCCGTCGGCGAAGGGGAAGAAGGCGTCCGAGGCGACCACCGAACCGATGGTCTCGGCCTGCGCCAGGCCGGCGGCGTCGGCGGCTTCCTTGGACTTCCAGGCGGCGATGCGCGAGGAATCGACCCGGCTCATCTGCCCGGCGCCGATGCCCACCGTGGTGCCGTTCTTGCAGTAGATGATGGCGTTGGACTTGACGTGCTTGCAGACGCGGAAGGCGAACAGCAGGTCCTGAAGTTCCCGGTCGCTGGGCGCCCGCTTGGTCACCACCTTCAGTTCGGGCAGCATCACCCGGCCGTTGTCCTTGGTCTGGAACAGGTAGCCGCCGGAGACGGCGCGCAGCGTCATGCCGGCGGCGCTGGGGTCGGGCATGCCGCCGGTGACCAGCAGGCGCAGATTCTTCTTGGCGGCGAACAGGGCGACGGCGTCGTCGTCGGCCTCGGGGGCGATCACCACTTCGGTGAAGATCTTGACGATCTCCTCGGCGGTGGCGGCGTCGAGGCGGCGGTTGAGAGCGACGATGCCGCCGAAGGCCGAGACCGGATCGCAGGCCAGCGCGCGCAGGTAGGCGTCCTTGAGGTCGCCGCCGATGGCGACGCCGCAGGGATTGGCGTGCTTGATGATGGCGATGGCCGGCTGCTCGAACTCGGCGGCCAGCTCGAAGGCGGCATCGGTGTCGTTGAGGTTGTTGTAGCTGAGCTCCTTGCCCTGCAACTGCCGCGCGGTGGCGATGCCGGGGCGCTGGTCGCCGGTGACGTAGAAGGCCGCCTGCTGGTGCGGGTTCTCGCCATAGCGCAAGGACTGCTTCAACTCGCCGGCCACCACCACGCGGCGGGGGAAGGTGTCGCCCAGGGCGCGGGCGAACCACTGCGAGATGGCGGCGTCGTAGGCACCGGTGCGGGCATAGGCGGTGGCGGCGAGATGCTTGCGCAAAGCCAGCGTGGTGGCGTTGGCGTTGGCGCTCATCTCCTCCATCACCCGGCCGTAATCGGCGACGTCGACGACCACGGCGACGCCGTCGTGGTTCTTGGCCGCGGCGCGAATCATCGCCGGACCGCCGATGTCGATGTTCTCGACGCACTCGTCGTAGCCGGCGCCCTTGGCCACCGTGGCCTCGAAGGGATAGAGGTTGACCACCAGCAGGTCGATGGGGGCGATGCCGTGGGCGTCCATGGCCCCTTCGTGTTCGGCATTGCCGCGGATCCCGAGCAGGCCGCCATGCACCTTGGGATGGAGCGTCTTGACCCGGCCGTCGAGCATCTCGGGGAAGCCGGTGTAGTCGGCGACTTCCACCACCGGAATGCCGGCGTCGCGCATCGCCTTGGCGGTGCCGCCGGTCGACAGGATCTCCACCTTGCGCTCGACCAGGAAGCGGGCGAACTCGACCAGACCGGTCTTGTCGGAAACCGAGAACAGGGCGCGGCGGACGGGGCGAAGATCGGACATGGTGCGGGAACCTCTGACGGAGAGGGGGGCGGAGGGGTTCTCGCCGATATAGCACAGGAGGCCGTCTGCGGAGAGCCGAAAGTGGGCGGACGAACGATCTAAACCGCGCGTGCCACGCAGCCGACGCTCCAGGTGTCGAAGCCGGGCTCGGCGCGGGTGCCCCAGGCCGAGACTTCGACCAGGTCCAGGCCGGCATCGCGGCAGAACAGGCGCAGGTCGGGCTCGAACAGATAGCGCATCGAATGGGTTTCGCGCACCTCGGTGACCAGCCCCGAAGCCTTCTCCATCACCACGATGTGATAGTCGACGTGAACCAGGTTGCCGCGTGGGGCCATGCGCGGCTCGGCGATGCGAATGACGGAGATGGCCTCGTCCTCCATCCGCCGCACCCGGACCGCGGGACGGTCGGTGAGCACCGCCGGTCCGTACCAGATGTCGAAGACGAACACGCCGCCGGGGGAAAGGTGGGCGCGGGCGGTCTTCAGGGTGCCCAGCAGGTCGTCGTCGCCGGTCTGGTAGGAGACGACGTGGAACAGCGAGCCGACGGCATCGAAGGTTCGCTCCAGGCGCAGCGTGCGCGCATCGCCCTCGAGGAAGTCGAGGCGTTGCCCCAAATCCGGCGGCAGGGCGGCAGCGCGGGCGCGGGCGCCGTCGAGCATGCCGCGGGAAAAGTCGCTGCCGGTCACCCGCCAGCCGCGGCGCGCCAACTCTTCGGCATGGGCACCGGTGCCGCAGCCGAGTTCGAGCAGCGAGGTGGCATCGGGCCGATGGTCGCGGATCAGGTCCTCGACCAGCGCCGCTTCGCCGGCATAGTCCTTGTCGCGGTTCAACAGGTCGTAATAGGCCGCATAGGCCGCGAATACCGCCATCGTTTCTACCCCGCCAGCACGGCCCGCAGCCGCTCGGCGACGGCATCGATCTGGGAATCGGTGAGCGCCACGCCGCTGGGCAGCAGCAGGCCGCGGCGCGCGCCCCGCTCGGCCACCGGATGGCGGTCGTCGGCGAACAGGCCCATCCGCTTGAGCACCGGTTGCTCGTGCAGGCACCAGAAGAACGGCCGCGAGGCGACCTTGCGTTCGCCCAGGCGGCGGCTGGCCTCCTTGGCGTCGAAGGGCACGCTGTCGTCGAGTTCGACGGCATAGACCCAGTAGCAGTTTTCGGCGTCGGCGGTGGCGGTCGGCGGCAGTTTGAGCCCGGGCAGGCCGGCCAGACGCTCGGTGTAGCGCAAGCCGATGGCGCGCTTGCGGGCGCTGGTTTCGGCGAGCCGCTCCAACTGGGCGAGCCCGACCGCGGCTTGCAGGCTGCTCATGCGCAGGTTCCAGCCCAACTCCTCGTGGAGGAAGCGCTGCTGCGGCTGGAAGCACAGGTTGCGCAACGACCGGCAGCGCTCGGCCAGGGCGTCGTCGTCGGTGAGGATCATCCCCCCCTCGCCGGTGGTGACGTGCTTGTTGGGGTAGAAGCTGACGGTGCTGAGGGTGCCGAACGAGCCGCAGGGCCGGCCGCGATAGGCCAGGCCGATGGCCTCGGCGGCGTCCTCGATGACCATCAGCCCGTGGCGGGCGGCGATCTCCAGCAGCGGATCCATGTCGACGGCAAGGCCGTACAGATGCACGGCCATGATCGCCTTGGTGCGCGGGGTGATGCGCGCCTCGATGGCGGCGACGTCCATGCACCAGGTGTCGGGACGGCAATCGACCACCACCGGCACCGCCCCCGCCCGCACCACGGCGCCGACGCAGGAGACGATGGTCAGGGTGGGCAGGATCACCTCGTCGCCCGCGCCGATGCCCAGGGCGACCACCGCCGCTTCCAGGGCGGTGGTGCCGTTGGTGACGGCGATGCCGTGGCGGCGCCCGCAGGCGGCGGCGAAGGACTGCTCGAACCGGGCGACGAACGGGCCTTCGGAGGAAATCCAGCCGCTGTCGATGCACTCGGCCAGATAGGCCTTCTCGTTGCCGGCGAACAGCGGTTCGTTGACGGGGATGAAGGTATCGGTCATCGGCGGACAATGCCATGCCCGCTTGCCGGTGGGCAAGTCGGGAAGGCGCTCAACCGCGCAACCGTACCGCCATGATTCGCAGCAGGTAATGCAGCCCCAGCCGCAGGAAGCGGATCATGTTCGGCGAGGCCTTGGAGATCCCGCCGGCGCGGTCCTTCAGCACATAGGGAACCTCGACCACCCGCAGGCCGCCGCGACTGGCCTTGTGCAGGAACTCGACGAAGAACTCGCCGAAGCCGTGGGGATCGGGCAGCACGACGTCGAACACCGTACGGCGCATCACCACGAAGCACGAGGTGTAGTCGCGCACCGGATCGCCGAGGATGGCCTGGGCGGCGCCATTGATCAGCCGGCTGGCGAGGACGCGAAAGCGTTCGCGGTCGTCGCCGCCGCCAGCGACATAGCGCGAGGCGACGGCGAGGTCGGCACGCGTCAGGGCGGCGATCATCGCCGGCAGGCGTTCGGGCAGCATCCAGGCATCGGCATCCATCCAGCCGACGATCTCGCCGCGGCTTTCCAGGATGCCGCGCAGGATCGCCGAGGCCAGGCCGCGCGGGCGGCCGCGGCGGACCACATGGATGCGCGGATCGCCGAGGGCGGCGATGACCTGGGCGGTGGCCGGGCCGGGGCTGTCGTCGACCACGATCACTTCCACATCGCCGTCGACGTGACGGAAAATGGCCGCGATCAGGTCGGCGATCACGTCTTCTTCGTTGAGGGTGGGGATGATGAAGGAAATCACCGAGACCGTTGCCCGCGCCAGGGATGAACTGCCGGCAACCTAAACGGAATTGTCAAGGTTACCAAGCGGAGATCACGGCGCGGCTCTCCCGTGGACCAGCACCGACATGCGCTGCAATTCCTCGACCGATCCGACCTTGCCGACAAAGGCGTGGAGCGGTGCTTGCCGGGCGAGGTCGCCGGCCCGGCCCTGAACCACCGCATAGGCCCAATTCACCTCATCGAGCGCCAGCCAGCGATCGCCGTCGCGCACGGCGCGGCGCCAGACGTTGTATTCGCTGTCGAAGGGGAACAAATGGTCGCCGACCAGACGGTCGTACTCGCGCACCCCGGTCCATTGCAGGGTCAGGCGGGCATTGTATTCCGGCGTGCGGGCGCGATAGAGCCACAGCCGCTTCTGGCCCGGGGCCAGGGGCAAGGCCAGAATATGCTCGCGGTCGGCCTGTGCCTCCCGCTCGAACGTCTTGCGCTGGTGCTCGAGCATCAGTTCGGTGGCGCCGGCCCACAGCGCCACCACCGCCAGGGGTGCGGCCAGCCGGCCCACCGGTCGGGCTTGGCCGCAACGAGCCAGCCACAGCACGCCGAAAGGCAACGTCGCCGCGCTCGACATCAGGTACTTGTCGCTGGGAAACTTGAAAAAGGCCAGGGCGCCGAAGACGAACACCACCGCCAGCATGACGGCGGCCGGCGCCCGCTCGGCCAGAAGACCGCGGTCGCGCCGCCACCGTACCAGCAGCGTCGCCATCCAGCCCGTCATGCCGAGGGCGAGGACCAGATAGGCCGCCACCCACCAATGCAGGGACTGCATCACCGTCCACTCGGTGGCCGAGACCGCCGGGACCGGGGTATTGTCGACCGTGCCCTGGAAGATGTCGAAATGGAAGTCCAGCATCTTGAGCGCGGCGCGATGGGTGAACTTGCCATCCATCAGCAACGCCATCAGCTCGAAGGCGAGCGCCATGCCCAACAGCGTCCAGCCCAGCGCCGCCAGGGTGCGCCGCCATCCCCATCGCCCGAGAAACGCCGCTGCCAGGGCGCCCAGGCCGGCGGCGCCCAGCCACGACAGGTATTGCAGGGTGATGGAATAGCCGGCCATGCCGAGGAAGCCGACCAGGACCCAGCCGCCGCGCGTCGCCCGGCCGCTCAGGGCGGCGAAGGCGGCGGGAAAAAACAGCACCGCCGCCAGGGCGGCGAAAGACGGATTGTCGAAATACAGCAATCCATATTGCCAGAAGGGCTCGTAGACCAGCCAGGCGCACAGGGCGGCGGCGATCGCCGGCCAGGGCTGGTCCTTGGCATGGCGGGCCAGCAGGACGACCGCGCCGGCGCTCATCGCCAGGCCCAGCAGCCGCGTCACCAGGAAGAACGGCGCGGGGTCGGCCAGCGTGGCCCGGGCCAGGTCGAGGGCGCCGCGGAACGACCACCCGTCGCTCACCCGCAATGCCACCCACCCGAGCACCTGCATCGGCACCCCGGGATAGACGTATTGATTGAAGGTGTTGATGCGCCCCCGCCAGATCCGCTCTCCCAGCCAGTGGTCGACGTTGAGGGCATGGGCCAGGGTCAGCTGGGTGATTTCGTTGCTGCTGTAATGGAACTGGGTGCCGATGCCGGCGACGGCCACCAGCCACACCAACGCCAGCGCCGCCAGGACGGCGGCGACAGCGGCGCGCGGGCCGAGGGCGGTCAGGCGCATCGCTTGTTGAGGTTCAGCAAGGTCAGGGCCCCCTTGGCCTTGGCCGCCAGTTCGTAGAGCGAGCCGGTCTGCATCAGGCTGCGCAGGATGTAGCGGGGCCGGAAATAGAAGCTGCGATAGGCACCCTTCTGCAGCTTGACCAGGGTGGCGAGGTCGAGATGCTCCTCCCAGTGGTCGACCTTGAAGCCGGGCTTGGGATCGAGCACCCAGCGCCGCCACGCCTCGGCATCCACCAGGCCCTTGGCCACGCCCTGATCGTAGAGCTCGGTGTTGGGATAAAGGGTGAGGATGGAGATCTGGGCGTAGTCGGGGTCGAGCCCGACCAGGAACGACAGGTTGCGCTTGACGTCGGCGACGGTCTTCTCGAACGGCAGGCCGATGATGAAGTCGGCGACGGTGACGATGCCCAGTTCGCGGCACCAGCGGAAGGCGTCGGCGACCTTGGTGACCGTGGTGCCCTTCTTCAGCTCGCGCAGGCCCAGGTCGCTGCCGGTCTCGACGCCGAACGAGATCATGCGCAGGCCGCACGTCTTGGCCCGCACCAGCGAGTCGTAGGTGACGCCGTTGACGCGGCCGCGGAAGTCCCAGACGAATTTCAGCCCGCGCCGCTCGATGGCGTCGCAGAAAGCCATCACCTTGGCTTCGTTGATGTTGAACAGGTCGTCGTAGAAGCGGAATTCCTTGTAGCCCAGCGCCTGGCAGGCCTCGACCTCGTCGAGCACCTTGTCGGGATCGCGGGGGCGATAGCTCTTGTAGGGCACGTCGCAGAAGGTGCAGCGATAGGGGCAGCCGCGCGACGACAGGATGGTGGCCAGATCGTCGGTGACGCCGAGGATGTTGCGGTAGCGGACATGGCGGATCGGGCGGCGGTCGACGATCGGCAGGCTGTCGACGTCCTCGACATAGGCCGGCGGCACGGTGACACGGTTGAGGAAGCGCTTGTCGGCGAAACCCTGGCCGCGCCACCTTCCGATGCTCTCCTTGGTGTAGACGCCGAGGATGCCGGTGAAGTCCTCGCCCTTTTCCAGCGCCTTCAGCAGATCGGTGAAGGCGACCTCGCCCTCGCCGACGACGATGGAGTCGAATTCGGGCAGTTCGGCGGCCTCGAAGGGAAAGGCGATGGGATGGTGGCCGCCCAGGCAGAGATGGACGTCGGGAACGATGGCGCGGACGGTGCGCGCCGCCTTGACCACGTCGACCAGACCGATGGTAAAGCTGGTGATGCCGACCACGTCGGGGCGGATCGCGGCCACGCGGGCCGCCAGCGTGTCGTGGCCGACGCCCTCGGCGACGCAGTCGATGAAATGGAAGGAATGTCCGGTGGTGTGGGCCTGGGCATAAGTCATGACATAGAGGGCGCCGAGCGGCGGAAACTCGCCGAACGAATCGGCTTCCAGGAATTCCTCGCCATGCTCGTCGGGGTGCTCGACGACCGTGTACTGCGCCGGCGGATTGAGAATCAGGATCTGCATGTGCTCCGCCCGAACGGCCTTTGCCCCGGCTTTGCGTATAGCAAGCGGTCCCCTTGCCCTGCAAGGGAATCGAACCGGGACCTCAGCGCGCCGCCAGCGCCGTCAGGGTTTCGCCGACCAGCAGGTCCATCCCGGCCGCCGACAGGTGGCCGTCGCGCTGATAGAGCGAATCCGGGTCCGGATGGCGCATAAAGGCCGGGGTGGGGTCGATCACCGTCACGCCGTGCTTCCGGGCGGCGGCGGTCACCACGCGGTTGAGCGCGCCGATGTCGACCGTCGCCGCGTTCATGCCGGCGGTGAGAAGCCGGCGGGCCGCGGGGACCACCTGCTCCTTCATCGGCATCAGCACCATCGTCGTCGGGCCCATCTCGCCGGCCGCCACGCGGCCGATCAGAGCGTCGAAATGGGGAAGAAACGCGCGATAAGGTGCCGGCCAGTGCTCGACGGCCTGAATCTGCCACGCCGGGTTGTAGGGGTTGAAGATTTTGCCGCGGATTTCAGCGTCGCGGCCAAAGGCGTGGACGTATGCGGCAACAAGCCGCGCTCCGACCTTTTCGAGCAGATAGGCGGCCAGCGGACAGGATTCGATGGCCGACGGGACGTTGGCCCAGTCCCGTCCCAGGGTTACGGTGCGCAGGCCATGGTCGTACTCGGCCAGCGGAGCAATGAAATGATGGCCGTAGACCTGGCGGCGGAAGGGGTGTGCCACCGGCCCGGTCTCGCGCGGTTCGCCTCCGTCGAGGTAGTGGTAGGGTCGCGGCAGCAGATAGGGCGTTGCCAGCGCCGCCAGGGAAAAATCGTTGGCGAGATTGAACACCACCAGCCGCCGGTCGGCGCGCAGGCCCTGGCGGGCGAGAATGCGGTCCTGGAGTGCGTATTGGTGAGGGCCGAACCCGGGCACGCCGGCATTGAAGCAATCGCGGCCGCCGCGAGCCATCCAGCGGCGGCAGAAGGTATCGTCACCGGCCAGGTTGAAGCCGAAGATGTTGGAATCGCCTTGAACCAGCACCGGCAGGCGCCCGTCGGCGGGATAGGGAAGGCGGTTGCGATGGCCAAACCGGTCGGTGGTGGCGGCGTAACGTCCCTCGCCGCCTTCGAACGAGAAGCCGTCGGCGTTGGCGATGGGATACCAGCCGACCTCGGCATCGAGGTGGAATCCTTGCCAGAAATCCGACTGCCGGGTCACCAGGACATGGCCGCCGACCAAGGCCACGACCGCCCACGCGACCGCGGCGATGGCCACCGCTCGCTTGCGGCCCTGGTGAACGGCGAGGCTGCCGACCACTCCGGCCAGCAGGGCCGCGACCGCTGCCACTCCGGCCAGCCACAACGCTTCGCGGGCAACCAGGCCGAACCATGCCGCCACGGCTCCCGCGGCCAAGGCATGGGTGACCAGGACAGCCTGGCCCGAAGCGGCGGGCGCTGGTGACGGGCCGAACCGTCGAGTCTGGATGTTGTTCGCCGGCATGGCGTCCCGATTGGCGAATATTTTGACCGGTCTACAGCCGGTGCAGTTGCGAGCTCCGCAACCTATAGCGTATTCACACGCGCAAGACTACCATTTCATCGGCAACCGCCTCGAAGCGGGTCTTGTCCGATTCGCCGACATGCGGGCCCTGCTTGACTTCGATCATGTCGAGTTCTTCGAGAACCTTGAAGCCGTGTCCGCCATCGACCAGAATCAGGATGTCGCCGGCACCGACCACCCGGCTTTCCAGGTAGGTGCGGCTCTTGTCGTAGAAATCGACACGCAGGCGCCCGCTGCGGATGATCAGCACTTCCTGGGTGTACTTGATCTGGCGCGGGATCGGATTGTGGATGTGGGCGTCGATCCGGCGACCGGGCGGGTGGCGCATGGCTGCAACCTGCTGCGACAGTTCGTCGGGCGTGTAGAAATGGACGCCCATTTCGATCGGCACATTGGCGACGATGATGGCGAGAAGATCCGAGCCGGAAGTTATCTTGGTGATCATTACCGTCGGCTGCCAGGGGCGAAGGACCGGACAATGCCATGCCTCTACGCCATCGGGCAAGCCGCGACGATCATGGCGGCGCCACGACTCCATTGCGATTGATGGGGAAATCGGCTAGCTAGACCGTCTTCGCTGTCATTTTGCCCCCTGGGACCGCCATGGAAAAGTTCACCGTGCTCACCGGCGTCGCCGCGCCGCTGTCGATGATCAACATCGATACCGACATGATCATCCCCAAGCAGTTCCTGAAGACCATCAAGCGCACCGGGCTGGGCCGGAACCTGTTCGACGAGATGCGCTTCACCCCCGAGGGCCAGGAGATCGAGGGCTTCGTCCTCAACCGTCCCGCCTATCGCCAGGCCAAGGTGCTGGTGGCCGGGGCCAATTTCGGCTGCGGCTCGTCGCGCGAGCATGCGCCGTGGGCGATCGCCGATTTCGGCATCCGCTGCGTCATCGCCCCGTCCTTCGCCGACATCTTCTTCAACAACTGCTTCAAGAACGGCATCCTGCCCATCGTCCTGCCCCAGGCCCAGGTCGACGCGCTGATGACCCAGGCGGAGAACGGCGCCAACGCCACCTTCACCGTCGACCTCGAAACGCAGACCATCACCGCCCCCGACGGCTCGGCCATCGCCTTCGCCGTCGACCCGTTCCGCCGCCACTGCCTGTTGAACGGTCTCGACGACATCGGCTTGACCCTGGAGCGCGAGGGGCGCATCACCGCCTTTGAGCAACAGCGCCGCCAGAGCCAACCCTGGCTGTAGACGCAGCGGATAAACGCTGCACGACGACAATAGATCTCGCGGAGGACGTACCCATGGCTGCCAAGAAACTCCTTATCCTGCCGGGCGACGGCATCGGACAGGAAGTGATGGTGCAGGTTCGCCGCATCATCGACTGGATGGCCAAGAAGCGGAACATCGCCTTCGACCTGTCCGAGGGGTTGATCGGCGGCAGCGCGTACGATGTCCACGGCACGCCGCTGTCCGACGAGACCCTCGCCGATGCCATGGCCGCCGACGCGGTGCTGCTGGGTGCGGTGGGCGGGCCGAAGTGGGACGACCTGCCGTTCGAAAGCAAGCCCGAGCGCGGCCTGCTGAAGATCCGCAAGGAGATGGGCCTGTTCGCCAACCTGCGTCCGGCGGTGGTGTTCGATGCCCTGGTCGACGCCTCGACCCTCAAGCCCGACGTGATCGCCGGCCTCGACATCATGATCGTCCGCGAACTGACCGGCGGCCTGTATTTCGGCCAGCCGCGCGGCATCGAGACGCTGCCCGACGGCCAGCGCAAGGGCGTCAACACCCTGACCTACACCACCGGCGAGATCCAGCGCATCGGCCGCGCCGCCTTCGATCTGGCGCGCAAGCGCGCGAAGCGGCTGTGCTCGGTCGACAAGGCCAACGTGCTGGAGTGCACGGTGCTGTGGCGCGAGGAGATGATCAAGCTGCAGCAGAGCGAATACCAGGACGTCGAACTCAGCCACATGTACGTCGACAACGCCGCGATGCAGCTGGTGCGCAATCCCAAGCAGTTCGACGTCATGGTCACCGAGAACATGTTCGGCGACATCCTGTCCGACTGCGCCGCCATGCTGACCGGCTCGCTGGGTATGCTGCCGTCGGCGTCGCTGGGCGCGGTCGACGCTTCGGGCCGGCGCAAGGCGCTGTACGAGCCGGTGCACGGCTCGGCGCCGGACATCGCCGGCAAGGACATGGCCAACCCGCTGGCCACCATCCTCTCCTTCGCCATGTGCCTGCGCTATTCGTTCGACATGGACGACGAGGCGGGTCTGATCGAGGCGGCGGTGAAGACGGTGCTCAAGGGCGGCCTGCGCACCGGCGACATCATGCAGCCGGGCCAGGCCAAGGTCTCGACCACGGTGATGGGCGAGTCGATCGTCCGCGAGCTGGACAAGCTGGCCTAGGGCAACAGCCCCTCTCCCGCCTGCGGGAGAGGGCGGCGCGACGCGTCGGGTGAGGGGCGAAGAAGGGGGACCCCCGTGCTGCACAGCCTGATCGGCCTTCTCGGCCTGGTGGCCATCGCCTGGGCGTTGTCCGAGAACCGGCGGCGGGTGTCGTGGCGGCTGGTGGCGGCGGGACTGACGGCGCAACTGGCCGTGGCGGTGCTGCTGCTGAAGGTCCCGGCCACCCAGCCGCTGTTTCTCGCCCTCAACGGCGCCGTCGACGCCATCCAGAGCGCCACCCGCACCGGCACCAGCTTCGTGTTCGGCTATCTCGGCGGCGGCCCGGCGCCCTTTGCCGTCACCCAGCCGGGCGCCGGCTTCGTCCTCGCCTTCCAGGCCCTGCCGCTGGTGTTGCTGATGAGCGCCCTGTCGGCGCTGCTCTATCACTGGCGCATCCTGCCGCTGGTGGTCAAAGGCCTGTCGCGGCTGCTCGAACGTGCGCTGGGCATCGGCGGTGCCGTCGGCGTGTCCTCGGCGGCCAACGCCTTCGTCGGCATGGTCGAGGCGCCGCTGCTGATCCGCCCCTACCTGGCGCGGTTGTCGAAGGGCGAGTTGTTCGTGGTCATGACCGGCGGCATGGCCAACATCGCCGGCACGGTGATGGTGCTCTACGCCACCTTCCTGCAGGGGGTGATTCCCGATCCCATCGGCCATCTGCTCACCGCCTCGCTGATCAGCGTGCCGGCGGCGATCATGGTGGCCAAGATGATGATCCCCGACGACGCCCGCACCGGCGGCAAGGAGGTCGCCTCGGTGTATGGCGGCACCATGGACGCGGTGGCGCGCGGCACGCTCGACGGGGTGCAGTTGCTGATCAACATCGTCGCCATGCTGGTGGTGCTGGTGGCGCTGGTCAGCCTGGCCAATGCCGCCCTCGGCCGGTTGCCGGATCTGTTCGGGGCACCGCTGTCGATGCAGCGGGTGCTGGGCTGGGCGATGGCGCCGGTGGTGTGGCTGATGGGCATCCCGTGGGCCGAGGCGCCGGCCGCGGGGGCGCTGATGGGCACCAAGACGGTGCTCAACGAGTTGCTGGCCTATCTCGACCTTGCCGCCCTGCCGGCGGACGTCCTGTCCGCGCGCTCGCGGCTGATCATGACCTATGGCCTGTGCGGCTTCGCCAATTTCGGCTCGCTGGGAATCATGATCGCCGGGCTGGTGGCGATGGCGCCCGAACGCAAGGACGACATCCTGGCCTTGGGCGGTCGTTCGATCATCTCCGGGACGTTGTCGAGCTGTTTCACCGGGGCGATGGTGGGACTGCTGCTGTGATCCGCCCGCTGCGCGATAAAGTCGGAGAATCCTGCACCGGCCAGAGAGCCGTCGTTTACATCACCGTTCCGTTCCGGCATCTTTTGTCCCCATGATCGTCGGCTCCACGCAGACACGGATTCTTGTCGTCGAAGACAATCCCGGGGACCAACGCCTCATCGAGATCAAACTCGCCGAGGCCATGGTTCCGTGGGTCGCCGTCTGCCGTTCGACGCTGGCCGAGGCGCTGGAGCTGGCTCCCTTCGACGGCTACGAGTGCCTGCTGGCCGATCTCGGCCTGCCCGACGCCGCCGGCCTGGAAGCGGTGATCAAGCTGCGCGCCGCCGCCCCCGACCGGGCGCTGGTGGTGCTGACCAGCCTCGACGACGAGCGCATGGCCCAGGATGCCATCCGCGCCGGGGCCCAGGACTACGTGGTCAAGTCGCTGCCCGGTCTCGAGATGCTGCCGCGGGTGATCCGCCACGCCGTCGAGCGTCAGCAGGCCGGCGCCGCCCTGGCCGCCTCGCGGCGGACCAACCAGGCGCTGCTCGACGCCAGCCACGATCTCGCCATGCTGCTCGACGCCGCCGGGCACATCGTCACCCTCAATGCGCACGCGGCCGAGTATTTCGGCCGTCCGCTGACCGATCTGGTCGGCACGGAATGTGCGGCGCTGCTGCCCGAAGGGATGGCGCCGACCACCCGCGACTATCTCGACCGCGCCTTGACCACCGGGCGCACGGTCGAATTCGAGGATTCGGACGGGCTGCGCTGGTTCGCCAATCGCATGCTGGCCGTTCCCGGCCCCGAACCGCGCGAGCAGCTGTGCGCAGTGTTCATCCGCGACATCACCTCCGAGCGCGCCGCCGCCGTCAAGCTGGCCGAGGCCAAGGAAGAGGCGGACATCGCCAATCGCGCCAAGACCGAATTCATGGCGCGGATGAGCCGCGACATCCGCACCCCCTTGAACGACGTCATCGGCTTCGCCGAGATGATCACCTCGGAAATGCTGGGGGTGATCCAGCCCCCCGGCTATCGCGACTTCGCCGAGAGCATCAACAATTCCGGCGCCCAGATCCTCAAGCTGATCGACCGCATCACCGACCTGTCGATGCTGGAATCGGTGATCATCAAGGACCAGGCCTCCTATCGCGACCTGGTCGAGCTGTCGCCCGACCTGATCTGCGTGTGCGTCGACGGCGTGATCGAGCGCATCAACGCCGCCGGCCTGGGCATGCTGCGCGCCCCGGCCGCCTCGGCCTGCGAAGGCAAGGCCTTCGTCGACTTCGTCCACAACGAGTATCGCGGCCTGTTCGACGCCGGCCTCGAAGCGCTGTACGAGGAAGACCATCCGGTTCCGGTCAAGGTGGTGACCTTCGCCGGCCGTCTGCGCGACGTCGAGCTGTCGGCGGTGCCGCTGCGCCGCGACGGCCATCCCGCCACGCTGGTGGTCGGCCGCGACACCACCGAGATCACCGCGGCGATGCGGGCGGTGGCGGCCCGCGAACATCGCATCCGCGCCATCATGGACACGGTGCTCGACGGCATCATCACCATCGACGACGAGGGCGTGGTCCTCAACGCCAACCTGTCGGTGGAGCGCATCTTCGGCTCTTCGCTGTCCGAGCTGATCGGCACCAACGTCTCGACCCTGATGCCCGAGCCCGAGGCGTCGCGCCATAACGAGTATCTCAAGCGCTATCTCGCCGGCGGCGGCGGCAGCCTGATCGGCGTCGGGCGCGAGGTGACCGGCAAGCGCAAGGACGGCACCCTGTTCCCGGTCCACCTGTCGGTGTCCGAGCTGCGCATCGACCGCCGCCGTCTGTTCACCGGCACCATCCGCGACCTGTCGGAGAACAAGGCGCTCGCCCAGCGCGTGGCCTATCTCGCCAACCACGATCCGCTGACCGACCTGCCCAACCGCACCCTGCTTACCGACCGCCTCGGCCAGGCGGTGGCGCGGGTGCGCGGCACCGGACAGTTCCTGACCGTGCTGACCATCGACCTCGACGGCTTCACCACCATCAACGATTCGCTCGGCCACGAAGTCGGCAACACGCTGCTGTGCGAAACCGCGCGGCGGGTGTCGCAGGCGGTGGGCCCGCACGGCACCGCCGCCCGGCTGGCCGGCGACGAGTTCGCCCTGGTGTTGCCGCCGATGGCCGACCTCACCGCGGTCACCAACGCCGTCGATGCCATCCGCATCGTCCTTACCAAGCCCTACCATCTCCACGACACCGAAATGGCGGTGCCCTCGGATATCGGCGTGTCGATCTTCCCCCGCGACGGCGACCAGGCGCTGGATCTGCTGCGCAACGCCGAGATGGCCCTGCATGCGGTGAAGAAGAACCCCGATCTGCGCGTGGGCTTCTTCGATTCGGCGATGTCGTTCGCCGTCACCGAGCGGATGACTCTCGAACGCTCGCTGAAGGATGCCCTCAGGGACGGGCAATTCGAGATGTTCTTCCAGCCCCAGGTGCGCCTCAAGGACTACGCCCTGGTGGGGACCGAGGCGCTGATCCGCTGGCGCCATCCCGAGCTGGGCATCATCTCGCCGGACAAATTCATCCCCGTCGCCGAGGAAACCGGGCTGATCGTGCCCATGGGCGCCTGGGTGCTGCGCGCCGCCTGCGACGAGCTGCGCCAGTGGACCGCGCTGGGCATGCCGCGGCTGCGGCTGGGGATCAACATTTCCGGCCGCCAGTTCCGCGAGCCCGATCTGGTTCTCACCGTGGCCGGCGCGATTCGCGAATCCGGCGTCGATCCCGCGGCGCTCGACCTCGAACTGACCGAGAGCATGCTGATGAGCGACGGCGAGCACACCCTGAAGGTGCTGCGCGAGCTGGCCGGCCTGGGGGTCTCGCTGTCGATCGACGACTTCGGGACCGGCTATTCGTCGCTGGCCTATCTGAAGCGATTCCCGGTCAACACGGTGAAGATCGACCGCGCCTTCGTGCGCGACATCGAGCACGACGCCGACGGGCGCGTGATCGCCAACGCCATCATCTCGCTGGCCCATTCGCTGTCGATGAAGACGGTGGCCGAGGGGGTCGAGACCGAGACCCAGGCCAGCCTGCTGGCCCGGCACGGTTGCGACGAGATTCAGGGCTATCTGATCGGTCGCCCGCTGCCGGCCGCCGAGTTCATCGAATTCGCCAGGACCTACGACGCCACCAAGCGCGGCGGCGTCTCCGGCCAGCAGCGGGCCGGCCTAATTGGAGTGGGGACATGACCGGGACCGTCGTCATCGTCGAAGACAACGCCATGAACATGAAACTTCTGGAGCAGGCGCTGTCGATCGCCGGCTACCGGACGGTGAAGTCCTATGATGGCGATGGGCTGGTCGGTCTGTGCGTCGACAACGGCGCCCGGTTGATCCTGATGGACATCCAGTTGCCTAAGCAGTCGGGCGTCGACCTGCTGCGCCAGTTGAAGGCCGACGACCGCACCGCGGCGGTGCCGGTGCTGGCGGTGACCGCCTTCGCCGATCCCGAATCGGTGGCCGCCTTCCTCAAGGAAGGCTTCGATCTGGTGATCACCAAGCCGGTGTCGATCCGCAAGCTGCTCGACGAAGTGGCGCGCTATTGCGGGGACGGGGCGTAGGACAGCTCATCGCCCCGGCATCGGCGAGGCCGCGCACAGGCGGTCGGCGGCGTGCTTGGCTTCCTTCTTGAGGTCGGCGATCAACTGGCTGATGGCGTCGGAGGTGTGGACGCCGCGGCCGGCCGGGAGGTGGATCACCACGGCGCTGACGGTCATCAGCGGGAACGACATCGTGTTGCCCAGGCGATCCTGGCCGCGGATGCCGCCGGCGCGGCGCGACTCGTCGTCGTAGAAGCTCTCGACGTCGCTGCGGAAGGTCTCGATCAGTGCCCGGCAGCGGGCCAGCGCCGCATCGAAGGCCATGCCGCGGAAGCCGCCGAAGAAGTCGTCGCCGCCGACATGGCCGGCGAAGCCGCGGTCGCGCGGCACGCCCTTGGCCAGGATCTCGGCGAACAGCAGGATGGCGCGGTCGCCGAGGCGGAAGCCGTATTTGTCGTTGAAGGGCTTGAAGTTGTCGAAGTCGAAATAGGCCAGCACCACCTCGGTGTCGGTGGCCGCCAGGGCTTCGGAGACGTATTCGTGGATGACGGCGTTGCCGGGCAGGCGCGACAGCGGGTTCTGGTCCCGCGCCACCGCCAGGTTCTTCTCGTTGATGATGCGCAGCAGCGCCTGTGCCGACAGGAAGCCGACATAGCGCATGCCGTCGACGATGATGATGCCCTCGGAGATCTCCACCGCGGTGTAGGCCTGGAGGATGTTCTCGGCGTGGGTGTTGATGTCGGCGATGGGGGCGCGGGTGACGTAGTGGGGCAGGCGGCGGCTGTAGGCCTTGTTGTGCATCAGGTCCTTGCCGAACGGCGAGTAGGTGAGGTCCTTGAGGTCCTTCTCGCGCAGGATGCCCAGCGGCTCGCCGCGGTCGTCGACCACCGGGATGAAGGTCAGGGTCTTGTCGGCGCGCAGGCGCTGGAACACCTCCTCCATGCTCGCGCTCACCGTGACCGGGGCAATGACGGCGATCTGCTCGGCGATCCGCCGCTGGTCCGAGGTGGTGGTGCGTCGTTCCCGTCGCGCCAGTTCCTCGATCGTCTCGTAATGGGGCTTGAGCGCGGCGGGGTCGCAGGTGGGATGCTGGACCAGATAGCCCTGGATCAGGTCGCAGCCGATCTCCTTGCAGACGAAGTATTCGCGCTCGGTCTCCACGCCTTCGGCCAGCACCACCACGCCGAGGAGGTGGGCGATGTTGACGATCTGCGACAGGAACAGCCGCTTGCGCGCGTCGGTGGCGATGTCGGAAACGAAGAAGCGGTCGATCTTCAGGAAATCGGGCTCGGTGAAGTACAGCAGTTGCAGGCCGGAGAAGCCGGTGCCGAAATCGTCGATGGCAACGCGGAACTCGTTGTGCTTGTAGCGGCGGAACAGGTCGGCGGCGCTGGCGTCGCCGCTGGGCAGCGGTTGACGTTCCGAGACCTCGAACACCAGCGCCCCGTCGGCGATACCCAGCCGCGTCGCCATGGTCCGGGTCTGCTCGGGCAGATCGAGGCACGGATCGAGGATGCGGTTGTCGAGGTTGATGAACAGCCGCGACTGGGCGTGGTGGGGCAGGCGGACGAACTTCTCGGCGGCGCGGGTGCGCAGCACCATTTCGACGTCGGGCAGCACGCCCATGGTGTGGCTGATGTCGAAGAAGTCCTGGATCGAGGCGAAGCCGGCCGCCTCGGTGCCGCGCAGCAGCGCCTCATAGCCGTAGCAGGCGCCGGTGAAGATGTTGACGATCGGCTGCAAGGCGATGTCGAGCTGTGCCAGGACGGCGTTCCAATGCTCGTCCGATGGTTGGGCCGGGGGGCGGCCGGGGAGCGGAAACGGGTCCAGGCTGCGCAATCGCGGGGAGCCGCGGGTGGGGGGAGGGCCCAAAGGCTTGACCGAATTGTGCATGATCGACCTCCGTGGCTGCCCGTCGGCGCGGCCATGAATCGTCCGGCGGGCGCCTCGAAGTCAATGCGCAGGGCCCCCCTGCAACCGAAAATTCATCGAGCCTTTACCGGATGGAAAGGTTTGACGCCGCCGCGCAACTGGGCATCATGGGCGGCTATGACCCATGTCGTGGAATCCAGCAGCGAATTGAAGGCCGAACTGGCCGAGGATCTCGACCTGATCGCCGAGATGACGGGCGCCTTCGCCCGTTCCCGCGACGTCGCCGAGACGCTGAAGCACGGCCTCGCCCGCATCTGCGGCCGCCTGGGCGCCGAGGCGGCCTCGGTGTTCCTGGTCGACGAGGACAGCGGCGATCTGGTGTGCCGGGCCTGCTACGGCCCCACCGACGTCGCCGGCCTCCGCCTCGCCCCCGGCAAGGGCATCGTCTGGCGGGCGGTCAACGACGGCAAGGTGCAACTGGTCCGCGACACCCGCGGCGATCCCGATTTCGCCTCGGCGGTCGACGACAAGACCGGCTTCGTCACCCGCACCATCCTGTGCGCGCCGCTGGCGGTGCACGACGAGCGGCTGGGGGCCATCGAGCTGTTCAACAAGGTCGGCGGCGGCTCGTTCGGCATCGGCGACAGCCGGCTGTTGCAGGCCCTGGCGGCCTCGGCGGCGATGGCGCTGATCAACACCCGGCTGGCGGCGGCGATGGCCGAGCAGGAAGGGCTGAAGCGCGAGCTGATGCTGGCCGCCGATATCCAGCGCGCCATGCTGCCCAAGGACCAGCCGGCCGAATTCCCCATTCACGGCCTCAACCTGCCGGCCCGCGGCGTGTCGGGCGACTTCTACGACGTGGTCGAGCTGCCCGGCGGCGCCCTTGCCTTCACCATCGGCGATGTCTCGGGCAAGGGGGTCAACGCCTCGTTGCTGATGGCCAAGACCGCCAGCCTGTTCCGCTGCCTGTGCAAGCGCATCCCTGGTCCGGGGGACCTGCTGACGGCCATCGATTCCGAGCTGGCCGAGACCAATGTCTCGGGGATGTTCGTCACCATGGTGGTCGGAGTCTACCATCCCGCCGACGCGCGGCTGGTCCTGGCCAATGCCGGCCACGAGCCGCCGCTGGTGGAGTGCGGCGGCGTCTTCCGCCGTCTCGACGAGGCCATGCCGCCGGTGGGCATCGATCCGGCCCTGTTTGCCGGCGGATGCCCGGAAACCGTCGTCGACTTGGCCGGTGCAACGCTGTATCTGTTTACCGATGGGCTGACCGAGGCCCGTGGTGCCGGGGGGCAGATGTTGGGATCCGAGGGGGTGGAGCGGCTGGTGACCCGCTTCGGGCGCCTGCCGGTGCCGCGGCGCCTGGCGGCGCTGGTGGCCGAGGCGGCGCTCGACGACAGCGAACTGAAGGACGACCTGACCCTGCTGGCGGTGGAGGGGCCCCGGTGATGAGCGTCGTCGACCGCCGTTTTCCCGCCACGCCCGCGCGCCTGACCGAAATCCGCGCCGCGGTGCGCGAGGCCGCCTTCCTGCTGGGGCTTCCCGAAGCCACGGCCGGCGACGTGGTGCTGGCGGTGGACGAGGCGTGCCAGAACATCATCCGCCATGCCTATTGCGGCGAATGCGGCGACATCGTGGTCCAGATCGGCCGCGACGGTCCCCATCTGGTGGTACGGTTGATCGACTTCGCGCCGCCGGTGGACGTCTCGCGCATCGCCCCGCGTCCCATCGAGGAGTTGCGTCCCGGCGGTTTGGGGACGCATTTCATCCGCGAAGTGATGGACGACGTTTCCTTCCTGACGCCGCCCGACGGCGCCGGCAACCTGTTGCAGATGACCAAGCGGATCGGAGAGCCATGAACCTCGACAAGCGTGAGCACATGGGAGCGGTGGTGGTGGAACTGGCGGGGGAAGTCGATCTCCAGCATTCGCCGCGCCTGCGCAAGGCCCTGATGGAGCTGATGCTCGAACACCGCGACGTGGTGGTGGACATGGGCGGGGTCAGCTACATCGACTCGTCGGGCATCGCCAGCCTGGTCGAGGCCTATCAGATGGCCCGCAAGGGCGGCGGCCGCTTCATCCTGGCGGCGGTCAGCCAGCCGGCCCTGCGGGTTCTGCAACTGGCCCGCCTCGACAAGGTGTTCGCCATTGCCGAGACCGTCGACGGCGCCGTGGGAGCCTGAGCCGGTGCCCCAGCGGATCGTCGGCGTTCTCGACCGGATCGGCCGCGCCGCCGTACGCGGCATGGCCGAGTTCGGCTATGCGGCGACGCTGCTGGGTCAGGCGGTGTTCTGGCTGGTCCTCGGCCGGCGCCGCCGTCAGGCGGTGCGGCTGGCACCGGTGGTGGCCCAGGCGATGGATGTCGGCATCGCCGCGGTGCCGATCATCACCACCCTGTCGGCGACCATCGGCATCATGCTGGCCATTCAGGGCATCTATTCGCTGAAGGCGTTCGGCGCCGAGTCGCGCGTCACCCTGGGGGTGGCGCTGTCGACGGTGCGCGAGTTCTCGCCGCTGATCACCGGCATCCTGGTCGCCGGCCGCTCGGGGTCGGCGCTGGCGGCCCGGCTGGGGACCATGCGCATCAACCAGGAGATCGACGCCCTGGCGGTGATGGGCATCTCGCCGGTGCGCTTCCTGGTCACCCCGGCCCTGGTGGCGATGGTGGTGATGATGCCGCTGTTGACCCTGTGGGCCGATCTGGTGTCGCTGTTCGCCGCCGGTCTCTACATCTCCAGCCAGTTGGAGATGTCGATGGCCGCCTATGCCGACGAGGTGGTGACGCTGCTGAAGATGAACGACCTGCTGCACGGCCTGGCCAAGAGCGGCATCTTCGCCGTGCTGGTCACCGTGGTCGGGGTGGTCAACGGTTCCTCGGTGACCGGCGGTGCCGAGGGGGTCGGGCGGATGACCACCCGTTCGGTGGTTCACGCCATCTCGGCGATCGTCATCACCGACATGTTCTTCGCCTTCATGGTGACGCGATGAGCGACACCCGCCGCGTCACCGTCGAGGTCCGCCGTCTCAATACCCATTACGGCACCCGCCAGATTCTCAAGGACGTCTCCCTCGACGTCCGCGAAGGCGAGATCATGGTGATCATGGGCGGGTCGGGCTCGGGCAAGTCGACGTTGCTCAACCATCTGCTGGGGCTGCTGCGGCCGACCTCGGGGACGGTCAAGGTGCTGGGCAAGGACATCAACACCGCCTCGGCGCTCGACGTGCAGGAGCTGCGCACCCGCATGGGGGTGGCGTTCCAGTCCGGGGCGCTGTTCAGCTCGATGAGCGTCGGCGACAACATCGCCCTGCCGCTGCGCGAGCATACCCGGCTCGACGCCATGACCATCGGCATCATGACCCGGCTCAAGCTGGAGGTGGTCAGCCTGGCCGGGTTCGAGGACCTGATGCCCTCGGAACTGTCGGGCGGCATGATCAAGCGCGCCGCCCTGGCCCGGGCCATCGTCATGGACCCCAAGCTGCTGTTCTGCGACGAGCCGTCGGCCGGCCTCGACCCGGTGGTGGCATCGTCGATCGACGACCTGATTCTGCGTCTGCGGGATGCGATGGGGATGAGCATCGTCGTCGTCACCCACGACCTCGACAGCGCCTTCAAGATCGCCGACCGCATCTGCGTGCTCGACCAGGGCGACGTGCTGGCGCTCGATACCGTCGCGGCGATCCGCAATTCGCCCAACGAGCGGATCCAGAACCTGCTCAACCGCCGCACCGAGGAGGCCGAGGTCGACCCCGACGCCTACCTCCGCCGCCTGCTGGGCGAACGGGCCCGCCAGGATGGCGAGGACGACAGCCAACAAAGGCACCTGCCATGAAGGACACCCGCATCAACTACGCCCTGGTCGGGGCCTTCGTGCTGACCATGCTGGTGGCACTGGGAGTCAGCATTGCCCTGCTCACCGGCCGAACCGGCACGATGGACACCTATTTCACCACCTTCCCCAACGTCAACGGCGTGAAATACGGCACCAAGGTGACCTACGAGGGCTTCGTCGTCGGCCAGGTGGAGCGGATCATCCCGCTGCGCAGCGACAACCGCACCCGCTTCCGCCTCGAACTGTCGGTCAAGGAGGACTGGCAGATCCCCGAGGATTCGACCGCGCGCATCTCCGCCTCGGGCATCCTCTCGGCGGTGATCGTCGACATCCGCGGCGGCAAGGCGGAGGCCATGCTGCCCAAGGGCACCGAGATCCCCGCCGGCTCGTCGGGCAATCTGTTCGCGGTGATGACCGAGGTGGCCGGCCAGTTCGGCGACCTGTCGCAGAATGCCCTGAAGCCGCTGATCGGGGCGCTGAACGCCCAGGTCGACGGCCTCGGCAAGGTGTTGCAGGCCCAGGCGCCCGAGATTCTCGCCAACCTGGTCGCCATCACCGGCGACCTGGCGCAGAAGACGCCGCGCATCACCGGCGACGTGCAGAAGATGACCGGGGTGATGTCGACCCAGGTGGTCACCGAGGCCAACGCCGCCGAGATCAAGGCCACCCTGGCCAATCTCGCCGACACCTCGCGCAAGGTCAACGCCACCCTGGCGGCCTTGGACAAGGTGGTGGTCGGCAACCGCGACAATCTCGACGGGGCGGTCAAGGACCTGCGCTACACGTTGCAGACCTTGGCGCGCAGCATCGATTCGATCACCTACAACCTCGACGGCACCACCCGCAACGTCCACGAATTCAGCCGCCAGATCCGCGACAATCCCGGGGTGCTGATCGGCGGACGCAAGAGCGAAGACGGGCCGGGACGGCGGTGAGGGGGGCATGGGCATGACGAGACGGGCTTTCACCATCCTGCTGACGCTGGCGCTCGGCGCCTGCGCCGGCGCGGCGGCGCCGACGCCGAAGGACACCTTCTGGCGGCTTGAGGCCGCGCCGCCGGCGACGCGCTTCGCCACCCCGCCCCTGCCCGGGGTGCTGGAGGTCGACCGGCTCGAGTCCGACGGCGTGCTCTCCGAGCGGGCCCTGGCCTACCGCAGCGCCGGAACCGGCGTGCAGCGCTACCGCTACGACTTCTGGAGCGAGGCCCCCGGATTGCTGATCCAGGACCGGCTGATCGAGGAACTGCGCGCCGCCGGCGCCGCCGACAAGGTGGTGCCGCCCGGCCTGCGCCTGCCGCCCGACTGGGCGTTGCGCGGCAAGATCAAGCACTTCGAGCAGATTCCCGACGCCAACAAGGTGGCGGTGGAGATCGAACTGGCGGTGGTCGGTGCCCGCGACGGCGGGCTGGTGCTGTTGCAGGACTATGCCGTCGAGCGCGACACCCGCGGCAACGAACCGCAGGCGGCGGTCGAGGCGATTGCCCACGGCGTGTCGCAGGTGGTGGCCCGTTTCATCGCCGATCTCGGCGCCGCCAAGCTGCCGCCGCCCCGCCGCTGATGAGGAAGCCCCGCGCGCGTCCCCGCTCCGCCGCCGCCGCCCCGCCGCAGCGCACCGTCGAGCTCGCCATCGACGCCATCGGCGCCCGCGGCGACGGCGTCGGCCGCCTGAGCGACGGCAGCGCGGTGTTCGTTCCCTTTACCGTCCCCGGCGACCGGGTGCTGGCCCGCATCGAGGCCCGCCGCGGCGACGGGCTCGCCGCGGCGCTGGTCGAGGTGACGAGCCCCGGCCCGGCGCGGGTCGTCCCGCCCTGCCCCCATTACGCCGCCTGCGGCGGCTGCGCCCTCCAGCACCTCGACGACGCTGCCGCGGCGACGTGGAAGGTCGCGTTGCTGACCACCGCGCTGGCCCGGGCCGGTCTGGGCGAGGTTGCGGTGGCGCCGCTGGTGCGGGTGCCGCCGGGCCGCCGCCGCCGCGCCGCCTTCGCCTTCGTCCGCCGTCGCGACGGCGTGGTGCTGGGGTTCAACGGCCGTGCCAGCCATATGGTGGTGGATGTCGGCGCCTGCCTGCTCCTGGAGCCGGCGCTGTCGGCCCTGCTTGCGCCCCTGCGGCCGCTGCTGGCGGCGGTGGTGGCGGACGGCGGCAGCGGCGACGTGGTGGCGACGGCGAGCGAGACCGGTCTCGACGTGCTGGTGGAGGCCGACTCGCGCCTCGACCTGTTCGACCGCGAGCGCCTGGCCGCCTTCGCCGACGCCCGGGATCTGGCCCGGCTGTCGTGGCGCCGACCCGGCGCCGGGATGATCGAGCCCCTGGCCTGGCGCCGCCCGGCCTGGGTGCGCTTCGGCGGCATCGCGGTGGAGCCGCCGCCCGGCGCCTTCCTGCAACCGACGGTACAGGGCGAGCAGGCCATCGCCGCCCGCGTGCTGGCGGCGGTGGGGACGCTGTCGCCGGTCGCCGACCTGTTCTCGGGCTGCGGCAGCTTCACCTTGCCGCTGGCGGCGAGCGGCCGGCCGGTGCAGGCGGTGGAGGGCGAAGCGGCGCCGGTCCAGGCGCTGGTCCAGGCGGCGCGCACCGCCGGGCTGAACGTTGCCACCGAGGTGCGCGACCTCGCCCGCCGGCCGCTGTCGGCCGTCGATCTGAAACGCGTCCGCGCCGTGGTCTTCGATCCGCCGCGGGCCGGCGCCGCCGCCCAGGCCGAGATGCTGGCTGCCGCCGGGCCGCCGCTGGTGGTGGCGGTGTCGTGCAATCCGGCGACCCTGGCCCGCGACCTGGCGACCTTGGTCGCCGGGGGGTACCGGGTCGACGAGGTCACCCCCATCGACCAGTTCCCCTGGTCGGCGCACCTGGAAGCGGTCGCGGTGCTGCGGCGCTGAAGAGTGGCCCCTCTCCCGCGCGCGGGAGAGGGTGCCGAGCGCAGCGAGGCGGGTGAGGGCGCGCGCGTCGGCGCGCCCATTATGCTGCCGGTCTCATCATGCTGCCGGTCGCGGTCGCAATGCGCGCGCAATTTGGCGCGCGGCCCTCACCCTCCCAGCCCAAATGGGCTGGGCCCCACCCTCTCCCGCAAGCGGGCGAGGGAGATTCACGGGGAGCGGGAGAGGGGCTGCTCGACTCAGCCCCGGCTCGGCACCATCAGGGTCGCTTCGCCGTCGACCACCACCTTGCCGGCCACCGTGCAGGTGGTCTTGAAGGTGGCGAACTTCTTCTCCGGCACCAGGGCGGTGACTTCGACCTTGGCGACCACGGTGTCGCCGATGCGCACCGGCGCCTTGAACTTCAGGAGCTGCGAGACGTAGATGCAGCCCGGCCCCGGCAGCTTCATGCCGAACACCGTCGAGATGAACGCCGCCGACAGCATGCCGTGGGCGATGCGGCCCTTGAACATCGTCTCCTTGGCGTACTCCTCGTTGACGTGCACCGGATTGAAGTCCCCCGACACCCCGGCGAAGGCGGCGATATCGGCCTCCGTCACCGTCTTGGCGAAGGTGTCGCTCTGGCCGACCGTAAGGTCTTCGAAGAACAAGCCGCTCATGGGGTGCTCCTGGTTGGGATTATTGTGCAGCGCAGTATAGGCGTGGCGGCTGCCGGCTTGCAATCGGCCGGTTCCTGTGGCCGAATGCGGGCCCCGCCATTCCGGATTCGACGCCCGTGCTCGCTCGCCTTGTCCTGTTCGCCGCCGTCGCGGCCCTCGCCGCCTGTACCGCCGCCCCGGTGCCGTGGATGAATCCCGAATTGCCCAAGGAGCACTGGGCGAAGGACTGGACCGACTGCAAGCGCGGCGCCGAGCGCGAATGGCTGGGCGGCCGCGACGAAGACAGCGAAAGCCCGCTGGCCGGCTACGACCGCATCCGGAACAAGAAGCGGATCGACGGTTCGGTCAATTACTGCATGCGCGAAAAGGGCTATTTCCCGGCGCGCCCGACGAAGGGGGACTGAAGTCTTGCGTCTGCTCGCCCTGGTGTTCGCCCTTGCCGTCGCCGCTCCGGCGGTGGCGCAGGAACTGCCGCAATTCCCCAAGGCCGGTCCGCCGCAGCCGGTTCCCGACGCCCCGTGCGACGTCGCCCTGCCGAGCAGCGGCGACTGGCTGCTGGGGCGCTGGGTGGCACCGCAGACCCGCTTCGAGTTCGGCCGCGCCAAGGAGGCCATCCTGTGGACCATGGAGCGCAAGGGCGGCCTCAACGAGGATTTCGGCTGGGATAAGGGGGCGGCGATCGAGGGCCGGGTGGTTCAGGTCAGCGCCTGCACCGTGCGCCTGACCGCCGGCGAGGGCGACGCCTTCGTCTTCGACGGCGTGCGCACCGACGACGGCAAGATCTTCGGCTCGGCCACCAACAAGGCGGGCAGGAATGTCCGCTTCGTGTTGCGGCGCGAGCGCTAGACCCGACGATTTTCGGCGCTCCCGCCGCACGGCTGCGTTACAGTAGCGCCCGGGCGATGCACAGACGGGTACGGTGATGACGCGGGGAGGGGCAAACCCGGGCGTTGCGCGAGCGGTGGGGGCCGCCGCCGGGGGGGCGCTGGTCCTGGTCGGACTGGTGGTCCTGGCCGGCTGGTATACCGGCAGCGACGCCCTGGTGCGACTGGGCACCCAGGTGCGGCCGATGACGCCCAACACCGCCTTCGCCTTTGCCTTCTGCGGTCTCGGCCTGGTCGCCGCGGCCGGCGGGCAGCGGATCCCGGCGGCGTTGGCGGCGATGGTGGCCGGCGCGATGGCGGTGATTACCCTGCATGGCGCCGCCTGGGGTCTGGAGACCGACATCCACTACCTGCTGGTCGACCGCGTCACCACCATCGGCGGAGTGCCGCCGCGGCCGATGGCTGCCCATACCGCCCAGGCCTTCATCGCCCTCAGCCTCGGCATCGCCGTCCTGCGCGTCGGCCGGATGGGGCCGGTGATCGCGGCGGCGACCGGGTCGGCGATGATGGGCTTCGTCGCCGCCGAAACGCTCGCCTATCATCTGCATCTCGCCGCCGCGCCGGCCTTGCGCCTGACCATCGGGTCGAGCCACACCGTCGTCGTTTTCGCCGTTGCCGCCGTGGCCCTGCTGACGCTGTCGTGGTGTTACGGCAAGGAATCGCCGGCGTTGTTGCCGGCGGTGGTCGCCACCGGGCCCGCCGCCTTCAGCGCCTTGCTGTGGCAGGCGGTCGACGTGGTGTCGCAACCGAGCATGGCGCTGGGCGCCATCGGCGACGAGGTCGTTCTCGTCCTGGGGACGGCATTGGCGGTGGTGCTGGCCTGGACGGCCCGCATCGCGCAACTGTCCCGCCGCCAGCGCGATGCGCTGCGACGGCTGGAATTCCGCGTCGAGCGGGAAACCGCCGAGCGCCAGCACACCCAGGCCCACTACGCCGGGCTGCACCGGCTGCTGGAGCGCACCAGCGACCGCCTCAGCGCCCTGATCGACGGCACCCGCGACCTGATCGCCGCCGTCGATTCGGACCTGCGGTTCATGGTGATGAACCGCGCGTTCGCCGAGAGCTTCCACCAGGCCTTCGCGGTGTGGCCGATGATCGGCCAGCGGCTGCCGGACCTGCTCGCCGACCATCCCGCCGGGCTGGGGCCGTTGTTGCCGGCCTGGCGGCGCTCGGCGGCGGGCGAGGCGATCACCGCCACCATCGCGCTGCCCGGCGCGGGCGGCCGCTCTGCCATCTACGAGGCCAATTTCACCCCGTTGCGCGACGAGAACGGGGCGGTGGCCGGCGCCTCGATGATCGCCCGCGATGTCAGCGAGCGCGAGCGCGCCGAGGAACGGGTCCGCTCGGAGCGCGATCTGTCGCAGGCGATCATCGACAGCCTGCCGGGCGCCTTTGCCTTGCTGGGCGAGAGCCGGCACTTCCTGCGCTGGAACCGCAACCTCGAACAGGTAGCCCGGGTCAGCGCCGCCCAGGTGGCCGCCGTCGACGCGCTGTCGTTCTTCGACGGTCCCGACCGCGAAACCTTTGCCGCCCTGCTCGACGACGCCCTGACCAACGGGCGGTCCGAGGCCGAAGCGGCGATGAGCGTCCGCGGCGGCGCCCGCCTGCCCTACCTGTTCTCCGCCCGGCGCATCGACGTCGACGGCCAGGCCTGCATCCTTTACAGCGGCATCGACGTTTCGGCGCTCAAGCGGGCCGAAGCGGCGCTGGCCGACAAGACCCATGCGCTGGAAGCCTCCAACGCCGAGCTGGAGCAGTTCGCCTACGTCGCCAGCCACGATCTGCGCGAGCCGCTGCGCATGGTCAGCGCCTATGTCGGCCTGCTGGAGCGGCGCTATGCCGATCGCCTCGACGCCGATGCCCGCGAGTTCATCGCCTTCGCCCGCGACGGCGCCACCCGCATGGACCGGCTGATCCTCGATCTGCTCGAATATTCGCGGGTCGGGCGCAAGGGGGCGCCGTTGGTTCGCTTCGAATCCGTCGAGGCGGTCGAGGCGGCCTTGGCCAATCTGGGGATGGCCATCGATGCGGCCGGGGCCGAGATCCGTCTTCCCGAGCATCTGCCGGCGGTGGTCGGCGACCGCGGCGAGATCGTGCGCCTGTTCCAGAACCTGATCGGCAACGCCATCAAATACCGCCATCCCGAGCGCCCGCCGGTGGTTCACCTTGCCGTTGCGCCGGCCGCGGGCGGGCGGTGGCGCTTCACCGTCGCCGACAACGGCATCGGGATTCCCGAGGGCGACCGCGAGCGGGTGTTCATGATCTTCCAACGCCTGCATGCCCGCAGCGAGATCGAGGGCTCGGGCATCGGTCTGGCCATCTGCCGCAAAGTCGTCGACCGCCATGGCGGGCGGATCTGGGTCGAAGCCTCGCCCGAAGGTGGCTCCGCCTTCGTCTTCACCCTTCCCGGCGAAGGGTAAACGAAGTCTTAAGCCCCCCTTTCCATGTTATTCTTACGGATTATGGATGACAACGAACGGCGATAGTGCGTAAAGATCGGCGACCGCTCTGTCCCGCGAGGGTCGTCTTGTCCATTCGTCCGGTCTTCATCGTCTTTGCTCTTGCGGTGCTCGCCGGTTGCGGCGCCGGGCCGGGCGCCTATCCGCCGCTGGGCCCGCCGCTGCCGCTGGCGAGTCCGGATGCCGCCTGCCTCGGCGACCTGTCCGCCGCCCGCGTCGCCTTCGAGCCGGCCGCCGAGAGCGGAACCGGCGCCTGTGCCATCGCCAATCCGGTTCGCGTCTCGGCGGCGGCGCTGCCGTGGAACCGCCCCGGGCTGATGGCCTGTTCCCTGGCCCGCACCCTCAGCCGCTTCGAAACCCAGGTGGTGCAGCCGCTGGCGCTGGCGCATTTCGGCCAGCCGGTGATTCGCCTCCATCACCTCGGGACCTACGACTGCCGGACCCGGCGCAATGCCACCACCGCGGCGGCGGCCCGCTCGGGCAATACCAGCGCCGGCGGGCGGCTGTCCGAGCATTCCCGGGGGCTGGCCATCGATGTGTCGGGCTTCGAGCTGGCCGACGGCTCGCTGGTGACGGTGGCCCGCCATTGGCGGGCCGGCGGCAGCCAGGGCGCCTTCCTGCACGCGCTGGCGCGGGAATCGTGCCGCAGCTTCAACGTGGTGCTGACGCCCAACCACGACCGCTTCCACCAGGATCATCTCCACCTGGACATCGGTCCCAACACCCTTTGCGGCTACTAGCCCCACCATCCGACCATGCCCGGATGGCCTTGTGGCGAATGGCGGCGCCGGGGAAGGATGACCACAATCCCTGCCCATGGATGGCAGGACAATCCCCTTCGCCGTAGCCCTGGCTTTGCTGATGGCCGGGACCGGCGCTACCGCACACGCCCCCCCGCCCAGTCCGGAGGCCGAAGGGCGGCTGGTGATGCTGTCGCCGCGCATCATTCGCCCGGCGCTGATGGTCGCCTATTCCGAAATGCAGTGCCTGGCGCTCAATGTCTATTTCGAGGCCCGCGGCGAGCCGGAGAGCGGGCGGGTGGCGGTGGCCCACGTCACCCTCAACCGCGTCGCCACCGCGCCGTTCCCCGAAACCATCTGCGGCGTGGTCCGCCAGGGCGGCACCGCGGCGCCGTGTCAGTTCCAATGGTATTGCGACGGCCACCCCGACCGGCCGCGCGACGAGGCGGCGTGGCAGCAATCCCTGAAGGCGGCGGTGCGCGCCCTGGCCGGCGGCCGCGATCCCACCGGCGGGGCGCTGTATTTCCACCATGTCGATGTCCACCCCGCCTGGGCGGCCAAGCGCTACAGCCAGACGGTGGTGATCGGCCGGCACGTCTTTTTCCGCCTCAAAGGCGGGGTGCTGGGGCAGCAGCCGGTGGTCGCCGAGCGCGGCGTCACACCACCAGCTTGACCCGTTGCCCGGCCAGCGGCTGGTCCTCGGGCCCGAGGCCGTTGAGAAGCCGGAAGTGCTCGACCGGATAGGCGCGCATGGCCATCCGCGCCCCCAGGGATTCGGCGGTGTCGCCGCTGCGCACGGTGACCACCGACACCCGCCACGGCTGCGCCAGCGCCCGCTCGTCGGCGGCGATCGGACGGAAGCTGTAGGTGGTGCGGCGCAGATCGACGCCCAGTTGCGCGGTCAGCCGCGGCGGGGTGGCGAAGGTGAAGCGGTAGAGGGTGTCGGCATCGAAGCGGATCGCCACCAGCCGCAGGTCCACCGCCCCCTGGCGGGTGCGGCCGCGGGTGGTGGCGGTGGCCGCGGCCAGGCCGTTGATGTCGATGCGCTCGAGCCCGTCGAGCGTGGACTTCGCCGCCCACACCCGGCCGAGATAGGCGGCCATGTCGGCATGGCCGCGGGCCGGGGCGGAATCGAAGATGATCACCGCCCCGCCGGGATGCTTGGCCAGCACCGCCTTGTCGCCGTTGACCAGACGGAAGCCGGCCGGCACCTCGAAGCGGAAGCCGAGCTGGGGATGGAGGAACAGGCGGTCGCGCACCACCCCCTGGGCTGGATCGTCGCCGTAGATCATGCCGTCGACGGCGTCGAGAAACGAATCCGTGCCCACCGCGCCCTGTGGCGGTGCCCCCAGGGTCTGCTGGATGGCGGCGTTGACGCGGTCGAGGGTGCGGGGGTGGGTGGCCATGAAGTGGTGTTCGTCGACGGCGTCGGGGTTTTGCCCCGCGACCACCGCCTCCAGCCGCGAATGCGCGCGCAGTTTGGTCAGCATGGTGACCATGGCCTCGGCATTGTAGCCCGAGCGGCTCATGTAGCGCACGCCCAGGGAATCGGCCTCGAACTCGTTGTCCTGGGAGTAGCTTTGCAGCCAGGCGCTGGCCCCCATCTGGGCGACGTCGGCGACGCCGGGCACGCCGACCACCGCGCCGAGCACGGCGAGGCCGAGATTGGTGGCCATCGCCCGGCTGTAGCGCTGCGAGGAATGGCGCGCGGTGACGTGGCCGATCTCGTGGCCGATCACCCCGGCCAGTTCGGCTTCGTTGCCGGTCAGGGCCAGCAAGGCGCGGGTGACGTAGACATAGCCGCCGGGAACCGCCATGGCGTTGGCGATATCGCTGTTGAGCACGGTGAAGCGGAAGTCGCCGCCCGGGGTTTCGGTATGGCGCACCAGACGCTGGCCGATGCCGGCGACATAGGCCTGGAGCCGCGGATCGTCGGAAGCGCCGCCGAACTGGGCGAGAATCTGCGGATGGGACTTGCGCCCCATCTCCTGTTCTTCCTCGGCGGAAACGATGTTGAAGGTCTCATGGCCGGTGCCGGGCGCCATTTGGCACCCGGCCAGCGGCAGGGCGGCAAGGCCGGCGAGAGCGTGGCGGCGCGAGATCCTCATGGCAAACGATCCAGGCAGGGGAACCAAACCGAAAGGATAGGCCCGGATGCCGGTAACGCAAGTCCTGCGCTCTATTCCGCCGCCATCATCGGCACCAGCACGCCTGTTTCCGCCAGCACCGCGTCGAAGCGGCAGCCGATGGCGCTGAAATTGGGCGTTGTCCAGGCGATGATGCCTTCGACCACCGCGCCGTTGAGGCGAACGGTGACCGGCGTACCGCACGCCACATTGCGATCCACCAAGGGGCCGAGTTGCGCCGGCAGCAGCTTGCAGCCGCCTGGGGAGAGGTCCATCACCTGGCCCTCGCCACACAGGTCGCCCGAGCCGTCTTCAAGCAGGAAACGCGCCGGCAGGGCGCACGAGAGCCGTGGATAGGCGCGCAATTCGCTGCGATGAACCGTCATGGCCACCTCCCCGAGGACGGGCTGCCCCCGTTGACAACAGCATAGGCATTGCGGCCGGTGCGCGGTAGGGCCCGGAGGCATGAGCGGGGACCGTCCGTTGGAAGGGGCATAGCGCCAAAGGAGTCGGTATGGGGTATCGAATCCCCCCGGTTTTGTGCGCAGCGCCTCCGCCTTGCGGAGAGGATCGGCTAGAAAAAGCTATACGGATCGACATCCACCTGCACCCTGACTCCCGCGGGCGGCGCCTCGATTTCCAGCCAGGCCCGCAGCAGGGTTTGCAGCGGTGCCGTTCGCGGCGCCTTGACCAGGAAGCGGCGGCGGTGGCGGCCGCGCAGCAGCGCCATCGGCGCCGGAGCCGGCCCCAGCACCTCGACTCCCGCAGCGACCGGGGCGGACCGGGCGAGGCGGCGGCAGAACCCATCCACCGCCGGTGCCTCCGGCCCCGAGACCACCAGGGCGGCGAGGCGGCCGTAGGGCGGCATGGCGGCGACGCGGCGGCATTCGGCTTCGCGGGCAATGAAGGTGTCGCGGTCGCCGGTGACCAGCGCCGCCATCACCGGATGCTCGGGCTGCCAGGTTTGCAGCAGCACCCGGCCCGGACGCTCGGCGCGGCCGGCGCGGCCGGCCACCTGGGACAGCAATTGGTGGGTGCGCTCGCCGGCCCGCAGATCGCCGCCTTCGAGGCCGAGATCGGCATCCACCACCCCCACCAGGGTCAGCAGCGGGAAGTGGTAGCCTTTGGCGACGATCTGGGTGCCGACCAGCAGGTCGATGTCGTGGTCGTCGACGCGGCGTATCAGCTCGGCCGCCGCCTGCGGTCCGGAAACGGTATCCGAGGCCATCACCGCCAGGCGGGCGGCGGGAAACAGGCGGGCGGCCTCTTCGGCGATGCGCTCGACGCCGGGACCGCAGGCGGTGAACGACGCCTCGGCCTCGCAATTGGGGCAGCGCTCGGGCAGCGGCGAGAAATAGCCGCAATGGTGGCACACCAGCCGGCCATGGGCGCGGTGCTCGACCAGCCAGGCGGTGCAATGCGGGCATTGCAGGCGGAAGCCGCAGCCGCGGCACAGGGTCAGCGGGGCGTAGCCGCGGCGATTGAGGAACAGCATCGCCTGCTCGCCGGCCGCCAGGGTGTCCTCGACGGCGCGCACCAGCGGCGGGCTGAGGAAGCGGCCGCGCGGCGGCGGCGTGCGGCGCAGATCGACGATGGCGATGGCCGGCATGCTCGCCCCGGCATGGCGGTCGGGGAGTTCGAGCCGCGTATAGCGCCCCGCCTGGACGTTGGCCAGGGTCTCCAGCGACGGCGTCGCCGAGGCCAGGACGATGGGGAAGCCGCCCAGGCGGGCGCGCACCACCGCCATGTCGCGGGCGTGATAGGCGACGCCCTCCTCCTGCTTGAAGGCGCCGTCGTGCTCTTCGTCGACGACGATCAGGCCCAGATCGGGGAAGGGCAGGAACAGGGCCGAGCGGGCCCCGACCACCACCCGCGCCTGACCCTCGGCGACCGCCCGCCAGGTGTCGCGGCGCCGGGCGTCGCCGAGCTCGGAATGCCACTCGGCGGGGGCGGCGCCGAAGCGGGCGGCGAAGCGGCCCAGCCATTGCGACGACAGGGCGATTTCGGGCAGCAGCACCAGCACCTGGCGTCCGGCCTGCAAGGCCGCCGCCACCGCCTCGAAATAGACCTCGGTCTTGCCCGAGCCGGTGACGCCGTCGAGCACCGCCACCGAGAAGCCGCCGCCCACCGCCGTCGCCAACGCCGCCGCCGCCCTTGCCTGCTCGGGCGACAGGGTGGGGCCGGGACGGGCGCTGTCGGGGGGATCGAACAGCGGCGGCGGCGGCAGGGCGATCTCGTCGAGCGCCCCGGCGGCGATCAGGCCCTTGACCACCGCCGCGCCCACCCCGGCTTCGCGGGCGAGATCGGCGGCGGCCAGCGGCGGCAGGGTGGCGGCCACCTCCAGAACCCGGCGGCGCGCCGGGGTGAGCTTGAGCGCGGGCGGCGGCGCGGCGAGCCGGCAGGCCGCCTGGGGACGCGGCGGCGCAAAGGCGGCGGGGACGCTGACCGCCATCTTCAGCACCGCTCCCGGGGCGGCCAGGGTATAGCCGGCCACCCAATCGACGAAGCGGCGCACGCCGTCGGGCAGCGGGCGGGCGTCGAGGCGGCGGATCACCGGGCGCAGCTTGCCCTCGGCACAGCCGCCGGATCCCGGGCCCCACACCACGCCCCACACCTCGCGCCGGCCCAGCGGCACGGCCACCAGGTCGCCATCGGCCAGCGTCTGCTCGCCGACCCGGTAGTCGTAGACCCCGGCCAGCGGCAGCGGAAGCAGCACCGCGACACGGCTGCCGGAGAGATGGCGCGCGGGGGGATTGGCGGCGACGGAAAGCATCGGCTAAACTCTACGGCATGAGACGCTCGAACGATACCCTGGCGGAGAATCGCTGATGGCCCGCAAGCATGACGGCGCCGCCGTCGTTCATCCCACCGTCGACGAGGCCCAGGTGGTTGCCTGGCTGCGCGGCCATCCCGACATGTTGATCCGCCACCCCGAACTGGCGCTGGCCCTGTCGCCGCCGTCGCGCTTTGCCGATGCCGAGGGGGTGGTCGACATGCAGGTGTTCATGATCGAACGCCTGCAGGAGGAACTGGATCGGGTCAAGGGCGCCGCCGAGCACCTGATCCACACCAGCCGCTCCAACATGTCGACCCAGAACCGCACCCATCAGGCGGTGCTGGCGCTGCTGACCGCCGAGACGCTGGGGCAACTGGCCCAGGCGGTGGCCGACGACCTGCCGCCGCTGCTCGACGTCGACGTTGCCGCCCTGGCCTTCGAGGAAAGCGCGGTGGCGCTGCCGGTGCTGGCGGTGGCGGGGATCGAACGCATTCCCGCCGGCATGGTCGCCCGGGTGATGGGGGGCGACGACCGCGACTGCGCCCTGTTCGAGGAATTGCCCGGCGATCCGCTGCTGTTCGGCGACGGCGCCGGGCTGGTGACCTCGTCGGCGGTGGTGCGCCTGAGCGCCGGCGGCCAGTGCCCGGCCGGCCTGCTGTCGCTGGGCTCGCGCCACAGCCGCACCTTCCACCCCGGCCAGGGCACCGACCTGATCGCCTTCCTTGCCCGCGTCGCCGAGACCTGCATCCGCCGCTTCGTCGGGTAAGAAGAACCGATCGCGCGCTTGCTTGCGCTCACCACCCATCACTTTGCAGGCCCAACCGGAAAGGAAAATGGACCACAGAGCGACTGTGTTCGGCGTCAAGCGTTCCATCCCCTCTGATCGCGAAGGACGGCGTTGAGGATGACGAGCATCTTTCGCATGCAGGCGACGAGGGCTATCATTTTGGGCTTGCCGCCATTGACGAGGCGTTGGT
>JACRFY010000106.1 GCA_016212565.1 Magnetospirillum sp. | reverse complement strand
GTGGGACCTGACCAGCCGCACCCGCCTGCTCGACTTCGCCGAGAAGCACCAGATCCCCATCGCCAAGGACAAGCGAGGCGAGGCCCCCTACTCCACCGACGCCAACCTTCTGCACATCTCCTACGAGGGCAAGGCGCTGGAAGACCCCTGGGTCGAGCCCGACGAAGACATGTTCACCCGCTCGGTGTCGCCCGAAAAGGCCCCCGACAAGGCCACCTACATCGAAATCGAGTTCGAGAAGGGCGACCCGGTGGCCATCGACGGCGAGCGTCTGTCGCCGGCCGCCCTGCTGACCAGGCTCAACGCCCTGGGCGGGGCCAACGGCATCGGCCGCCTCGACCTGGTCGAGAACCGCTTCGTCGGCAGGAAGAGCCGCGGCGTCTACGAGACTCCCGGCGGCACCGTGCTGCATGTCGCCCACCGGGCGATGGAGAGCCTGACGCTGGATCGCGGCGAGTCGCACCTCAAGGACGACCTGATGCCGCGCTACGCCGAGCTGATCTACAACGGCTTCTGGTTCAGCCCCGAACGCATCGCCCTGCAACAGCTGATCGACAAGGTGAGCGAGAACGTCGGCGGCACCGTGCGCCTCAAGCTGTTCAAGGGCAACGTCACCGTCGCCGGGCGCAAGAGCGCCAAGTCGCTCTATCGCCTCGATTACGTCACCTTCGAAGAGGACAGCGTCTACGACCAGCGCGACGCACAGGGCTTCATCAAGCTCAACGCATTGCGCATGCGCCTGGCAAAGATGGCGCGGGGGTAATCTCAAAGGAGTCGTCATGCCCGGACTTGTTCCGGGCATCCCCGCCGTACCGCACAGCTGCTGCCGACCTTTGCGGCACCGCGGGGAGGGCCGGGTCGAGCCCGGCCATGACGACGATACTTTGCGGCAAGCAATCCTGCCGTTGTCGAGACGTGCGGCGAGGATTATGCTACGCGCGCATGGCGGTCGCCGCCGCCGGCGTCAGGGGGAGTTTTCCAGGCAATGAACCTCAATACCAAGGTCTCCGTCTTCTTCATCGCCATCGCCGCCAGTCTGATGGTCACCCTGGTGGCATTGAGCCTCTTCGCCTTCCGCTCCTTCTCCATCGCCTCGTCGTCGGAACACATCCGCACCGCCGCGGAAATCGTCCGCGTCCACCTGACCGAGTCGATGATCAACGGGGTCATCGACAAGCGCGAGAGCTTCCTCAAGCGGCTGATGGAGGTGCAGGGGCTGGCCTCGGCCCGGGTGGTGCGCTCGGCAGTGGTGGTCAACCAGTTCGGCTCCGGTCTCAGCGAAGAGACGCCCTCCGACGAATTGGAGGCTCAGGTCCTGCGCGACGGCAAGCCGGCCTACCAGATCGTCGAGACCGATGGCGACACCCTGATCCGCGGCACCGTTCCCTTCGTCGCCACCACGCGCGGCACCCCCAACTGCCTGCAATGCCATCAGACCGAGGAAGGCGCGGTCCTGGGGGCGGTGACCATGCTGGTCTCCATCGGCAACCTCAAGATGAAGGCGCTGCTGACCGTCGCCGGCATGGTGACCGCGATCGCCCTGTTGTCGGCGGTGGCCTTCTTCTTCATCCGCCGTCTGATCAATCCGGTGGCGGTGACGGCCCTCAACGTCGAGGACGCGGTGCAGCGGGCCTTGCGCGGCGACTTCAAGGGCAATGTCGAACAACTGACCAAGGACGAGGTCGGGCAGATCGCCGCCGACATGAACCGGCTGCTCGCCTTCCTCGACGACGGCCTGACCCGCATCGGCAACAACGTCGCCCGCCTCACCGAGCGCGTCCCCCATCCCGACGAAAACCAGCTTTCCGCCACCATCGACATGGTCGACGGCCTGACCCGGGCGGCACACTTCAAGCAGGCCATCGAGGAGGACGAGACCAAGGCCGAGATTCACCAGCGCCTGGTCCGCACCCTGATCGAGGACTTCCCGGTGCGTTTGTTCTCGCTCTACGAGACGGTGCCCAACCGCAACCAGATGGTTCCCCTCTACGTCGACGGTCAGGCCGAGGCATCCTGCCGCTGGTGCGACCCGCAGATCATGGTCCGCGCCGAGGGCTGCCGCGCCAAGCGCACCGGCCATCGCGTCGACGGCATCCATCATCCCGGCATCTGCTATTCCTTCCAGCCGCCGGATGCCAACGCCGGCTACAAGCACATCTGCCTGCCGATCATCCAGTCCGGCTCGGTCGGCAACGTGCTGCAACTGGTCGCCGCCCCCGGCGAGGAGGGACTGATCCTCGGCATCATCCCCTTCATCAACGTCTACCTGCGCGAGGCCGCGCCGGTGCTCGAAACCAAGAAGCTGATGGAGACGCTGAAGGAATCGAGTCTGCGCGACCCGATGACCGGCCTCAACAACCGCCGCTTCCTCGAGGAATACGTCGACACGCTGGTCGCCAACGTGCAGCGGCGCAAGCAGCGCCTGGGCATCATGATGCTCGACCTCGACTTCTTCAAAATGGTCAACGACACCTATGGCCACGATGCCGGCGACACGGTGATCAAGGCCCTGGCCAAGGTGCTGCGCCAGGCGGTGCGGACCTCGGACATGGTGATCCGCTTCGGCGGCGAGGAATTCCTCATCGTCCTGCTCGACACCACGCCGGAATACGCCGATCAGGTGGCCGAGAAGATCCGCGCCGCGGTCGAGGCCCTGGAGGTCCAGGCCGGCAGCGTGCTGCTGCGCAAGACCATCTCGATCGGCATCTCCGACTTCCCCACCGACAGCGACACCTTCTGGCAGGCGGTCAAGTTCGCCGACGTCGCCCTCTACCAGGCCAAGGAGGGCGGCCGCAACCGGGTGGTGCGCTTCAACCCCGAGATGTGGGGCGACAAGAAGACCTATTAGGGGCGCGCGGCCGTGCTCGCCCATCTTCGCGTCTACGACCACTACCTGCTGGCGGCGATGGCCTTCATCGGCACCTTCGCCGCCTCGGCAGGGCTGGTGTGGCTGTCGCACCGCTCGCGCCTGGCCCCGCAGATCCGCACCTTCCGCGGCCTGTCGCCGCCCTTCGTCGGCGTGGTCGGCGTGCTGTTCGCCCTGACCCTGGCCTTTCTCGCCAACGACACCTGGAGCGCCCACGACCGGGCGCTGAACGCCACCTTTCACGAGGCGGGCGCGCTGCGCAACATCCTCGCCCTGTCCAGCGGCGTCGCCCACCCCACCAAGGGCCGGGTGCAGGCGGCGGTGCACGACTACGCCCGCCTGGTGGTCGACGAGGAATGGCCGCTGCTGGCCCGGCGCGAAGACAGCCGCGCCGCCTCGGCCGCGCTCGACGCCCTGTTCGAGGTGCTGTCGGGCAATCTCGGCGCCGCCGGGCTCAACGCCAACGCCCAGACCCTGATCCTGGAGGAAGCGGTCGACATCCGCGCCGACCGCGACCTGCGGGTGGCCCTCAGCCGCACCCACGTCAATCCGCTGAAGTGGCTGGGAATGGCCTTCCTCGGCTTCATCACCATGATTTCCGTCGCCATGGTCTATATCGACCAGCCGCGCGCCGAAATCCTGGCCATCATGCTGTTTTCCGCCGCCGCGGCGCCGACGGCGGCCATCGTGCTGGTGCAGGGCAATCCCTTCCAGCAGCCCACCGGGATCTCGCCGACGCCGATTGCGGCGCTGGTCGGCACGCAGAACTGAGGAGCGACGCCATGGCCAACGGCAAATTCCCCCCCGGCTTCCTGTGGGGCTCGTCGTCGGCCGCCTACCAGATCGAGGGCGGCGCCGGCGAGGGCGGGCGCGGCCCCAGCATCTGGGACCGCCATTGCCGCATCGCCGGCAAGACGCCCAACGGCGAGACCGGCGACGTCGCCGCCGACCACTTCCATCGCTGGGCCGAGGACATCGGCCTGATGACGGAGATCGGATTGCAGGCCTACCGCTTCTCGGTCGCCTGGCCGCGGGTGATGCCGCGCGGCCGCGGCGCCGTCAACCCCGAGGGGCTGGACTTCTACGAGCGCCTGGTCGACGGGTTGCTGGCGGCGGGCATCGAGCCGTGGCTGTGCCTCTACCACTGGGATCTGCCGCTGGCCCTCAACGACCTGGGCGGCTGGGCCAACCGCGACTCGGCCGGCTGGTTCGCCGACTACGTCACCGTGGTGGCGCGCCGCCTCGGCGACCGGGTCAGGCATTTCGCCACCTTCAACGAGCAGTCGGTGTCGACCATCTTCGGCTATGCCTATGGCGGCAACGCGCCGATGGTCGCCGACTACCCCACCTACCTCAAGGCGGTGCATCACCAGAACCTCGCCCACGGCGCCGCCGTCGACGTGGTCCGCGCCCATGTGCCGGGCGCCTCGATCGGCGTCGTCCACAACCGCCAGCCCTGCCATCCCGAGACCGACACCGCCGAGAACCGCGCCGCCACCGCCACCTTCTCCACCCACTGGAACGAGGTGTTCCCCGACCCGCAGGTGCTGGGCCACTACCCGGCGGCGGTGGCCGGCGACTTCGAGCCCTATGTCCAGGCCGGCGACCTGGCGCGAATCTGCCGGCCGCTCGACTGGTTCGGCCTCAACCATTACGGCCCGATGTTCATCCGCGCCGAGCCCAACCCGCTGAAATGCGGCTTCGGCGCCAATCCGCCCGAGGACCCGCCCCATCCCGACGTCGGCTGGGCGATCTATCCCCAGGCCTTCCGCCAGGAGTTGCACGACACCGCCGACCGCTACCGCCTGCCGATCTACGTCACCGAGAACGGCTGCGGCAATTGGGAAGAAACGGTCGCCGCCGACGGCCGGGTGGTCGACAAGCACCGCCTGTCGTTCCTCGCCGCATACACCGACGCCATGGCCCAGGCGATCGCCGACGGCGTCGACGTGCGCGGCTACTTCGTGTGGTCGCTGATGGATTGCTTCGAGTGGGGCTCGGGCTACGGCAACCGCTTCGGGGTGATCTACGTCGATTACGCCGACCAGCAGCGGCGGATCCTCAAGGAATCGGCCAAATGGTATGCGGGGTTGATCAGGGGGTAGTTGCCCACCGATGAACGTGGCGTGCCTCTGCGGTTAAGTCACCGTAATCCTATGCTGCCCTTCCTGTCGGCGCGCCGTATCACGGCCTCGCCGATGATCTTCGCCGCCGTGTCGATTGCCTTCCGTCGCATGAGCGCGAGTCGTTGTCGCGGACAGGACCACACTACAGCGGCTTGCAATCCCTCGCCGAGCATGAGGCGCGGGTGCGGCGGTCAAAGGAGACCGTCACCTACGAAGGTACGCTCTCTCGTTCCTCGCCAACCGGCGGATAGTGATTGCTGTGCACGCTTAACCAGAGAAGGCCTTAGATCGCTTAAGGATTGAGTCGAGTACGGTTCCAAATTCAGCAGATTTCTCTTGGTCGAAGTGTCCTGTTGGGACGTCGTGTAGCTCAACAGATATCCCTATTTGCTTTAAGCTTCCCATGTACGATTCAGATATTTGTCTTCTGTTGTTCGTATCAGTCTGGCCATGAATTAGTGTAAATCGAGTGCGCTTGCTAATGCTGTTTACGTAGTCTTTTGCCGATGGACTGGGGTAAATCGTCCAATTTGGCTTCATAATTGAACTTGTTCTTACCCACTGATCGAAGTCATAGTTTCCAGCGATACCAACGACCTCATCGGCAAGGTCAGGGAATAATCCTGCGATAGATGCAACGGTATTCCCGCCGCCAGATCGGCCTACAAGGATGAGGTGTTTGGCGCCATAATGATGCTTTAACTTCTTGATGGCATTTCCAATTTCAATGAAATTATTTTCTGTATAGCAGATCTCTTTCTTGCACTCGCTTCCAGACGACGAAACGCCAGTGGAAAAAGAGTGGCTTGGCCTAGCGATAGCAATTCTCGTAAAGTTTCCAAGATCGCTCAGTCTGGACTCTTGCGATAGAAGGTCATTAAATGGCCTGTCTGCATTAGTGCCACTTGAATTGTCGCCATGGATATATACAAGCAGCCTCTTATCATCTGGAGACCTTCCTTTAACGGTCTTCAGGCCAAGGCATTCTTTCTTTCCGCTTACGTAACTCACAAAATCTTCAACCTCGGGCTTGCATCCACCATTGTCAGCGAGCCGAGGGTTCGTCACGCATCCGGCCAGCGCTATAGCCCCGCACGCGAACGCAATTATTGGACGAAGCATATTCCCCCCTCTGGTAAAGCCTGTTGGCCCAGCAATATCTCAGCTGAAGAGCGTTGTGACAAGCGCCGGTCGGTTATGCGGCGTTGCCTGTCGGCCCCCCCATCCGAGCACTCCGAGAGGCGCAGGCTGTGACACCGCTGGGTGTTTTGGTACAATCGGTCGTTCGCGTTGGTAAGGCGCTCGGAGGGGGCAATGAAAATGGATGGTGTGAAGGCGTTCAGGGGAGTTGTCCGAATAGTCCCATTCGCATTGGGCCTAATGGGGTGTGCCGCAGGGGAGGGGACGGCTCAGCGTGGGCAGGATGGTAGCTGTACAAAAGCTGATCAGATCGAATATGTCTCAGGTGGTAGCGAGTGCCTCGCCATCAAGACGTATGCGCCATCTAATTTGGACAGTGACACGGTTCTTATCGTGTCTCTCCATGGAGACAAGAGTAACGGGCGGCCTATTTCACACGAATACGATACGCCGGAGAAACTTGCTGACTCCAAGACTATTAGCGTGGCAATGCTCAGGCCGGGATACGACGACAAGTTCGGAAAGCGGTCTAGCGGACATTCATATGGTCGCCGTGACAATTACACCGCTCATAACGTTGATGCTATTGCCGAGGCAATTAGAAATCTAAAGAAGCATCATAAAGCATCGAAGGTCGTTCTGGCTGGTTATTCTGGTGGGGCGAACATCTCCGGGGTTATCTTGGGTCGCCATCCAGATGTCGCCGATGGCGCGGTTCTTCTTGCTTGTAATTGCGATATTCCTCGCTGGCGTGCGGCTATGTCGTCATGGCAGAATAGTCTGTCGGCTCACGAGTTTGTCGGTGGAATTCCCGCGACAACAAGAATTATTGCCGTTACTGGTGACAGGGATACCAACACCGACGTTTCCCTCGCGAAGTCATACGTCACGCGATTGAAGGAACGAGGCATTCCATCCGAGTTCCGTGTTGCCGTGGGCGTAAACCATGATACTGGTTTGAGTTCCCCTGAATATATGAACGCGGTCAAGGACATGGTGGCATTGGTTCGGAGTGCGAAGTAGCACTTTGACGTTTCCTGTTCTGCATGTGGCTGGAGTGGAAAATTTGTTGCATTGGGGGCAAGGTGTTTGCTTCACACTGCAATCGCCGGCAGTACGGCCTCGGGAAATGCGAAAGTTCGATAGCGGGGGTTGCGTGCCCGCGATTTGAACCTGTGGGTCAACGGCAGTTTTGCCCACCCCATCTTCGAAAGCAGACTGTCCCCTCCCGGCCCACTTCGCTCATTCCGGCTCCCAGGACCGAGGGCCCCCTCCTGGCACAGAAGCTTCCGTAAAAAAGATGGGGCCGACACTCGATATGTCGTGGATGTCTGTCGTAACCGGTTAGGCACGGCATGACCGCCTTCGAAAATCTATCTGTGTCGATCTGTGTTCATCTGTGGCAGATGTCCTTTTACCTTGGCTCTGCTTGCACTTCGTGTTGACACCTTCAATCAACGCGAACTCGCTGACATAGCATCATGGCCGAGGCGATCGCCGACGGCGTCGACGTGCGCGGCTACTTCGTGTGGTCGCTGATGGACTGCTTCGAGTGGGGCTCGGGCTACGGCAACCGCTTCGGCATCATCTACGTCGATTACGCGAACGACCAGCGGTGGATCCTCAAGGAATCGGCCAAATGCTGATCAGGGGCTGAGCCCTCTCCCGCCGGGTGCGGGAGTCGCAAACTCCGAGCCCGGAACTCCCTCACCCTCCCATTGCGCCGCAATGGGCCCCTCCCTCTCCCGCGCGCGGGAGAGGGGCTTTTCCTACCCCGCCAACTCCTCGCGCCCGGCATAGAGCTCCAGCGCCTCCGGATTGGCCAGGGCCTCGCGGTTCTTGACCGGGCGGCCGTGCACCACGTCGCGCACCGCCAGCTCGACGATCTTGCCCGACTTGGTGCGCGGGATGTCGGCGACGGCGACGATCTTGGCCGGGACATGGCGCGGGGTGGTGTTGTCGCGGATCTTGTGCTTGATCCGCTCGGCCAACGCGGCGTCGAGGACCACGCCGGGGCGCAGGCGGACGAACAGCACCACGCGGACGTCGGCCTGCCAGTCCTGGCCGATCACCAGGCTTTCCAGCACCTCGTCGATCTGCTCGACCTGGCGGTAGATCTCGGCGGTGCCGATGCGCACCCCGCCGGGGTTGAGGGTGGCGTCGGAGCGGCCGTAGACGATCAGCCCCTCGTGGTCGGTCAGCTCGACCCAGTCGCCGTGGCACCACACCCCGGGGTATTTCTCGAAATAGGCGGCGCGGTACCTGGCGCCGTCGGGGTCGTTCCAGAACCCCACCGGCATCGACGGGAAGGCCAGGGTGCACACCAGCTCGCCCTTGGCCCCGACCAGCGGGTTGCCGGACTCGTCGAACACCTCGACCTTCATCCCCAGGCCGCGGCACTGCACCTCGCCGCGATAGACCGGCCCGATGGGATTGCCGAGGATGAAGCACGACAGCAGGTCGGTGCCCCCCGAGATCGAGGCCAGTTGGACGTCGCCCTTGACCTTGGCATAGACGTAGTCGAACCCCTCCGGCGCCAGCACCGAGCCGGTCGAGGCGATGGTGCGGATGCTGTCGAGGCGGTGGGTCCTGGCCGGCTCCAGCCCCATCTTGGCGATGGCGTCGAGCCACTTCGCCGAGGTGCCGAACAGGGTCACGCCCTCGGCATCGGCGAGATCGAAGAGGATGCGGCCGTCCGACAGCGTCGGATTGCCGTCGTAGAGCACCAGCGTCGCCTCCGAGGCCAGGGCGGTGACCAGCCAGTTCCACATCATCCAGCCGCAGGTGGTGAAGTAGAAGGCGCGGTCGCCCGGCTTGAGGTCGCAATGCAGGCGATGCTCCTTGAGATGCTGGAGCAGCGCGCCCCCGGCCGAGTGGACGATGCACTTCGGCACCCCGGTGGTTCCCGACGAATACATGATCACCAGCGGATGGGCGAAGGGCAGCCGCCGGTACTCGACCGCGCGGACGGCGAAGGGGGCGACGAATTCGTCCAGGGTCACCGCCAGCGGCACCGCGGCGAGGTCGGCCTCCTCGGCAATGTAGGGGACGATCACCACCCGGCGCAGCGAGGGCAGGCGCGGCACGATCTCGCCCAGCTTGGCCAGGGAATCGAAGCTCTTGCCGGAATAGAAGTACCCGTCGCTGGACACCAGCACGGTCGGCTCGATCTGGCCGAAGCGGTCGACCACCCCCTGGACGCCGAAATCGGGCGAGGCCGAGGACCAGATCGCCCCCAAGGACGCGGTGGCGAGCATGAAGGCCACCGTCTCCGGCATGTTGGGCATGAAGCCGGCGACCCGGTCGCCCTCGCCCACCCCGGCGGCGCGCAACGCCTGTTGCAGGCGCGACACCTGGGCGTGCAACTCGGCGAAGGACAGCCGCCGCCTGACCTTGTCCTCGCCCCAGAACACCAGCGCATCGCCGTCGTCGCGGCGCCGCAGCAGGTTCTCGGCGTAGTTCAGCCGCGCCTGCGGAAACCACACGGCGCCGGGCATGCGGGCGGGATCGTCGACCACCACCGCGTCGGGCCGGTCGCCGATCACCCCGCAGCTGTCCCACACCGAGGCCCAAAAGCGCGCCGGCGCCGCCACCGACCAGCGCCACAGACTGGGATAATCGGGCACGGCGGCGCCGTGCATGGCGTTGACGCGGGCGATGAAGGCGGTGAGGTTGGCGGCGGCGATGCGCTCGGGGCTGGGTTGCCAGAGCAGGGGCGACGACATCGGGGCGGGTCCTCGGTGGGATGGGGGCGGCCATTCTAGCCCCGAACGGGTGGGGCGGGAATGGCCGATCTGCGCCGCCACCCGCGGCAAAGCGGTTGAGTTCACCCCCCTGAAATGCGACTATGGATGATCATCTTCTTCCCCGAGCAGCCGCCAGGATTACCCGCCATGCCCCCAGCCCAACCCATCATCCTGATTGCGCTGCCGCCCGACCTCGAGAATCTTGGCATTAAGTTCATTCACTACAGCCTTCTCCGCGCCGGGTACGATTCGTCGCTGATGTATGCGCCGCATTTCACTGCCGATAGCAGCGCGGACACCATCATTGATTACATCCGTCGCACGGCGCCGCTGTTCGTTGGCATCAGCCTGATGTCCGATGAGTTCGCCCGTGCCGTCCATCTGACGGGGCTGATCCGCGCGGCGATGCCCGGACTGCCCATCGTCTGGGGTGGGGTTCACCCAACCATCGCTCCCGAGGAATGCGCCGAAGTCGCCGACTATGTTTGCGTCGGCGAAGGCGAAGCGGTGGTGTTGGATGTCGCCGCCCGCTTGGGCGCCGGACTGCGCCCCGATGATGTCGCCAACATCGCCCTAAAGGGGGCGGACGGGCGGTTGATTGTCAACCCCAACCGGCCGATCGTCGCCGACCTTGACGAGGTTCCCTCCTACGACCATCGCCCACGCGCCAGCGTTCTCGCCACAGCGTCCGCGGTCGTGCCGCTGGACCGTGAGACCTTTCGGCGCAATATCCGCTACAAAGGGCGGATCTATTCGGTGATGGGATCTCGGGGTTGCCCCTATTCTTGTTCGTACTGCTGCAACAACATCCTCAACAAGATGAACGGCAGCTCAAAGGTCCGTTTCAGGTCTCCGGAAAATATCATTGATGAAATCGTTCGCTCAAAGACGAACGAAGATTACATCAATATGATAAAATTTCACGACGACTGCTTCCTGGCTCGCCCGCTCGAAACCCTGCAGGCCTTCGCTGCCCTTTACAAGGAAAAGGTGGGGCTTCCCTTCGCCATTAACAGCATCCCCGGCTATATCACCGGGCCGAAGCTCGACGCCCTGAAGGCGGCCGGCCTGACCGCCATCAATGTCGGCATGCAGTCGGGAAGCGAGCGGGTCCTGAAGGAAGTATACCGTCGCAAATCACCGCCGGAGCAAGTGGCGCGGGCGATCGGTTTGCTGGCGGAGCGCAAGATTGCCGCATGGGTCGACATCATTGTTGACAATCCGCTGGAATCGGAGGACGAGAAGCTAGCGACCGTCGAAGCGATTGCCAACATTCCCCGCCCCTTTTATCTCCAGATGTACTCACTGACGCCCTATTTCGGCACCGACCTGCAAAAGATGCTCGGCGACGCCGCCGCCGACACCGGCAAGACGAAGAACTACCTCCAGCTCGAGGCCGATACCATCAACAGCATGGTCATCATTTCGCCCTTCCTCAGCCGGAATCAGGTATTAAGGCTGGTGGCGCTTTATCGCCAAGGACGGCAAGAGCCGGCGTTCCGGGTCGCCTTCGTCGTGATGAAGGCCTACGCCCTGGCGCGCATTCCCTTCGTCTTCGCCAATATTTTCATTCGCCTGAACGGCAATTCTCTATGGACGGCGGCGGGCGCACTCAGCAGCTTCGCCGGTTTCGCCCTGCGCCGTTGGGGGCAAAATCTCGGCTTTAGTCGCGCCTGAGCGTCTCTAGAGCATCGAGCGCCAAATATGGCGCACGATGCTCTCGTTTCATCTTTTGCCCTCGCCGGGCGCGGGCGGACGCCCGCTTGGCCGCTCGCTCAATGCTCGCAGGAGCGCCGTGCCTCGGATTTTGAGGCTCGGCGCTCTAATACAGATGCTGCCCGCCGGTGACGAACACCTCGGAGCCGGTGACATAGGCGAAATCGTCGGTGCACAGGCGGAACACCGTCGCGGCGACGTCGTCGGTGGTGCCCATGCGGTCGAGGGGAATGCGCGGGATCAGCGCCTCGTATTCGGCGGAGACCATGTCGGTGCGGATCTCGCCCGGGGCCACGGCGTTGACCCGCACCCCCAACTGGGCGAACTCCACCGCCATCTCGCGGGTCAGCCCGGACAAGGCCGCCTTGGAGGTCGAATAGGCCGAGCCGGCGAAGGGATGGACGTAATGCCCGGCGATCGAGGTGATGTTGACGATCGCCCCCTGGCCCTTGTGCAGCGCGCGGGCGAAGCCGCGGGCCAGCCGCAGCGGGGCGAAGAAGTTGAGCTCGAACACCTGCTTCCAGCCGTCGAGCGAGCCGTTCAGCACCCCCAGCCGCTCCTTGTAGGGAGTCTTGGGGCTGACGCCGGCATTGTTGACCAGGGCATGCAGCGGCGCCTCGCCGAGATGGGCGTTGACCGCGCGGACGAAGGCCTCGGTGCTGGCGGCGTCGAACAGGTCGCAGACGACATGGTGGGTCCAGTTGGGCGGCCGCCTGCACTCGGCGGGCACGTCGGCGCGGGCGCAGGTGATCACCTGCCAGCCCTCGGCGAGGAAGCGCCGGGCGGTGGCGTGGCCGATGCCGCGGCTGGCGCCGGTGATGACGACCGTCCGCGGCTCCGCCATCAGCGCACCTCGAAGGGGGCGAGTCGCGCCTGCACGCCGGAGGCCTCGCTGTGGCGGAGCAGCGGTGCCAGCAGGCGGCCGACCCGCAACAGCGCCCGCACGCCCTCGGCGTCGACGTTGTCGCCGGCAAAGCCCTCCAGCAGTTCCTCCCAGCGGTCGCGGGCGGGGAACGGCACCAGCCGCACCGTCTCGCCGTCGGCCAGCCCGGCCAGCTTGCGCAGCTCGGCCACCGCCTCGGGGTAGCCGCCCAGGGTGTCGACCAGGCCGTTGGCCTTGGCGTCGGCGCCGCTCCACACCCGGCCGCGGGCCAGGGCATCCATGCGCTCGGGCGGCAAGCGGCGGCCCTCGGCGGCCTTGGCGACGAAATCGGCGTAGATGGCGTCGAGCATGGCATTGACCCGCTCCCACGCCGCCGGCGAGAACGGGTGGTTGGCGCTGCCGATATCGGCATGGTCGCCGCGCCGGACCTCGTCCCAGCTCACCCCCAGCTTGCCCCACAGTTCCGTGAGCACCAGCTTGCCGGAGAAGACGCCGATCGAGCCGGTGATGGTGCCCGGCTGGGCAACCACGCGGTCGGCGGCCATGGCGGCGAAATAGCCGCCCGAGGCCGCCACCCCGCCCATCGAGGCCACCACCGGCTTGCCGGCGGCACGGGCGCGCTTGACCTCGTGCCACACGGTGTCGGAGGCGACATACGAGCCGCCGGGGCTGTCGATGCGCAGCAGGATGCCCTTGATCTCGGCATCCTCGACCGCATCGCGAATCGCCTTGGCGACGGTGCCGGAGCGGAACGAGCCGCCATCGGCGAACGGCCCCTCGGACTTGCCGCGGTCGATGGGGCCGATGCCGGCGATGAGGGCGAAATGCGGCCCCTTGGCCGCACCGATATGGCGGGCGTAGTCGGCGACGTCGACCAGCTTCTTCTCGTTGGTCCCCAGCGCCGCCAGGGCGTCGGCGCGGTAGCCGAGCTTGTCGACCAGACCGGCCGACAGCGCCTCGGCGGCCAGGAAGGGGCCCGCGGCCATCAGCCGGGCGACCTTCTCCGGCTCCAGCTTGCGCCCGGCGGCGATGCCGGCCACCGCCTGGGTGGTGATCGAGCCCAGCAGGGCGTCGAGGTTGTCGCGGCTGGGCTGGCTGAGGCCGGTCCGCGTGAAGCTCTCGACCGCCGACTTGTACTCGTGGCGGGCGCCGAATTGCGCCTGCACGCCGAGCAGGTCGAGGGTGCCCTTGACGAAGGGCGTCTCGATCAGGAAGCCGGTGAGGCCGATGTCGCCCGAGGGCTGCAACCACACCTGACCGAACGCCGAGGCGAGGTACATCTCGACGGTGCCCTTGCCGAAATCGCCCATGGTCTCGGCCAGCACCAGCGCCGGCTTGCCGCTCTGGCGGAAGCGCTGGACGGCATCGCGGAGTTCCTGGGCCCCGGCCATGCCGACATGGCTGTCGCCCAGGGTGGCGAACAGTCCGGCGACCTCGGGATCGACGGCGGCGCGGTCGAGGGCCTCGACCACCCGATGGATGATGTAGCGCTTCTTGCCGCCGAAGCGCTCGAACGGATCCGACGACGGCGCCTCGGAGAACTCGGCTTCCAGGTCGAGGGCGAGAACCGCCTGGCGCGGCAGCGGGGGCTTGGCGGAGAAATGAGCCGCGGCCCACACGCCCAGCCCCAGGACCAGGAGATTGATCAGGCCGACCACGGCCAGGATGGTGACGATGATCCGACCGAGCCTGCGCATGAAGGTCCCCCGATGATCGCGGCGTGCCCGGCTGAGGAATAGCCCCCGATGGGCGCGCGGTCAACCGACGCGCAGCCAACTCCGGCGAAGCCCCTCTCCCGCTCGCCGGCGACGGCGTTCGCACGTCGCCGTTCCGTTTCGAAAAATCGTCACCCCCGCGCAAGCGGGGGTCCATGCCAAATGGAGTGCGGCCCGACGCATGGATTCCCACGTTCGTGGGAATGACGAAATGTGTGAACGCCGTAGCGCTCGCGGGAGAGGGGCTTATGACGACACTACGCCACGTCCAGCGGCCGCACTTCCGATTCGATGCGCGAACGGGCGCGCCGGGCGCGTTCGAGGTCGTAGGACAACTGCATTTCCAGCCAGAACCGCTCCGAGGTGCCGAAATAGTGCGACAGCCGCAACGCGGTATCCACGCACATGGCCCCCTCGCCGGCCACCAAGGCATCGAGGCGCTCCCGCGGCAGCCGCAGCGCCTCGGCCAGGGCGTCGACATCGACGCCGGCCGGCTTGAGGAACTCTTCCTGAAGGATTTCTCCGGGGTGGATGTTGGGGTGTGGATGCAGCATGTGACCTTGTCCTCCCATTGCCCCGACCCCGTGTTCCGCCGTGGGGTCGAGGCGCGCACCATCGCTGAAACGACGCCCGCTCTCAACGGGACGTCTGCGGTAGATGCGGCTTTCGGGAGTAGGCCGGACGGGGGGGCTATTCCCCGACTTCGGTGGGAAGGCCGGCGTCCTTCCAGGCGTTGAGCCCACCCTTGAGATGGATCGCCCACGGATGCCCCGCACCGATCAGCTTGCGCCCGATGGCCGCCGACCGCACCCCACCCAGGCAGGAGATGATCACCTTCCGGCCGGGGAAGCTCGGCCAGGTCTCCAGTTCGAAATCGCTCATCGGCCGCAGGATCGAACCGGGGATGCGTTCGACGGCGAATTCCTCGTCCTCGCGGACGTCGACGAGGACGGCTTCGCCCGAAGCGACCAGCGCTGCGACGGTTTGGGGATCGAGCTCGACGAGACCAAGATGAACGAAGCTCATGGTGTATATCCTGTCTGCGCAAGGTGCGTTTGTCTGTCTCAGCTGTGATATACGCGATCGCGGGTGAGTTCAACACAAAAATGATGCCGGCCGCAGCTTACGCGCGCGCATCAACACTGTTCGTGTGTGTTTTTATCTCCCGCTCGCGGGCGAGGGGGCATCTCCCCCCGGGGTATGGTTTCGCCGCCTGCGGCAGGCCACCTCCCATGCGGTGATCCACGGTTGGGAGACGGACATGGCTCTCAGGATAGGGAACGACCGTGCCAATGACTTGAACGGCACATCCCAGGACGACCGCATCTTCGGTCTTGGCGGCGACGACACCATCGAGGGGCGCAACGGCAGCGACCGCCTGTTCGGCAACAACGGCGACGACACGATTTCCGGCGGCAACGGCGCCGATAGCCTGTTCGGCGGCAATGGCACCGACGTTCTCGACGGCGGCAACGGCCCCGACCGGCTCGACGGCGGCAACGGTGGCGACATCCTCTCCGGCGGCAATGGGGCGGACGCGCTGATCGGCGGCAATGGCAACGACATGCTGACCGGCGGCGCGGGCGCCGACGTTCTCCTCGGCGGGAACGGCACCGACACCGCCGACTATTCGGACCAGACCACCCGGGTGGTGGCCGATCTCGATGCCGGCACCGCCGGCCTGGACACCGTCGATGGCATCGAGAATCTGATCGGCGGCAGCCGTGGCGACCGGCTGGTCGGCGACGAGGGCGACAATCGCATCGAGGGGCGCGGCGGCAACGACGTGCTGATCGGCGGTGGCGGCGACGACACCCTGATCGGCGGCGCCGGACGCGATACCGTCGATTATTCCTCCGAAGGTGCGGTGCGGGTCAACCTGGGCAGCGGCCAGGCCAGCGACGACGGCACCGGCGGCAGCGACCGCTTGCAGGGCATCGAGAACGTCGTCGGCTCGCTGCATGACGACCGCATCGTCGGCGACGACGGCAACAACCGGCTTCAGGGCCAGTTCGGGGCCGACACCCTGACCGGCGGCGGCGGGGCGGACGAATTCACCTACGACAGCCGCCAGGAATTCGGCGATACCATCCGCGATTTCGCCAGCGGCGACGACCGCCTGGTGATCAGCATCAACGAGACCTTCCCGGAGTCCCGGCCGGCGGCAGGCACGCTCGACGACAGCCACTTCAGCAGCGACGGGACCGCCAACGACGGCAACGACTGGTTCATCCTCGACGGCAATCGCCTGTTCTTCGACGCCGACGGCACCGGCAGCCTCGACCGCATCCTGGTGGCTCGCTTCACCGCCGACACGCCCGACAGCGGCGACATCCAACTGGTATAGGAGCCCGTCATGGCCGCGCTTCCTCCCGTCGCCACCGTCGGCGCGCCCGGCACCACGCTGGCCAGCGCCGAGACCGCCATCTTCCCGCCTCCGGTCGAAGTGATCGAGGTCCCCGGCACCCCAAGCGCCGACGTGCTGATCGGCACCGGCAAGCCCGAGCACATGCAGGGCTTCCGCGGCGACGACGTCCTCTATGGCGGCGCCGGCGACGACAGCCTCGACGGCGGGATCGGCACCGACCGCCTGGAAGGCGGGCCGGGCAACGACAGCTACGACGGCGGGCCGGGACGCGACCTGCTGTCGTTCGCCCTCGAACAGGCCCCCGCCCTGGTCGATCTGCAGAATTCCCAGGTGACGGTCAGCGGGACGTTCGAGTTCACCCAGAACGTCGAGGACCTCACCGGCAGCGCCTTTGGCGACACGCTGATGGGCGACGCCGAAGACAACGTGCTGGTCGGCGGCGGCGGGCTCGACCTGCTCGCCGGGCGGTTGGGCAACGACACCCTCGACGGCGGCGCCGACGGCGCCTACGCCAGTTGGAGCGACCTGGGCGGTCCGGTGGCCGCCGATCTCGCCGCCGGCATCGCCACCGAATGGGACGGCGGTACCGATACCCTCAGCGGCATCGTCGGGGCCGTCGGCACCCGCTTCGACGACACCCTGGCCGGCGACGACGACGCCAACCGCCTGGAAGGCGGGGCCGGCGCCGATCGACTGGACGGCCGCGGCGGCGACGATGTGCTGGCCGGCGGCTCGGGCGCCGACCCCCTGGACGGCGGCGGCGGCGTCGACGCCGCCGACTAT